>NZ_JBKHKK010000003.1:0-368375 GCF_046546555.1 Pedobacter sp. JCM 36344
CCTTTACAGGTTAACACAACTTTATGCCTAAAAACAACAAAAAACATCCCTGCTCCACAACATTTGGCATCGATCCATTACTAATTGAATACTCTAGATCTTTGAAGAACACCAACGAATTTCGAATCTGATTGGTTTCCGACAATAAGTTCCATCACATAAGATTGATTTGCTAAACTTGCGTTCCAATTTTATTTGGTAATTGAGGATATAATTCCGTCTTTCGTGCGAATGTGCACAGCCATGAGGTAGAAAACAAAAAGTTGTAAACATTTGATTTACAAGTTCATTTAGTTGTCGTTGTACTCCTAACGACACAAATATCCAAACATTTTGTGAATGATATCAGGCTTTTTGGGCTTTCAACGACTTAAATCAGATACATAACGGGAAGAATATCCGGACGTTTTTAATAAGGCTGATCGGCGATTGTGACATGCTTATTTGATAGCTCGTTATTCACTCGAATATCGCACGATAAAACAGGTTTCGTTATAGAAGTGTATTGGCTGCCTATCTCCACTATACAGGTTCCACAGCTTCCCATACCGCAGCATAAACCAAAACCAGGAATGGCCAAACGGTCAGAAATCAGGGTCATCAGATTAGAATATTCATTAGCATAAGTATGGATGATGTAACTATCGCCTTTATAGATAAACGTTATTATAATATTACCTTTCCCTAATGGCATGGGATGTAGTTAATATTCATTTTTTTGAATCAATTGCAACAGTTTAACTTCATCTTTTATGGATATGCTTTTCCCTGCTACTAATATGATGTTATCTGCCACCAGATCATTAATGGTACGAAACAAAGATTCATAAGCAGCACCTGAAAAAGAAGCAAGGTCTTGCTTCGATACTTCTATATTAATAACCCCATCCCCTTTTATGCCAAATTGGGTTTTTAAAGTAATAACAGCCTGTGCAACACGTCCTTTTACCGGCATATGAGCCAGATTACGCATCTGTTTTTCTGAATTTTGAAGTTCACCTGCAAAAAAACGCATTAGCTTGATGGCAAACCCATTGTTAATATTTAATGAGGATTGAAAGAAGTCCATCGGCAGGAAGCATACGGTTACTTTATCCAGGGCTGTTGCCGACACAGGATAAATAAAATTACCCTCTAAGCCAAGATGACCTAAAATGTCGCCCTTTTTTGCAAACCTGATAATTAACTCTTTTTCATTATCCCATTTTTTGTGAACCTTGACAATCCCTTCATATACAAAGTATATTCCCGTTACCGGGTCCCCTTCTTTAAAAATATTCTGGCCTTTTTTGACCCTATAATTTTTCTTATTCGATTCGATAGCAGGCTTCCAGTCACTAACACAGTTTGTACACAAAAAACAGGTATCAAGGTCACATTTATATTTAGTTTTTTCCATTCAATTCATTGTGAGGCTTAATAACTAATTGCTAAAATAATAATAAATCCTTTCCCTACCAGTAATTATTAGTTGAGCAGATCTGCTATCTGTTAATTTCACATGCAAGCTAATTGTACAATAATAATGTTTATTTATTAAATTAAAATTGCACACGCAATATAAATTGAGCTATTTTAATTGTATCGGTTAAAATAATTCCTACTTTTGCCCCGAAATATTTTCGCGTTGCATCCGATATTACAAATCATGAAAAATCAACACCAAGAAGGTGGTATTCCTATTTCTCTGTTATTGTCCGGCATAAACACAGATTCACCGGGTTCGAACACAAATTTTTCTAAAAGCAGGTTATTGCGCATATCCGCCTTATCTATCCTAGTAGCGGCGGCTATTAGTTTAGTCGCCAAATTTCTGATCACGCTGATCAATATTGTTACCAATCTTTCCTTTTTTGGAACCCTGGCTATAGCTTACCATAGCCCGGCGGGCAACCATTTGGGTTTATGGGTTATAATCGTACCCGCTATAGGCGGGGTATTGGTTGGGCTTATGGCGCTTTATGGTTCAAAAGCGATAAGGGGTCATGGTATTCCAGAAGCCATGGAGCAGATTTTAACCAATCAAAGCCGGATAAAACCTTCCATCACCTTATTAAAGCCCATATCTTCGGCAATCGCTATAGGCACAGGTGGGCCCTTTGGCGCTGAAGGCCCTATTATAGCTACAGGCGGGGCACTTGGGTCAACGCTCGGGCAATTATTTAAGATCACATCCAATGAACGGAAGATCATCTTGGCTGCCGGGGCAACTGCGGGTATGTCAGCCATTTTTGGGACACCGATAGCCGCCGTTTTCTTAGCGATAGAACTATTGCTTTTCGAGTTTTCCCCGAGATCAATACTTCCGGTTGCGCTGGCTTGCATCACAGGTGCCGCGGGGCATCATTTATTATTTGAAGCGGGGCCGGTATTTCCGATGCCCAATTTAGAGACACCAACTAATGGCGCGCTAGCCATTTACAGCGGCATAGGTCTGTTTATAGGATTTCTTTCTATTGGCGTCACCAAGATAGTTTATTTCATTGAGGACGCTTTTGAACAGCTTCCTGTCCATTGGATGTGGTGGCCCGCTTTAGGTGGGCTGGCAGTGGGCCTTATTGGCTATTTTGCGCCGCATACACTGGGCGTAGGATATGACAACATCATCAGTGTTTTATCCGGGTCAGTTGCCATCATTCTATTACTGCGGTTATTCTTTTTTAAATTTTTGTCATGGGCTATTGCTTTAGGCAGCGGTACTTCAGGTGGGACCTTGGCGCCTCTACTAACAATTGGCGGTGCAGGCGGGGCACTGACCGGGGCGATCATTCTTTATATTTTCCCCAACGCCGATATCAGTGTACCTATGGCAGCCCTGATCGGTATGTCGGCTATGTTCGCAGGGGCGTCCAGGGCCTATCTGACCAGTATAACCTTCGCTTTGGAATCAACCGGGCAATTCCATGCGTTACTGCCGCTTTTGGGCGCATGTACCGCTTCTTACCTGGTATCTTTCTTTTTAATGGAAAATACGATAATGACGGAGAAAATTGCTCGTCGTGGCGTTTCGACACCCGATTCATTTGAACCTGATGTACTGGGTAAATTAACAGTAGCGGAAATCAGTAATGCGAACGGCCTTATTTTCAATCCCGGGTTGGAGATCCGCGAGGTAAGGGATATTATAAAATCTGAAAATAACGAGACGCAGTATTTTATCGTGGCTGATGATCAGGGAAATTATTCGGGGATCGTAAGTGCTGCAGATATTAATAAACATGACATGGATGGTACGGCCCCTTTGAAAAGTATCCTGCAATCGTCTAATCAGTCAGTAAAATGCAATGATAATTTACGAAAGGCGGTGAAGTTAATGGCAGAGAAAAGTGTTGAAGTATTGCCGGTTGTAGCACAAAATAAGGTAACTGGTGTGATCAGTTATAAAGACATTATCAATGCATACAAATTTTATCACGAAGAGAATGACAGGGTAAATACTCACATTTCATTAAAAAGACAACGCTTGAAAGTCGTCGTGCGCGGCAGGGAACTATTTAAACATAAAGCTTGACGGTGCACTAATTCTTATGAAATGAAAATTGTAGCCAAGTACCTGATTGCTGTTTACATAGGAGCAAGCTTTTTAAGCCTCTATAGTTATCTGGCTGATATTATTCTGCATTTCCCACCATTGACAATAGCAGTTACAACATCTGGTAAGTTACCTGGAATATTTCATTCTGTATAAGATTTGGCTATTTGGCCTGATCTTACCTGTTTATTTTTTTATGTTTTATAAATGTTACGGCATGGAAAAGATCCTTTATAAAATTATTTTCATCATTGTGTTAGCTGTATGCTTAACCTCAATATATTTAAGGCGGGACTTGGATTTTACGGAGCCCCCTAAAGTTATTAAGTTGTTTATTTTTTAATCGGGCTTTTATTGTTGGTTGTCCATGTAAAATATTGGCATAAAAGGGCTTAAAACAGTAGTTGCAAATCATCATTCGTTGACACTCACTCATAGGTGGCATGTCAAATTTTTGGCTTTGCTAACGCAAATACAATTGTAAATGATACCAGTTTCGTTTAGCGAAGTCAAGAATAATAATTGGCAGAAACAGCAATTTGAATTAATTATACATTAGTGAATGCCATGTTAAAAGTTGATTTCAATGGCTATGATCTACTCAAGATAGGCGGTAAAAACTTCTGCTGTACCTATGATGCGGCTACTAAAGTGCACTAATCAAATTAAAAGAACCAATAATTGCACTTATTGATCCCCAATTTTCAGGTTTTTTTGGATCAATGCCAAATGTTGTGGAGCAGGGATGGTTTTCGTTGTTTTTAGGCATAAAGTTGAGTCAACCTGTAAAGGAAAAATTCGACGTTTTTAACGCCCCTAAACAGAGTTCGGAAAGCCTTTGTTTTTGCGTTAAAAGATTCCGCTGATGCATTTGTAGATCTGTTGTCAAAGTAGTTCAGTATAGTTTCATAGTGATTTTGGATTGACCTCGAAGTGGTGTTGAATGCCTTAAATCCAGTCTGCCTTACCTTTTCATGCCATCTGGCAAGATTAGCCAGACCAAAGATCTTATCTTTTGTATTATTAAAAATCTGGCTAAGACTCATGCTAAGGCCATATGCAGTCTTCAGGTCAGGATACCTTTCAAACAATAACTCAGCACGGGTTTTCTGGCTTTCTGTCCAGTTGGAAGAGTTTTTATATAATACATACCTGCTCCGGGCTAGCAATTGCTTTATGGTATCGCCGTTTTCAAGCGTCTCTTGTTGAAAGGAAGTCCCATTTTTACGGGATTGTTCAATGGCTTCATTTTCTGCATCCAATGCTGCCCATCTATGCTTTATACGCATCTCTTGCAAAGCCTCAGTAGCGAGTTTTTGTACATGGAACCTATCAGTTACCCTGGTTGCCTCAGGAAAACACCGTTTGCAGATCAGCTCCATATTACCTGCCATATCAAGAGTGATTTCTTTGACTTTTTTTCTTGCTCTTTCTGGAATCCTATGTAGCACAGCAATGACTGTTTTAGCTTTAGTAGCCGCTACAATGGCAACAATAGCCCCTTTTTTACCTTTTGCTGTTTTGTTGGTGACGATCGTATACAGTTCACCATGGGAAAGGCTGGTCTCATCAATAGAAAGTTTTTCGCCAAGGTTGTCAGGGTATAACAACCATTTCTTTGCATGGGGCTTCTGATCCTATTTCTTAAAGTCACTAAGGTAATCACGGTACTGACGAAGGAGGCTTTTGGCTTTTACGCCATAGAAAGAACTTATGGAACCAACACTATTCGGGGCTGTATCGATTGATCTCTTTTAAAAAAGCCGCTAATTCCCCTGTCATTAGAGTTCCCTTTTCTACTAAAGTCCAATTTCGGTAAATTACCTTTGAGGTCTCCGTATTAAGCCATCTGCGACGTCTAATATGAAGAAATACTTTGTGTCCACGAATGGGGAAATCCTGGATTACGATCTCAGAAAAAAAGCCTTTGGACAATACTTTGATCCCTTCCCATTCGGATGGTGGACTATTAATTTCTTCAAGCTCGATGTTAAAAGTTTCATCATCCACGATGACACCTTTAAATTCAAAATACTCTAGGATAAAATCAGGTAAAAATAGTTTCAGTAGCGATGCGGTATCGGAGGCCATAAATGTGAATCTGCAAAAACCGCAAAGCTAAATTTTTAATCCCTGATCCACAACATTTGGCATTGATCCGTTTTTTTAATAATATCGTATATAAATATTATTAAAAAAACCTCGTAAGTATATCGGTACTTGCGAGGTTTTTGTACTCAGAGCGGGAATCGAACCCGCACGACTTTTAAGGTCACAGGATTTTAAGTCCTGCGTGTCTACCAGTTCCACCATCTGAGCAGTTGTTAACTTTTTAAAATAAATGTCTTCATGATAGGTGAAGACATCAAGAGCGAAAGACGAGATTCGAACTCGCGACCCCGACCTTGGCAAGGTCGTGCTCTACCAACTGAGCTACTTTCGCATGGTTTAATTTAACATCATCCAATGTTCCCGGCTTCTCGAAAGGCTTGTTTTACAATCCTTGTCTTTCGGTTTGGGAATGCAAATATAACCAGATTTATATTGTTGTCAAGTTATTTTTAATAAAAAAATTGCCTATCAGGGTAAGTTATTGGATTTCAGCACCTCTATAATTAAATCACTTTCAAAACCTTTACCCATCAGATAAGTCACCAGCTTATATTTCCTTTTATAGGGATCACTTTCTTTTATAAAAGGTAGCTTTTTCTCTGCTGTCTTCAGGATGGTTTCAAGGTAATCGTCATAATCAATCGTGTTTAACGCAACAGAAATCATCTTATCTGTAATCTTCTTAAGCTTTAGCCCCTGCTTTATTTTGATCTTACCCCAATGCTTGATGCTGAACTTCCCAGACACATACGCCCTTGCGAACCGCTCTTCATTTAAAAAATTATTCCCGATGAGCTCAGAAATGACTTCTTCAACCTCATTAGGCCAAAGCCCCCAATCGTAAAGCTTACTTCTCACCTCCTGCTGAGACCGTTCCTGGTAAGCACAATAACTTTCAGCTTTTACAAGACCAGTCCTCTTATCGTATTTTATTTTTTTTGCCGGTTCCACAACGCAATACTACTAATAATCACAATCTATATATAACTCCATTCCAAATACGTCTTTTCTTGTTACAGTAAAAACAGATCCGGTAATAGAACGAGCAGCGACCAAACCTTCAATGAAAACGCTTTTAATTCCTAAGGCCGTTGAATCTGTACCGATGCCAACCAGATCCTTTAGTTTTAACATCGCTGTGCTTAATAAATTTAATTTGCTGTTATTTGCGGTAAAAATCAAAACTATGAGCTGGATTTTATTAGTAATAGGTGGTCTGTTCGAGGTAACATTTACCTTTTGTTTAGGAAAAATGAAGGATGCGACAGGAACTGCAAAATATTGGTGGTTTACCCTATTCGCTATGGCGCTACTCGCAAGTATGACGTTACTTTGGAAGGCTACTCAAACGTTACCAATTGGCACCGCTTATGCAGTCTGGACAGGGATCGGTGCTGTTGGTACAGTGCTAATAGGAATTACGGTCTTTAATGAGCCAGCAACGTTCTGGAGATTAGTATTTATTTCCACACTAGTGGGTTCAATCATCGGGCTGAAGTTCGTTTCAAACTAAAGCGGCTAATAAACTTAAAGTCCCGACAGCCATTGTGTACCCTGATCAAAGAAAATACGCGAAATTAAAAATGCAGGATTTACAAAAGCTCAATGATAATAAAGTACGGCATAAATCCTGCAGCCACTACACCAAGCGGAAAGATTGGTAAAGAAAGATATGCGATCAAATTGTTATATCTCTTAATCAAATGGCTGAACTGGTTTACTGCGTTTTGGGCTTCCGCTGAAAGCTTTGAATAGTTTCCCTCGTTCATCTTCGCCATGTTTTCATGAAACCCAGACTTTACCATTAAAACTACAATAATTCCGAAGCTCAGAATTAGGTATTGTTATGGAGTGAAGGTCTTTCTTTTACCATGTGTAAATTCATTTGCCATTACGCCAGGTTCAGTCACAATTCTCAGCATAAAAGAAAAGATTCCTTTATCGGCATGTAGAAAGGCATGCATTAAATCGTGACCAACATGCACTAAAGTGATCTGATGGGCACCAGACTGTCCGCAGCGGTTACGATAAGACTTCAAAAAACTGTGATTACAATTTTTACAGACTTGGGTTTCGTGTGCGTAATCCATTGAAAGTAGTTTGGTAGCTCTAAGTTAAAAATCACTTAAAACAACCCCAAGTATAGGTGAATAAAAAATCAAATATGTACCTATTCGATTTTTTTTTAGCATCCTCTTTAGCACTGAATCCAATTCTTTCGCAGACTCCTATATCAGAGGTAACACTTCATTTATAGCTGTGGTATTATTTTCGTGACTAGAAATCAGAATGACCAGACCAATAATATTGGCTAAGAGGCTTCGTCCTTTATGAGATTGTGTCCAGAAGATTTCTCGAAGCCGTCTATTTTGGGTTTCCAAGATTTTTTTAGTTTCAACACGTTCCGAAATATCCTGTATAGACCCAATAACACGCGTTGGGATTCCCATTTCGACGTATGAAATGAAGCCTCTATCCAACACAAACCGATCAAATTGCCTTATGATACTCCGTAAAAAACTTCAATGAAATAGCCTCGGGATAAACTTCTCATAAGTTTTTTCCGATCACTACATTTCTAATTAAGCAGTTGCTGCTCAAAGTTATCTGGCCTAAACCATGCCCTGGATCTTGAAAATATTGAGGTCAGTTATAATTTATAAGGAGGATATAGTTAAATTTAGAAAATTCCTTTTATTAGACAAGTTTGATCCCCGGGAGAATGCAGGTATCCACAGCGATAAATATTACTTGCATATTTAGATTTCACTTTTCCTTTATTCTCCGAAAAGTCAAAGATTTTTCAGAACTGGAAATGAAACAAAAAATGAATTGTAGCTGTTAAAAGGAATAGAAGCATTTGTAGGCATTAAAAAATGGTAAGCACTAAAACTCATAGCTGTTAATGAAAATATTAGACAATCAAGATCTTTTGGACGCAGAAATTCAATCTACTGATCTTTGTAATTTTTTAAATGACGTTAAAACAGGGCTCTCTCAGAAACCAAAAGAACTTCAGTCAAAGTATTTCTATGACAAACAAGGAGATGAGCTTTTCCAGCAGATTACGACGCTTCCTGAATATTACCTCACCCGTTGTGAAATGGACATCTTTAGTAATAAAACAAATGATATTGCTGATGCAATTGGATCCGAACCGTTTGATTTGATCGAGCTTGGTGCGGGAGATGGAACAAAATCAATTCATCTTTTAGACCATCTGATGCGTAATGCTTTTGAATTCAGCTACCTTCCTATTGACATCTCCGGGAATATCTTAAGTGTTCTGGAAGACGGCATAAAGAGAAAGCTTCCTGAAATAGATATGAGTTGTTTAGAAGGAGACTATATTGAAATGCTGTCAATAGCCGTCAAAAAATCAACTAGACGGAAAGTCGTGCTACTACTTGGAGGTAATATAGGAAACATGGAGGTTAAGGCGGCGGAAGAATTTTGTAAGTTACTTTACAAGCACCTTCATACCGGCGATAAGTTGATCATAGGGTTCGATTTAAAAAAACATCCGCAGGTTATTTTAAATGCTTATAACGATAGTCAAGGTGTTACATCAGCATTTAATCTCAACCTACTCTCCCGTATCAACATTGAACTCGATGCAAACTTCTATCTCAACGCTTTTGAGCATTATCAATGCTATGATCCCAAAACAGGTGAATGCAGGAGTCATTTAGTTAGCTTAAAAAAGCAGTCTGTTTTACTGGACGGAGAGCACTTCGAGTTTGAAAAAGATGAATGTATCTTTATGGAAGTGTCGAGAAAGTTCTCTCTAAAGGAAACTGAAGAATTGGCACTTAAGGCTGGATTTAGTGCTGGTCAACACATTTTAGATCCAAAGGGATGGTTTTCTGACTCAGTCTGGTTAGTCTCTTAGACGGTAAACTACATTATGAATAACCTCAAAAAGAAATATAAAAAAGTACGGGAGCATTCCGTCGCTATTTGTGCAACTTTAGAAGTGGAAGATTACGTAATACAGCCAGTCGCTGATGTTAGTCCGCCTAAATGGCATCTTGGCCATACCACCTGGTTTTTTGAAACCTTTATTCTTAAAGCTAAGCAAAAAGATTATAAGGAATTTGATCCTCAATATAATTACGTTTTTAATAGCTACTACGAGACCATTGGCGCAAGGGTAGTTCGTACCGACAGAGGAAATCTGAGCAGACCAACGGTATCTGAGGTTTTCAAATATCGAAAATACGTAGACGAGCAAATGTTGAGCTTTTTGGAAAAGCTGGATTCCGATACCGAGGTCGCCAAATTGCTAGAACTCGGACTGCAGCATGAACAGCAGCACCAGGAATTACTTGCATCTGATATCAAGTATATTTTAGGGCATAACCCATTATTTCCAACCTACAAAGCGATTCGTAGCAGTGTCCATAATTCTGTAAATACTGGTGATATTAGATTTGAAGCTGGCATTTATGAGATCGGTTACAACGGCTTTGGCTTCTGTTTCGACAATGAGCTTGGTCGACATAAGACCTACCTTGATAAATATCTGATTTCAAACAACTTAGTTACAAACGCTGAATATTTGGCTTTTATAACTGCTGGAGGCTACTCCGATTTCCGTTATTGGCATGCGGAGGGTTGGGACTGGGTCAAAAAAAATGATAAAATCAGTCCCCTTTACTGGCATAATATCAATGGTAAATGGATGTATTATAAAGCTGAAGGGCTTTGTGAAATTGAAATGAACGCCCCTGTTTGCCATGTTAATTTTTATGAAGCATTTGCCTTTGCATCCTGGAGTGGAAAGAGACTTCCAACGGAGGCAGAATGGGAAGTTGCGTCAGATCACTTAAATTGGGGTGAACGCTGGGAATGGACAAGCAGCGCATATTTGCCATATCCTGGGTTTGTAATTGAAGAAGGAGCTATTGGAGAATACAATGGTAAGTTCATGGTAAGTCAGATGGTTCTTCGTGGAGCATCTGAGGCTACCCCTGATGGACACAGCAGAAAGACATACCGAAACTTCTTTCATCCCTCACAACAGTGGCAATTTTCTGGAATACGACTTGTTGGATAATCTGATTTTAAATACTAATTCCCGAATTACGGCTACTTATTCGAAGGCATGATAGCGGAGCTTTGTAACCATAAACAAAGACATAAATTATCGTACATCAAGAAAACTCAGCGCCTAGCGCGTCACTAAATGCCGTCGGTTCTAATAAAGTATGGGTCATTACTAGTGCTTCGCGAGGCTTTGGACAGATCTTGGCAGAAGCCGCGTTAAAGCGCGGAGATAAATATTAGCGGCGACGGCTCGTAGTTTATCCAGCATAGCGGATCTTGAGGGGAAATATGGCTTCAATTTGCTTACCTTGGAACTCGACGTGATGAATCCAGATCAAGTGATCAAACCAGTAAATCAGGCACAGAGTCATTCTGGTAGGCTTGATATTGTATTAAATAACGTAGGTTACTCGCTTGCCTGAACCATTGGAGAAGGAAGTATTCACAAGATAAAACGCTATATGTTACCAATGTATTAGGCCTCGTGTCGGTAATTTAGGCAGCTTTACGTTGCTAATAGCACAAGGATACGGCCATATCCTGGGTACATCAAGTAACCTTGGACACGTTGCGCTGCCAGTAATTAACTACTACTGTTCATCAAAATGGGCATTCGAGGCTATTCACGAAAGTTTAGCCCTGGAAGTTGAGGATTTCGGAACCTAGGTTACGATCATAGAGCCGGGTGCTTACGCTATACACTTTATTGATCCGCCCAGACTTCTTTCTCTCCTACCCCTTACCAAAGGGAATCAATCAATATGGTTTCTTTTCTTACGCTGCCAATAAAGCACTGCATTATCTGAAAAAGAAAAGGAGATTATCATTACCATCTTTAAAAATATAGAAGAAGAACTGAACAGTAAAATAGATGACTTCAGCCAAGACGTAATTGTTTCTCAGATCGAACTGTTATTGAACTACAGTAATCGGTTCTGTAAAAGACAGTTTATCACCCGAAAGGCGGTAAGTAACGGTTTGTTAAAAAAGTTGGAAGAAATATTGAGTAATCATTTTAAGGAAGAAAAATCTAAAAAGCAAAGGAAAGACTTGCAACCACCACGCTCTCAGTGAGTGAGATTGCTTATCAGCTTGGTTTCGAGTATCCCCAATCTTTCAACAAATTGTTCAAGCCAAAGACTAGTTTTTCACCGTTAGCACTTAGGCGTTCTTTTAATTAAGACATTACTACCTTGTAGTACAATACGTCAAAGAACTTTTCTGCCCACTTCACAGCTGGGAATTTTTACAAATTAAATTACCTTACCTAGATCTCATTACAATTGATAAGTTCATAGCCGAAGTCTGTTTGCGTTCCTAGTATATTGCATGGCTGAACTGTTTCATATCACCGATGAACTGGAGCGAATTGGAGAAGCGGCTAATCCGCTAAGTTGGAGATTCCACTTCACAGAGTTAATTTTTAAGTATTATAAAAAGGTACAGCTCCTATTAATGACTATCTAATTTTCAGTGTAAATGGCCGAGCTTGTCTAAGCTTTGTCTGACTAGTCGAACATTTTTACAGTCAAAAACACTTCTCTTTTTTTACTAAATCAAAAAATGTTGGATTCTAAATGAACATTTGTTTGGCCAATTATCTTTAAGATTAATTGGCATTGGTTTACGTATCGAAAGAACTGTCGCTCTCGGCGTTTCAGTATTTGCGTCGGTCGAGGAAAAGTACTGAGACTGGGCATAATACACAAGGCTTATTTTGTCGGCCCAAACAGAAGACAACTTAGAATTTTTTCGAAAAGCCATGACGACCTCGAGATTATTGTAGCTAAGGTTTTTAAAAGACAACATATGAAACTTTGGAACCAGATAGCAAATTTAATCTATCCCTCAATCTGGACTGTTAATATAAACCTGGGCATAATAATTTCCGTACAGAGGTCATATTTAACCCTGATTTGGTTAACCACATCGGATAAAAAATCGAGGAGTACTTGCAAAAAAAGCTAAATGAGCCTTAAAGGGCAGCCCCTACGCATCGACGTAAGATAAGGGATTAATTATGGAGCTTTAAAACAGGAAAAATGAGAAGGTAAATGGGTAGTTAATTAATTTTAAGTTACACACAAACTAATCCACCTGCTAACTGTTAAATAATAAACAACAAACCATGAAAACAAGCTTCAAATTCCCTGCTATATTTATTGCAGCTGTTATGTTTCAGTCCTGCTCAAATAGTGAAACTAAAAACAGAAAGGCTGATACAACAGCGTTAGATTCAATTAGAGATTCTACGATAGCCAACAGCACTGATCACTCTCATGAATTGGACGCAAATAATGAAACGATATTTTTGAATGCTGCAGCAGTTGGAGGATTAATGGAAATAGAGACGGCAACCGCGGCGGCCTCGCAATCTAAAAATCCTGCAGTTAAAGAATTTGCTATGCTAATGCGAAAGGATCATGATAAAGCAAATCAGGAAGTTGCTATCCTTGCAAGCAAGCTGTCCATCGCTATCCCTAAATCCCTACCTGACGAACAAGCGCAACATCTCATGGATTTAAAAAAATTAAACGACAATAAATTCGACCAGCAATATATTACTATGATGCTTTCAGATCACGCGGAGGCTATAAAAATCTTTAGCGCAGGTAAAACTATTGCCAATGTTGATGTACAAGCTTTCGCTACTAAAACTTTATCGGTAATCCAAAGCCATTATGACAAGGCTGTCGCAATTGCGAAAACATTGAATTTAAGCAATGTTGGAAGAGGTGATGATTTGCAAGGTGTTAGTCCGTCTGCAGGCCAATAGAAAAATTATTCTGAAAAATGAGTTTTAACCTTCTTCAAAGCTGAACCGATAATTTGATGCATATCGTAATATTTATATTCCGCAAGACGGCCTCCAAATATGACATTGTTTTCCTGTTCTAATAGCTCCTTATACTTTAAATAGAGTTCAGTATTTCTTGCGTCATTCACAGGATAATAGGGCTCCTTTTCAGGAGTCCATTCTTCTGGAAACTCTTTAGTGACAACTGTCTTGTCCTGTTTCCCAAATTCAAAATGCTTATGTTCAATGGTTCTCGTGTATGGGATATGCTGCTCTGTGTAGTTGATGACTGCATTACCCTGGTAGTTTTGTTGATCGTAGATGGTATGCTCAAACCTTAGGCTTCGATATTCAAGCTTTCCAAATTGGTAGTTATAGTATTGATCAATATTACCAGTAAATACTATTTGATTGGCTAAACTGTCCAAGGGTTCCCGATCTTCAAAATAGTCGACCCCAAGTTTCACCTCTATACCCGCTAACAAACCATTGGTAAGCTTATTATATCCGCCTATCGGGATTCCCTGATACCTATCATCGAAATAATTGTTGTCATACGTATAACGAACAGGCAAACGTTTGATGATAAATGCAGGTAAGTCGATAGCCGCTCTTCCCCATTGCTTCTCTGTATATCCCTTTATCAGTTTATAATAAATGTCTGTGCCGATCAGAGATATTGCCTGCTCTTCCAGGTTTGCTGGAACACCGCTTTTATTCTGGTCTATTTGTGACTGGATTTTTGCTTTGGCTTCTTCTGGTGTTTTGACCTTCCAAAGTTGATAAAAAGTATTCATGTTGAATGGTAGGTTGTATAGCTGCCCCTCAAAATTTGCCAGGGGGCTGTTCGTGTATCGGTTAAATTCAACAAATGAATTAACATAGTCCCAGATTTCGCGGTCGTTGGTGTGAAAAATATGAGCCCCATACTTATGAACGTTAATTCCTTCTATCTCATCGCAATGGACATTCCCTCCGGCATGTTCCCGTTTGTCAATTACTAGACAACGCTTACCACGCTTGGTTGCTTCATGGGCAAAAACACAGCCGAACAGACCACTTCCAACTATAAGGTAGTCATACATCGCATTAGGTTTTATCATTTTTTCATTTTTATAAAAATGCTTTTCCATAGCTCTAATTTGTTACAATCCAAATGCCAGTAAATATTTTTTGGAAGAAATACATAGTTATGTAAAGGAAATGGCACAGCCGGAAGGTTTTCACTTAATATTTTATCAATTTCAAGATTCAATTTGGCTCAATGTTTTTTGTGGTTGGAATTGTTCAGTATCAATTGCCTTTTAGTGGCGAAATCAACCAGCACCGTAGGAGGATTTTATTTGAAATTCTGCGGGTTTGATAAATTAATAGCTTAGCTTTAAACTTTAGCACTACGGAAGTGCGACTCCCCTAACCACTCCTGGTGTTCTTACTAAGTCCTCGGGTATATTTTACTGTAAGAATGAATAACAAAGAAAACGACGAACTCTTCCTCGCCAATAAGGAAATCGCCTTACAGAACCTTCAAAGAGAGAAGCGCGCTGCTGAATTACTTATCGCGAATAAAGAATTAGCATTCCAGAACAAAGAAAAAGAAACTAGAGCACAGGAGCTTATCATAGCAAACAAAGAGCTAGCTTTTCAAAACAAAGAAAAGGAAAAGCGTGCCGAAGAACTTATTATTGCTAATCGGGAGCTCAAAAGTGCGGAAGATGATATCCGTAAACTGAATGACGAGCTAGAGAGGAAAGTAAAAGAGCGAACTTCACAATTGGAAATTGCGAATAAGGAGCTTGAAGTTGTTAATAAGGAATTGGAATCATTCTCTTACTCCGTATCACATGATCTACGGGCACCCATCCGTGCGATTCATGGTTATACAAATATCCTCGCCGAAGACTATATCGATAATTTTGATGCGGAAGGTCTTAAGGTCTTCCAAGCCATCACACGTAATTCTAAAAAAATGGGCGAGCTAATTGATGACCTACTTGCATTTTCCAAACTGGGAAGGAAGCAGGTAAGCTTTTCGGCTATTGATATGAATGAACTTCTGAAAATAGTTCAGGATGAGATAACCGAAGAGGACGAAAACGTCCCTAATTACGTAGTAAATATCCTACCTCCTGCCATGGGTGATAAGTCACTTATCAAACAGGTTTGGATAAACCTAATTTCTAATGCCATTAAATATTCCAGACATAAACCGGAGACCATTGTAGAGATAGGCGCCTATCAGAAAAACGATATGATAGTTTATTTTGTAAAAGATAAAGGAGCTGGTTTTGACATGCAATACTATGACAAACTTTTTGGCGTTTTTCAACGTCTTCATTCTCAGGAGGAATTTGAAGGTACTGGCATAGGCCTCGCCATTGTACAAAAGATTGTACAGCGTCACAATGGTTTGGCATGGGCAGAATCGGAATTAGACCATGGATCCTGCTTTTATTTTAGTTTACCCAGTATAGAACAAACCCTAATATAGAATAATCATGAGCTACCATAACGTTGAAATTTTATTTGTTGAAGACAGTCAGGATGATGCTGCACTAACTATTCGCGCACTGAATAAAAGTGGATTCAATAACAAGCTTCACCATGTTGTTAATGGAGCAGAAGCATTGGATTTTCTATTCTGTCGTGGCAACTACATAGGTAGGAATCCCTTGGAATTCCCAAAACTGGTACTGCTTGATCTTAAAATGCCAAAAGTCTCCGGCCTGCAGGTGTTGGAAAAGATTAAGGCCGACCCAAACCTAAAGTCACTTCCAGTAGTGATGTTGACTTCTTCAAATGAGGGGCCGGATATTGAACAATGCTTTGCTATGGGTGCCAACAGTTACATCGTTAAACCTGTAGATAGCGATAATTTCTTTCAAGCAGTTAAACAAATTGGGCTGTATTGGATTGACCTTAGCCAGCCGGCACTCTAGTTATTCATGAGAGAACCACTTAAGATTCTTATTGTTGAAGATAACCAAAGCGATGCTGACCTACTTTGTCGCGAGCTTAAAAAGTCAGGACTTGATTTTGTTCATAACATTGTTCAAACAAGAAAAGGCTATGAACAGGCCTTGGGAAGTTATAACCCGGATCTAATACTGTCCGACTACTCCCTTCCTTCTTTTGATGCAGTAACTGCTTTTCAAATCAAGCAAATCAACCATGTATTAACTCCTTTTATCATTATCTCTGGCGTTATAGGCGAAGAAAATGCAGTAGAGCTGATCAAGTCAGGGGTGACTGACTATGTATCAAAAGCAAATCTATTTACGCTACCTACTAAGATCTGCAGGGCTATTGACGATGCGCAATTGAGACAGGAAAAACTAGTGATTGCCGAAGAATTGAAAAGGTTAAATATTGAGCTTCTAGACCTTAACGAGGAGTTAGAAACCAGAGTAGTCAACCGAACTCTAGCACTTCATGAAAGTGAAAACAGGTTTAGAAGCATGATGGAAACCATTCCGCAAATGGCATGGACAAGCAATGTGAATGGAAAGGTAGATTATTACAATCAGCGTTGGTATGACTACACTGGTCTGGATAGTGCATCTAAGAATATGCAGGCCTTTGAAGTAGTGATCCATCCCGATGATTTGGAACTTGGGTTAACCAGTTTCAGTTCCATTTTACATGGAAAGGATGGTGGAGAATTTCAGATGAGGATAAAACGCTATGATGGTATATTCAGGTGGCACTTAGTCCGACTAATGCCTGTAAAGGCCGAGAAAAGTGACATCCAACTTTGGGTTGGAACAGCTACCGATATTCAGGAACTTCGGTTGCTACAGCAATACAAGGACGACTTTATAAGTATTGCTAGTCACGAAATTAAAACGCCCATTACCAGTTTGAAGGGTTCGCTGCAAATGCTTGACAAGATTAAGGCAAATGCTCCTTCTGAACTCTCCTTTAAACTTATTGCCCAAGCGAGCAAAAGCTTGGCTAGAGTTAATATTCTAATTGAAGACCTACTCAACGCGAGTATGGCCAACCAAGGTCAACTTAACATCAGCCGACAGCAGTTCAACATATTCGACCTCATTACCTGCTGTGTGGGAGAATTGGATCTAGCTGCACATACTATAGTGATTGACGGCGAAAGGAACATAGATGTCGTTGCGGATACGATTAGAATAGAACAAGTGCTAGTAAACTTCATTACGAATGCAATTAAATATGCTCCAGATGCAAAAGAAATTTTAATAAACATTAAGAAAATAGATGGTTACGTGAAGGTATGTGTCGTTGATAGGGGACCGGGTATTCCTGCAGAAAAGATTCGCTACCTTTTTGATCGTTATTACCAGGTCAGCAATGCCAGTTCGCTTTATACAGGTCTCGGATTGGGACTTTACATTTGTGAAGAAATCATTAAAAAACACAAGGGACAAATTGGAGCCAAAAGTGAGCTAAATAATGGCAGTAATTTTTGGTTCACTTTACCACTTGCTGATCACATTCAGGACGTTATCAAGATTGGATTGTAATATTGAAATAGGCCGCTTTCCAATACACCTGTGATGCACTTAATGTCCCTTTCAAGATCTCTATAAACATCTTTAAAATAAACATCTAGAATTAAGCAGGCATTTTCCGTAAAAACAGGGCCGTCTTTTCCTCCTGCCAGTCTTAGTTTTACCTCAGTTGAACCCAGCTTTATCAGCCCTGATTCCACATAGCTTAATGCCAACGGATTTATTTCTACAGGGATCGGGAAATTAGTTCCCAAAACTTTCACCATTTTACTTGAGTCTATCAGGATATATCGCTCCTCACAACTGCTCATTACCAGCTTCTCTTTAAAAAGCGCTCCTCCCCGACCCTTGTTTAAGTTACGATCTATATCGACTTCATCAGCACCATCGAAGCACCAGTCTGGCCTATGCAATATAAGATCAGTAACCGACAAATTGAAATGCTGACAAGCTAAATTCATTTCCAATGATGTTGGAATCACTTTTACATTCATGTTTTCTTCGGCCACTCTTTTGGCGATCGAATGGACCGCCAGTAAAGATGTTGATCCCGAGCCCACGCCAATGACGTCTCCGTCCCTGACACGACGCGAAATTTTCTCTGCGACTTTTTGCTTCTCTTTTCTGTTGCTAATGTCTGCTACCTGTGCAAGTTGATCAAGCAAATGACTGTTCCAATTCATATTGTTTGGTTTCCTAAGATGTATTTCTATGCATTTCAGCCGATTCTGCTAATATATTAATCACCAGCTTAATAGATTCCATAAATTTAGAAGATTAAATAAGGATTGTGATTTAGAAATTCGATAATGTTTTATATTTGGAACAAACTTATCATGACCTGTTTGTCTATTTCCATTTCAAGTTTTCTGAGAAATAATTATCGGACCATTTTTCTTGTCAGTTCAGTAGTCGTAGCACTTTTCTTTTGTTTAAAGGAGAGCTATCTATTGTTTCACACTGTCATTGAGTTATTTTCCATCATTATAGCTTTCGCTGTTTTTATCGTCACCTGGAATTCCCGTAAGATAATGGACAACAGGTATCTGTATTTTGTGGGTATCTCCTATATCTTTATTGGAATTCTCGATCTTCTGCACACGCTATCCTTTAAAGGTATGAATATAATGTCTGGAACGACGTTTTACGCCAATCAATTCTGGGTAGCTACACGCTTTACGGAAGCCGCTACACTTTTAGTTGGCTTTTATGCAATGAACAGAGTTCGCAAACCCAATGCGGATTTGATCTTTGTAGGGTACTTTTTAATTAGCCTGGCCTTAATCTTATCGATATTGAGATGGCAAATCTTTCCAATATGCTTTGTCGAAGGCGTCGGACAAACCATCTTTAAGATCTACGCAGAGTATGTGATCATTTTTCTGTTGTTGATAGCTGGATATCTATTATATATCAATCGCTCAAGGTTTAGTGGTAACGTTTACCGCTACCTAATATTTTCTGTATTATTTACCATCTTAAGTGAATTCTGTTTTACCCTATATGCATCGAATTATGGTTCAGCAAACGCTATTGGACATTATTTTAAGCTGATTGCCTTTTTCCTTATCTATAAAGCCAATGTAGAAACCGGCTTTATTCAACCTACAGCACTGCTTTTTAAAGATCTGCAAGACATGAATAATCGGATGGATGAAACCAATCATAGATTACTCATTGCTATGGAAGCCGGCGCATTAGGCGCCACAGAAGTAGATTTGGCCACAGAAATAATGAGCAGTAACGCGCAATTCAAAAAGCTTTATGGACGAGGTCCCGATGACCTATTTAACTACCCTGATCTATTTGAATCCATGTTACCCGAATACAGACATGATGTTCGTACTATGGTGAGTTACGCTATAGCCAATAGATCTGTGTATCTAACCCAGTATCAGGTTAAATGGCCAAATGGCTCCACTCACTGGATAAGCGAGCATGGCAAAGCAAGGTACAATGAAACTGGTGAGGCCGACAGAATGGTTTGCGTAGTGAGCGACATCACAGAAACTAAAGCTTTTGAACAACGCAAAGATGATTTTCTTTCAATCGCGAGTCATGAGCTTAAAACACCGATCACGACATTGAAGGCATCATTGCAACTTTTAAACAGAATTAAAGACAAACCAACTTCTCCGCTGCATGTTAAACTTATCGAGCAATCTACCAGGAGCATGGAAAAAATGAGCCTACTCATTGATGACTTGTTAAACGTTAATAGCCTTAATGACGGGGCGCTTAGGTTAAATAGCTCAGGATGTAATTTATATAATATTCTGGCTGAATGTTGCGACCATGTTAGAATTGAGGGAAAACAGGAGTTGGTATTGGAAGGAGACAGGGAGATTATGGTAACAGCAGATCAGCCTCGCATTGAACAGGTGGTAATCAATTTTGTTAACAACGCTATTAAATATGCGCCCGAGTCAAATCAGATTGTCTTAAAGGTTGAACGCGTTTCAAACATGGCAAAAATATCGGTTAAGGATACAGGCGCAGGAATCGATAGTTCCCAAATCCCATTTATCTTTGAAAGGTATTATAGGATCGACCGGAAAGGAACCTCGTATTCTGGATTAGGCCTCGGTTTGTATATATGTGCTGAAATTGTGAAACGACATAGTGGCAAAATTGGCGTTGATAGCGAGCTTGGAAAAGGAAGTACCTTCTGGTTTAGCCTTCCGCTATAACTAAGGATGACCGGATCTGCCCATTGAGGGTAGCGCCACTAAAAGTCTTTAATTTCTACATTGTTGGACCTCCGCTTACCTGCAGAGGAGTCCAGATTGGTCCCGGCGCTAGGCCATTTACGCAAATAGCTTTTGAGCCGAGTTGTTTTGCCAATGAACGAACAAAACTAGTATTGGCAGCTTTGGTTTGTACATAATCAAACAATTCGCCTCTTGGATCATTAGCTTATTCAGAGGTTGTAGTTATAATAATATAAAAGCAATGAATCTATCACTTGTGAATAAATTTAAAGCCATTAAGACCTATATTTGACGCATTTCTATAATAAAAGCTTTAAATTAGCTGTAATTAGGAACCACTTAATTGATTTTTCCTCAAATGACCCAAAAAAAGGTGTTAAAAGTCGGACTAGACTCTGCCGCTCCATTTCCGATGCACTCTGATTACAATTCAGAAAACTTTGAAGGCTTTGAAGTTGACCTTTTAAAGGCAATCACAGATCATTTAGGGTTAGAAATAGAATATCAGGTGTCGTTATGGTCTACAATTTTAGAGCAATTGTTCAAAGGAGAGTTGGATATCATATGCTCCGCGGTAACAGTTACCCCTTCTCGCAGGCATATTCTTGAATTCACAAATCCCTACCTGCATTTCCGACTTTGTGCAGTGATCAACCAGGAAGATAATCTAAGGGGGCTAAATGATCTTAAAAATAAAACGATTGGTATTAGGGAGGCGACTGAAGCAGAACGATATGTTCATGCCAATTTCCCAGCAAACAATATGGTTCATGCAGAAACAAATAAAGATCTATATAGGAAGCTGCAGGCTGGCAAGATCGACTTGCTAATAGACGACTCCCCTATCGCAGGTGGTTTCCTTCAGAAAAACAAAAAACTTAAAATTGGTCTGTACCTTCCCGGTACAGACTCACAATATGCCATTGCCATTAAAAAAGGTGATATTCAACTTAAAGAGCAGTTTAACGAAGTGCTAAGTCTCTTAAAAGAAAATGGTGTTTACCAGACTATTTACAAAAAGTGGTTTAACAACATTCAGTTTTAGTGGCTGATTGTATGAACACAATCAGCTAAAAATGTCAAGTTTCTACTTCCTCAGTTTGCCTGAAAGCATTCTAATGTAAAATCTGCCAATTACACTTCTGGCAGTAAAGTTCATCTTATGCGCATCGTTTGTTTCGTGCTAGTCGCGCGAAGGCACTCTGTCCGGAGTTTCTATAGCATATTTATAAACTGGTGCAACGATCGATCATGGGTAACCAGAAGAATTGCAGGCGCTTTTCTCTCTTGAGCAGATACAGCTGCAGAACACATTGGGGTGAAGAATAGAAATCTTTTTATTTTATACAGGAGATAAGGGGGCATCATGGACGCTCACACAAATATATAAGTTTAGGTAGTTGAGCCAAAAACATAGATTAAAACAATTAATAAACTAAGCGGTTATAAATCTAATGAAACCTTTCAATATAAAAATCGGTTATGGAGCTAACCAGGTAACTCTGACCATCTTTCCCATTGATGAATACCAATATAAGGTCATCTATTATGGGGCGATTCTAGGTGCAGTAAAATATGATATAGACTGTTGGGAATCAATCCCATCAGAAGAACTCGAAGCAGACGACCTTCCGCTTTACCAACATGATGTAAATTCAGGCAGAATTTATCTAATTCTTAATGAAGCCACCGTTGATGAAATTGGAAATGAAATCGAAGACCTTCTTACCGGAGGGGAAGATCTATAGTCTATTTCATCGATATCTCGACCACGATTTATTATTTTTCGTAGAATTCCAATGGCAAACCATCCGGATCTGCTATGAAGGTAAACCGTTTACCTGTAAATTCGTCCATACGAATTGATTCAACAGTTACACCATTCCTTTCCAGCTCAACTACGACTTCATCTAGGTTTTCTACTTCGAAAGCAAGATGTCTCAAGCCCGCTGCCTCTGGTCTGGAAGGTCTTTGCGCTGGATTAGGAAACGAAAACAACTCAAGTACGTATCGGTTGTTTAACGCAAGATCTAACTTATAAGAGTCCCTTTCAATTCTGTATACTTCTCGAATGATCTGGAGGCCTAAAACATCAGTATAGAATTGCTTTGAAACGTCGTAGTTTGTACAAATAATTGCGACGTGGTGAATCGCATTTAGTTTAAGTGCCATTAATTGCTAACTAGTTTGTAAATCTGGCCTTTGTTTCCGGCTACCAGGATAAGTTTGCCTGTTTTTGATTTCTGAATCACGTTTAAATTTAACTTAGAGATGTTATACCAGCTCAGGCCAGCATCCGTTGACACGTCAGTTCCCGAAGAGCCAGTAGCGATCATTGTCTTATCATTGATATAAACAACGCAGGATCGATAACCATCTACTGGTTTAAGTGGTTTCGTCCAGGTTTTTCCGGAGTTATTTGTGAGTAAGATATTATTACTATTCTCATTGTCTTTCAAATAATTACCCCCGACCACTACTCCTATTTTCTTATCATAAAATGCGATAGAGAAAGGTCCTGTACTGCTTTCACCTTGAATGATGGGACATTCGTAAAAGCCCCATTTATCACCGTAGTTGTGGGAATAATATAAATTAGAAGCTGCCCCGCCTGTAACAATCCAAACCTTGCCATTATCCATTGTTCTGATGGTTGTGCCACTTGCTGCAAATCCCGCTTCTCCTGTAAGTATATTCCACTTCAATTTGGAAGAAATGTCTTGCCATGAAAGTCCCCCGTCAATTGTCCTAAGCAGTTGCATCCGGTTCTTAATAGGGTCACCAAAGATAATCCCACGCTTGGCATCCCAAAAATCCATGCCATCAAGAAATATTGCAGAATCACTATTTTTATAGGTTTGCTTCCAGGTTCTGCCCCCATCATTAGTCAACAATATGTATGCCGGCGAACCCGCATTCACAATGATTGCCTTGTTGGTATCAAAAGCTTCAATATCTCGAAAATCAAGCTTGTCATAGCCCACAGGCTTAATCCATTGCCAGGACAAGCCCCCATCCACAGTTTTACCAACGGTACCATTGCTGCCACTCACCCAGGCAACCTGATCGGAAACGATAGACATTCCCCTGATGCTTGTAGCGGTTCCACTGGTTTGCTGAACAAAATTATACGATTGTCCAAACACAGTACATGGAAAATAAAGGAATAAAAATATCAGCTTTTTCATGCTATTTAACACGTTTCCAAACTTCAGTTCTTCCAAGCAATGCGACGCCGATATAGCCCCTCATATTTAGATCACCATTTGCTTTCAAAGTCATATTGCAACTATAAAGCTTACCTGACTTTGGATCATAAATGCTACCATCTGTCCATTTTCCATCCTCAAAAACAAAGTTCTTAAGGATTTCCAGTCCCACAATCTGTTTCGACCTTAAACTGGTATTAGGGTTCTTATAATCTGTTTTTACATTTCCTTTCTCATCTTTTGGATCTTTCAACCAAACAATTTTTCCAAAGTACTTATCTGATCTTTTAGTAACGTCAATATGGGCCTCTCCTGTTGAGTTAACCCATTTGCCTAAAATGGCATCCTTATTCTGAGCTGAACCTGTTAGCGCAAAGGCAACAAGCAACAATACAATCGAAAAATATTTCATAGCGGATGTTTATGCAATTAAAGGTAGCAATTGATGAAAGATAAATAAAATCTTTCATAGAATGTTCTTCACTATCAAGGTAGCAATGCCTTTATAATCTTTATTAAAATGATGATTTCCGGGGATAATTACTGTCGTGATCCCACTCTTTAAAAAACTCTGCCTCAACTCTTCATCTTCATCCCTTCCAAAAATACACACTGGTTTAATTTCAACAACCTTTTTCAGTTCAGCAATCACATTATACTTTCCTTTCGAGAGCCCAAGGTTAAGCATATCTGTGATATGAATCTCGAAATCAGCATAGTCCTCGGGAGCCAATGATATCAGGCCCTTGAGATTTTTTTTCAATTCCACAGGTAGTCTTGTTGCAAGAAATGGTATCACCGAAGCACCGAAAGAATATCCCGCCAAAACAAATTGTTCCTTTCCAAACTGCTTCTGATACTTTAATATCACTTCCGCCACTTCTCCAGCTGCGATTGACGGAGTTTTCGCTTTCCAAAAATACTTTTGAGCATCCAATCCTACCACATATAATCCTTTGGCAGCCAGGGCCTCCGCCAATGACTGGTCAAAACTTGTCCAACCTCCATCTCCGGAAATCATAAAAACAAATGGTAAAGCAGTCCTTTTTACAGATGAAACTATGGTTAAAGGTAATGGCTCGGCCAATGTTTTCGAAACCTGGCTGTCTTCTCCTACAATCCGCGCATAGGCACTGCTGAATTCTGGTAGCCAGTTACTCTCCACTGCAAATCCATGACCTACCTTATCCAGCTTTACAAGCTCCGCTTTTGGCATATCTTTAAGAAAAGCAGCAGTTGCCACGTACGGACAAGTCAAATCCTTCAATCCATTTAAAACAATAAAGGGTGCAGTTAATGATTTACAAGCTTCTATATAGTAAGACTTGTTGGGCTTCAGAACATGCTGAGTCAGTCCATTCCCCTGGCAAAAGGGCTTAACAATGTTTATATCCGGACAAAAGCCAAGAGCCAAAACTCCTTTAAAAGTATTAGCCGGTGCCTGCACCAGCATTGCATACGCTAAAACTGCACCGTAAGAATAGCCAACTAATATCGGTTTGTGATAAGTAGTCAAGTTATATTTCTTCTGAATGTCAATGCTCAGCTCCTCGAAGTCGGCCGCAGGGTATAAACATTCTGTCTTTACTTTAGACAAATAATACCCGTAATGCCTAGCATCTATTCCAAGAACCAATGCACCCTGAGTCACAAGACTTTTAGCCATGTCAACTACTCCAGTCTTCCAGCCCCCATCTCCTGACACAAACATGGCTACAGAGGAGGGTATGCCCTCGGGATGATAAACTACGATCTTTCCGAACTTACCATAGCTTACAGAATCTATTCGCTGGCAGAAGCCCGTAAGACAAAAACCTAAAAACAAAATACTGGTAAACAAGAATTTATAAGGCATTCTAGGGCTTAATAACCTTAGACAATACGTTGGGAATCTGGAGTAAGTCATAATCGTGGTCGTATATCAGATATTTGTTGTACCATACAGGTGAAAATTTTTCTTTCGCTGCCCTTAGGCCCTTGTAATGAGAAAAGCTTCTAATCTTTTCATAAGCGAATTTTATAGATCGTTCAGGGAAATTATGAGGAGTAATCAATCCTGATAATGGAGCAAAGCCCAGGTTTAGACTGCTAAAACCTTCGGCTTTAGCATAAGTAAACAAAGCAACCATGATAAAATCAATTACTCCATTCGGCGCATCCTCAGTTTTTCTAATCAAATCATAAGTACTTTCACCATTAACATAGCTGGGTATCACGTTTAAAAAAGCAACTATTTTTTCTTCGCTATTCTCAACGGTGATGATTGTTTGTTGTTTAAGCTCTTCCCAAATAAAGGTACCCTGAGAAAATACAATTTCTTCCCTTCCTGTATCCCGCAACCAATCATCGGATACCGATTTCAACTTCTGCATGATTCCATCAGACACAGGCGATTTATAAATCTTAGTAACAAAGCCCTGATCTGAGACCTTTTTTAACGCATTACGAATTGACTTCCTGCTCCCGCCCTCTAAAGAAAAGGTTTTAAGATCAACTACTCCTTCTTGTCCAAGAAATAACTTTTTCTTACCCAAGGAGATATAACTTTCCATCCTTTCCTGTGATATTCTGTAGTAGATGCTTTTCATACCACTTTCATAACAAAATTTATCGAAAGACTTTATAAGAGCAGCCTTGTCATCCGGAGACGAAAGCGGCCCCTCCAGTGCAACTGCAAAATTACCTGCGATACGGTAGGCGATCATACCTTCGATGGCCTCATCCTGATAAACCAATTTATCGTTGTACGCTTTAAAATAATCGAGTGATGAATCTCCATATTTTATTAGAAGTGCATTCACATTTTCCAATTCTTCCTCAGTTGTCTGGCTACTACTTACGAAAGGTCTGATTAGTGTATAGACTAAAAATGACAACGAAAGCAAGCCGCTGATATTTATCGAGTAGAGAAAGCCTCTCGCAAAGGCATCATTTGGGACCAGATCTGCGTTTCCCACCATTAGAAAGTTCTGAAAAGTATATTTGATGGACTGCAGCCAATTAAAATCAATATTAAAGTGCCTGCTGTCCAGATAATAAAAACCGAGGCATCCATAAACAAAAACGGCAATAACACTTAGAAGCGTTGTTTGAATACCAAAAGATCTCAATTTCGAGTTGTGTTTAATGTAGTACTGTTTTTTCGAACTAAACAAGATCGTGAGAACAAGAACAGAAAATAACGCTTCCTCATAATCAATAGCCTTCGTCAGATGGCCTACTAAAGAAAGGAGGCAAAGTGCAACCGCAAAATACCAAGCCATCTTTAGCCCTTTTAACATGAAAGCAGCGGTGACCAGAAGGAAAAGACCAGCAACCAAAACAAAGTAGTTTGAAGCGGTAATTGCTTCAAGTGGAAGAAAGTCTTCCAAAAATACCAGACGCTCCCTGATAGCAGGAGTTAGCACCGATATGATGTTAATCACACCCAGGCAAAGCATTAATAAGGCTGGAATAATCCGCATCAATAACCTGTTTACCTTAACGAGAAAAGCTAATCCTCCTAAGGCCATTGGCGTCCAAAATTCCATTAGTCGGAAGATCAATGTTATGGATACAGCAAATGCAGGAGGATAACCTAACTTGATAAGGATGAATGACATTGATGCCTCAACTGCACCGAGGCCCCGAAGGAAAGGAGAGATAATCAGGAAAATAACTGCGACAATGTAGCTTACAATTGCAATCATCCATGAGGGATTCAAGTGTAGTGTTAGCATTGCGATATAGATGTGTACAATTCCTATAACCTCAATTAAAAAGCTATACCCTAAGGTTGTAAGGAAATGTTTACGCTCAATTCTGCTCTCCCGAAATTCCGCGGCATAAACTTCGATTACAGGAATGTACTTGAGCATTAGAAGATAAATCTTACCCTTTTTAATTACCGAATTGTATATGCCGAATAAAGTTCCAATTAATAATACTACGGCTAGTAAGCCAAACCATTCTCCATTTCCAATGCTGCCTTCTATTATTCCGTATATAAAGACTGGAATTGCTATCATCACCACTGAAAGAATGCCTATAAAACCATAGATAGAGGAGGCAAAATTAATCTGTGATTTGCTAACTCCCTTTTTTTCGATATCTCCACTGAAGAATGCCAGTGAGGAAACACCTCCGGCAGGTAAAAAAACGCTAACAAAATTCCTTTTTAGATAAAGTACAGTTCCGTCTAGTACAGAAATTCTACTCGCAATAGAAGCGAAGGCAGACCGGTACATTAAACCATGAACAAAGACATATGCTATACTAATCGTGATCCCCAACAACAACCATATTGGGCTTGCTGTAGCGAGTAAGGGCCGTACCTGATTGAGTTCAGCACCTTCATGTTTTACAAACCAAATGGCAACTCCAACAAAAAATAAGGTGAAAACATAACTAGAAATCATCTTCGCGTTTTCGCGAATAAATGGAGCAATAAACTTAAATCTCTGCATAGTTATATTCCGCAATTGGTTGTTTTCAAATACCCAACCAAACTAGTCTATTTATTGTATTGAAAGCGTCATTTCTAGCATTAAATTGCTAATTGCGGACAGAATAGTACAAGTTCTTGGGTAGTTGCAGCCTGAAAGGGGCCTGAAAGGTATCTTAGAGGGTAAAAGGGGTGTCTTGCCCAAGGAGTATGCTCTCAGTTACCTAGTTGTTACCTACTAGTTACGAAACTGAGTAGACGATTTGAAACACATTGGATGACAAAAAATAGTACTAAAAATAAAAGAGGTAGTCTCATCCAAGCACTACCTCTTTCTAACCAAATATAAACCCTGTATGAACGGGATCTTTTTCTTTAAGGTAATTTGCAAGTTACCTGTATTTTCTTTCTATGATGCTAGCATTGCTGCTTGACTCTACAAATGTAAAAATAATATCTCATAGTGTAAAATTTACACTAAGTAATTTTAATCAAATCTACCCGATATTGCAATTCCATGATAATTTAGCTATTAATTATTAAACACAACAATCGAGTTTGTATAATTAAACTTTATAGCAGCCACAATTGAATACTAGAGAACAAAGCGCCATTTTCGAAAAAATATTTAGGCATTTAAGAAAATATTATTTATATTATAGAGATATCTGCCATTTTAACAACAATTAGATAGTATACAAGAACAAAACCTCATAAATTGATCTTTATCTTATCAATATCTATCATTTGAACCAAATTTCTTCATCATCTAATGAACATAGTGTTATCTTTTCGATAACTATTTAATATAAAAAGCCATTCACCAGCTAATTTACATCAATTCGAAAAACTAATTTAATCGCTGCTTCTGAGCTAAAAGCAGTTCCGCCAAATTATCATATGGCACTCTTTGAACGGTAATACCTCGATCAATAGCAACTGATGCAGCCGTCGCAGCAGACTCCCCAAGTATCATAAACACAGGTTCCATTCGTACCGAGCCATAAGCGATGTGAGAACTGGAAAGGCACACTGGAACAAGCAGGTTTGAACACTGATTTTCCTTTGGAACAATAGCATCATATCCAATACTATATGGTTTAGGAGCCTTAACCCCAATATCTCCCTCATTCTGCACGAAGCCCTGATCAGTTACATACCTCTGAACATTATGAGAGTCTAAAGAATAAGAACCCATACCTATTGGTTTTGGCACTTCCCGCTTCCCAAGAACTTCATTTTCAGTCATTACCAGACTACTTACCATTCGTCTGGCTTCTCTGATGTATAATTGATGTGGCCAGTTGTCATTATCTTGGAACTCATCTTTAGATAGACCCCAGGTATTTAACTTATCCTGGAAAACCTTTGGAACCCTCGGGTCTTGCGCCATGAAATACATTAAACCTTTCTGGTAATTTTCATGATCCTTAATTATTTTCTTTCTTTCGGCATAGGAAGCCTCCGGATATCCGTAATTCATACCTATAAAATCTGTACTAAAAGGTCCGTGGTTATTGGTGTCTGTCTTTCTATTAGGGACAGGATCATATTTATCAAACAACTCTTTCCATCCGCTCTCAAATACCCTGACCAATAACTCATAATCCATAGGATTATACCTGTCCGGTTTCGGAAAAGTAATTCTATTGTCAGGGTTATTGGTGAGACACATCCTAAAGCAGTATGCCTGCAACTTATCATCCCCTTGTCCTCTCACTCCTGGAGTGGAAGATGCAACACCGGGTAAAAGGCCACTACTTATTTGCCCTGGAACTATATATGGATCAATGGGCTTTGCAAAGTTATGACCATGCTGAAAAACATTATTTTGCACTCCATTCCATGTCTCGCCGTAAATGGAATTTGCTTCTCTACCAACATGGTAACTGACACCTGCGGCAGCCATCAAATCTCCCTCATAAGTAGCATCGATAAAAACTTTTCCTTTATATAATTTCCCACTCACGGTTTTGATAGAAATTATTTTGCCGCGCTTCTTTATGACCCCACGTTTCCTTTCTAACCACTCGTTGCGATGAACAACTAACGCATTTTCTTTCACAAATGATTCCATCACTTGTTCTGCCACGTGAGGTTCGAAGATCCACATGGTACGGTCGGCTCCGTCGATCGCTGGAGTTCCCTGTCCCTTGTTTCCATACTCTTCTTTCTTCTGCCACTTCCAGGCGGAATCTGCTTGGTAGTGAAGAAATATCCGGTGATAAAACTCTCTGGCTAAGCCTCCGATCACTTCTTTATTACCAGTGTCTGTAAAACCGAGGCCACCAGAAGACAAACCACCTAAATGCTGATCTGGAGAGACCATGATTACGGTTTTACCCATTTTAGTTGCCTGAACACAGGCAGTAACCGCAGCGGATGTACCACCATAAACAATGATGTCTGCAGTAAATACTTTTGCCTGGACTTGGGCAGTTATCTGTTGCAATCCGAATAAGCATAAAAGAAAGTGTAGTATTATTTTTTTAATAATCATAAAATCTAAGTTAAGAAAAGAGATTTAATTGTAAATTGGTATCAGCATGAGAAAATATTTACTACTATTATTCTATATCCTACTCGCCAATGTTGCTGTAGCACAAAAGTATGAGGCCAACTGGAACTCACTGAATCAAAGGAAAATTCCGGAATGGTTTCACCAGGATAAATTCGGAATCTTCATTCACTGGGGCGTTTATGCTGTCCCCTCCTATGCGCCCGTAATAGAAAATAGTGGCGACAGTTATTCCGAATGGTATTGGCAGCGGTTGACTGAAAAGCAAAAAGACTTCGATAGCTTTCACAACAAAAACTATGGAGCCGATTTTATGTATCCAGAGTTCGAAAAATCTTTCAAAGCAGAACTTTACGATCCAAAAGATTGGGCAGAACTCTTCAAAAAATCAGGAGCTAAATATGTTGTCCTAACTTCAAAGCATCATGAGGGCTATGCATTATGGGATAGCAAGGAGGCAGACAAAAGCTGGGGAAGACCTTGGAATGCCGTTACTGGCTCTCCCAAAAGAGACTTACTTGGAGAACTTACTGCCTCTGTTAATAATGCTGGATTAAAAATGGGCTTTTATTATTCTTTATACGAATGGTACAATCCACTTTGGAAAAGTGATAAAAAGAGGTACATAACAGAACATATGTTTCCGCAGTTCAAGGATCTCGTTAATAAGTATAAACCAGCCGTCATATTCTCAGATGGAGAGTGGGATTTGACTGATGAAGAATGGAGAAGTCCAGAACTATTGGCTTGGCTGTATAACGAATCACCTGTCGCCAAATCTGTAGTCGTGAACGATCGTTGGGGCAAGAATACAAGGGGCAAAAACACTAGCTCAACATACACAACATCGGAATATGGTAGTGGTATGGATCCAAATGTAATCTGGGAAGAAAGTCGCGGTATAGGTCATTCTTACGGCTACAACAGAAACGAGAAACTTGAAGACTACAGAACAAGTCATGATCTAATATTAATGCTTGTAGATATTGTTTCCCGCGGAGGTAACTTGTTATTAGATATTGGCCCGACCGCAGATGGTCGCATTCCTGTGATTATGCAGCAACGGCTTACAGATATAGGCACTTGGTTAAACGTGAACGGAGAAGCGATTTACGGAACCGGCGCATATTCAAAGTCTTACCAGTGGAGTGAAGGTAAAATGCCGGAGAAAAAAGGGGAATCTTACATGGCTGGATATGACATTGCGAAAATGGTTGTACCTACAGCTGACCAGGCGCATGTGGAAGCATTCTTCACAGTTAAAGGAAAAGATCTTTACTGCATTTTCCCAAATTACTCATCACAACTTACGATAAAGGATCTTAAATTAAAACGCGGTGCGGAGGCTACAATTCTTGGAGTAGATAGGAAATTAAAAATTAAGTCTGCAGGCAAAAATCTTATTGTAGACGCTTCTATTATTAAGCCTGGAGAGATTAGCGGTCAGCTAATGGTACTCAAACTACAAAATGTCCTATAGGATATATTCATTTTTATTGCAGGAATAGATCTTTTACAGGTATCAAAGGAAATTGGACACTAGAAAACTCTAGCGTCCAATTTAGCATATCATTTATTCCAGTTATCAATCCGCATGGAGCGTATCCTTATGCTCTTCAGGCTTATAAGAGGCCTCAAGCTCAGCAAGCTTCTTTTTACCATAAGCTAGTTTTGTGATCAATACGAACAGCACAGGAACAATAAAAAGCGCCAAGACCGTGGCCGATAACATCCCTGCCGCAACCGTCCATCCAATAGTTTTTCTGGAAACAGCTCCTGCACCATGGGAAATAATTAAAGGAATCACGCCCAGAATAAAGGCTAATGAAGTCATAATGATTGGTCTCAAACGTAGCTTAACAGCTTCGATTGTAGCAACAATCAATTCCATTCCCCAATCAACACGTTCTTTCGCAAACTCCACAATCAGAATCGCGTTCTTTGCAGACAGCCCGATCAATGTAATCAAACCAACCTGAGCGTAAATATTATTGTCCAGTTTTGGGAGGAAAGTCAGCGCCAGAATCGCTCCAAATAATCCTAAAGGAACAGAAAGCAAAATAGAGAACGGTACAGACCAGCTTTCGTACAAGGATGCCAACAATAGGAATACAAATACAATAATTAAAGCAAAGATTAAAGTGGTACTGCTACCTGCCTCCTTTTCTTCCAGACTTAGCCCGGAAAAACTATAGCTATAATTCGATGGTAATGTTTTGGATGCAACTTCCTCCAGCGCCTTTAAAGCATCCCCAGAACTAGATCCTGGCTTAGCAGATCCGGTAATCTCTATAGATCTGAATAAATTAAAGTGATTGATGATCGACGGCTTTTCTACCACATCATAAGTGACAATGGAACTTAGAGGTACAGAACTTCCCGCGTTATTCTTGACATAAAGTCTGCTCAAGTCTTCGATTCCTTTTCGGAAATTTGTATCTGCCTGAGTTACGACCCTAAAGTTCCGTCCGTATTTCGTAAAGTCGTTAATGTAGCTGCTACCAAGATAGGCAGAGATTGTACTGTAAACGGCGCCGATTGAAACACCCATTTTTTTAGCCTGATCACGGTCAACATGAACCTGGTAATTTGGTGTTCTCGAGTTAAACAGCGTATAAGCCATCCCAATTTCAGGTCTTTGGTTCGCGGCCATGAGGAATTTTCCAACATTGGCCTCAAATTGCTTGATATCTCCAGCTTGCTTCTCCTGGATCTGAAGAGAGAAACCTCCACTAATTCCAAGTCCTGGAATGGGAGGCGGCGCCACAACAATAACGCTTCCGTCTTTGTCACCTGCAAACTCTTTGGTCACCCCGACTATCGTGGATGCAACGTCTCCCTCACGATCATCCCAACTTTTTAGCTGAACAAAAAACGTAGCTGCATTGGATTTAAATGACCTATTCAAGATATTGATACCTCCTATGGAAGTTATGTTTTTAACCTCTGGGAATTTTTTCTTAATCGTTTCGGTGATCCTTTTGATAAAAGCATCTGTTCTGGCCGCTGAAGCACCCTCCGGCAGTGATACCCCCATTAAGAAAATACCAGCATCCTCACTTGGAATAAATCCACCTGGTTTCTTGACAAACAATCCAACAGTCCCTATATAAAGACAAACGAGGATTACAATTACCAACGGCGCTTTTTTCAACGCCCATTTTACACCATTTGAGTACTTATTGGTTACTTTTCCAAACCAGCTGTTGAACTTGTAAAAGAACTTGTTTAACCCTCTGGAGTTCTCATTCAAGTTCATTGGCTTCAAAAGCAATGAACATAACGCCGGCGTAAGCGACAAAGCGATAAAGGCCGAAAGCAATACAGATACAGCAATTGTTATCGCAAACTGCTGATAAAGTTGCCCAACCATGCCGGGGATAAATCCTACCGGAATAAATACGGCGGCAAGAATCAACGCAATCGCGATAACTGGCGCAGTGATATCTTTCATCGCCCTACGAGTCGCATCTGGAGCAGATAGCCCATCATGATCCATGTAATGCTGTACAGCCTCCACCACAACGATCGCATCATCCACCACAATACCGATCGCAAGTACAAATCCAAACATGGTTAGTACATTGATTGAGAATCCAAGTACGGTAAAGAGAATAAATGTACCTATGATGGATACCGGTATCGCAAGAACAGGTATCAGGGTTGCTCTCCAGCTTTGCAGGAAGAAGAACACCACGAGGGTGACCAAAATCAACGCTTCAATTAAGGTATTTACCACCCCATCGATTGAAACTTTAACAATCGAAACAGTTTCATATCCAATTACATAATCCAGGTCCTTTGGAAAGGACTTTTTAAGTGCTTTCAACTCCTTTTCAATCCCATCTGCAGTGGCAACTGCATTACCGCCAGGTGTCTGGTTGACGGCCATCATTGAAGCAACCTTACCATTAATCCTCGCCCGTGTAGAATAACTGAATTCTCCAAGTTCCACCCTCGCAATGTCTTTAAGATAAACCGCAGAACCGCCTTCACCCGATTTTACAACGATATTTTCAAATTGTTCCTTAGTATTTAAATCTCCGTCAAGAATCACTGAAAACTCAAAAGTCTGATTAGAATTCTGAGGAGGCCCACCAACTGTACCACCCGGTATCCTAGAGTTCTGCTCTGCGATTGCAGCAGAAACCTCAGCTGGTGATATATTTAAACGGGAAAGCTTATTAGCGTCAAGCCAAACCCTCATGCTGAAGGGCTGACCAAATGCTTGAACATCACCAACTCCAGGAATTCTTAACAAGGCGTCTTTGACGTATAAGTTAACGTAATTTGATATGAATTTTTGGTCGTAGGTTCCATTTGGGGAATACAAACCAAGTACCATAAGGATATCATTATTGGCCTTTTTAGTGGTAATACCCAATCTTCTAACAGCTTCAGGTAATGCAGGTTCCGCGATACCCACCCTATTTTGTACATCAAGTGCCGCGATGTCAATATTTGTACCTACATCAAATGTTACCGTAATGGCTGAACGACCATCAGATGTACTGTTTGATGACAGATACTTCATTCCTGGCGTACCGTTGATCTGATTTTCTATAGGGGTAGTTACTGTCTGCTCTACAGTTTGTGCATCAGCTCCTGTATAGGTACCGCTAACCGTTACTGTCGGAGGTGCAATGTTTGGGTACTGACTGATCGGCAACGTAGTAAGTACAATCGTACCTATCAATACAAGTAAGATCGAGATTACAATTGCCGTGGTCGGTCGCTTTATAAAAACTTCTGAAATCATATGTTTTTCTTAGATTTTGAATTATTTCTTAACTGAAGCTGCAGCTTGTTGTCCATTCGCTTGGCCTATTGTTCCAGCCTGCACCTTAGCGCCCGGTTTTACATTCTGCACCCCTTCAACAACGATCACTTCTCCTTGCTTAAGACCACTACTAATCACCACACTCTGACCAAATTGCTTACCTAATTTCACATTTCTTGGTTCTGCCTTGCTGCTGTCACCTACTACGTAGACATTGAATATTCCCAACTGCTCCTGAAGAGCTTTGTATGGAATAACAAGTTGGCGTTCTGAAGCTACGTTAAGTGCTTTCAAATTTACTGTCATACCGGAAATAAGTCTACCTTGGGCGTTTGGATAGCTTATCCTAACCTTTATTGTTCCCGTTTGAGGATCTACAGCGCGATCTATAGCTACAATGCGACCCTGCCCTTTGAAAATGCTGCCATCCTGTAATTGAATGCTAAAAAGCGAATCTTTAACTGCTGACGGTATTCTTTGAAGCTGTGTAAATCGAGGGATCTCGGCCTGGTTTACTGAAATATCTACGGCTATAGGGTTAAATGTAGACACTGTGTTTAACAGTGTTGTGCCCGGTGATGCCAAAGCACCAAGTTTTACCTGCGAAATACCAATCGTTCCTGTTAGTGGTGAAACTATTGTAGCACGCTCTAAATCATTTGCTATAGACGAAAGCTGCGCCTGAGCGGCAGCTACCTGTGATTCTGCATTTGCTAAGTCTGTTAGCGCATAATCAACACGTTGCTTAGCTACAGCATCCTGTTCGGCCAATCTCGTGTACCTGTCTGCATCTTTTTGAGCTTTATCACGGTTTGACTTAGAGACGGCAACATCCGCCTTGGCAGCATTGTAAGCAGCTATATACTTAGTTCTATCTATCTCATAAAGCTTTTGGCCCTTAACTACTTTCTGACCATCTTTAACAAAAATAGCAGTCACATAACCGCCTACCTGCGGACGTAATTCCACTTCATTTAGCGCTATCACTACTCCAGGATAAGTGTCCGTAGTCACTACTTCCTCTTCTGTCACCGTAACTGTTGTTACTGGAGTTGCTGGTGGCGGTCCCTGTGGTTGAGCAGATTTGTCACCTCCACCACAAGATGCGAGGACTATGGAACTAAGAACGATGATGCCCAGTTTTATGTTGTTAATCGTATTCATTTGATGCATATTAATTGATTGTTATTGTGCCTAATGCTTGTTGTACGTCCAGTTTCGATGAAAGTAGACTATACAAAGCGTTTAAATAGTTAAGTTGAGCAGTGCGGAGGTCTGTTTCTGAGGTCATCAGATCCAAATATGTTTTTATCCCCTCGTCATACTGAAGCTTTATGGTATTATAAACTTGTCTTGAGATTTCGACATTTGCTTTCGAAGTAGTTAAGTCGTTCAAATTGGCCTTATAAATTGCCATGGCCGATTCATATTGGGTATTGATTTGATTTGTGGTATTCACAAGATCAAGATCAATTCGCTTTTCCTGCAATTGTGATTTTTTGATCTCCTGTGTGCGTTTTCCTCCCTGAAAGATCGGAATGCTTAACTTAAGTCCAACAACCGAACTTGGGAAAACCCTGTCGTAAAGATCATTGAACTGCTGACTCTGGAAGTTCCATCCGTAGTTATAGAAACCAGCCAAGGAAGGCAGGTAACTGAGCTTGTTGTAATTTGTGTTGATGCGTTGAAGTTCACGTTGAGTTTGAAGCAAACGATATTCAACACGCCCAGAATAGTTTACAACCTGGTTAGTGTCTATGAGCATATTTTTCTCCAACTCTCCTTCGCTATAGGCCAGGTCAAATTCCTTATTGGCAGTATATCCAATCAGTTCTCTTAGATAAGCATACTTAGATTTTAACAATTCCTGGGTTCTTTTTAGATCAGCTTTAGCGTTACTAAGGCTAATCTGCGCCCGTTGAAAGTCTGTTTTATCTACAAGTCCCGCCTCGTATTGCGCATTCGCATCTTTGTACTGCTTTTCCAAACGGGCAATATTTTCGTTGATGATATTCAATTGTTCTTTGCCCGTCAGGATATCATAAAAAGCTTTACTAACGTCCACTACGGTATTAATTTTATTGTTTTCCGTGCTTTGCTTGTATTGTTGTCTAAAATATTTAGCGGTCTTTGAAGCTTGGATTAAACCTGCATTTAAGATCTGTTGATCTGCCTGTAACAAAACCGAAGAGGTGTTTTTTCCACCAAATGTTAGGAAGGAAGTTTCTCCATTTGTAGTAAGGATCTGTGTTTGCTGTTTTAAATTGTGGTTAAGCGAACCGTTTCCGTTAACTTGAGGAAGCCAGCCCGAAAGGGCAGATTTTATATCACGTTCACCAATCTCTTCATCAATAAGAGACTGTTGTACTAGTGGCTTATTTTTTAAGGCATAGCTTATGACATCTTGCAATGTTGCCTTTTTAAGGATCGTCCCAGCGCTATCTACTTGTGCAAATGCCATCCCTGGAATAAGGATGCTTGCACAAGCGAGGATTAAGACTTTTAAATTATAGATATTCATAGTTATATGACATGGAGAATTAGAAAAAGCAAAAGTATATGGAATGGAGATTTTAACTAAGGAAAGTTGACCGAACATAGGAAATTCATAACTGAAGCAATACAAAAAGCATACTCAAGCAAATGATTATGTTGCTTGAGTTCCGAAATTACACGGTTTAGTATTAGATTACTCACCTTCGGTCAATAATCACGAGAAATCTGACTAAAGTTTTACTAATCTTGTATATCAATTCTTATTATGAAGTTAAACAGGCAGGCGAAAGACTTTTATAAGTACTTCAGGTTCATTATTATACCTGTGGTGTTTGTTACATTCTATATTTTATCTGTCTTAATCGATCCGTACCGCTCCTGGTCCATCTTTTTTAACAGAACAAGTACTGAAATCTTTAGAGAACTAATATTCGTCTTGATCTACTGTATCGGCTTAACGGAGATTAGTTTGGCGGTTGCCAGGTTTCTCGATAGAAAAATGCGATGGCAGGAATTTCCTATGGCAAGGTTTCTCCTGCAATTCTGTATACAAATCCTGACAACAATCGTTTTCCTCTATCTTTATATGAACACCACTATCACGCTACTTGGTGATGGAAGAAAGTTTAGTGAAATAAACTCAATTGCACTTCGTCAAACCTTTGTGGTCAGTGTGTTATTATCCATACTAATCAGTCTCATCTATACAGGAAACTTCTTTCTACAACAATGGAAAGTAGCTTTATTGGAAAGCTCAACCCTTAATCTAAAAGCTGCCGAATTTAAACGCATAGCACTAGAGGCAGAGCTTGAGTCGCTAAAAATGCAGCTTGACCCGCATTTTATGTTCAATAATTTTAGTACGCTCTCGGCGCTGATCACTGAAGACCAGAACCTTGCACAACATTTTTTAGAGAAACTTTCCCGAGTGTACCGATATATGATAATAAACGTGAATAAGAATATTATTTCGGTAGAAGAGGAGCTCAACTTTGCCAATGCTTACTACTATCTGATCAAAATTCGGCTGGGAGACAATATAAAGATGGATTCGGATCTTCCTGATGCTGTACTAAAAAAAGGCATTCCCCCTATCACCTTGCAATTGCTTATAGAAAATGCTATCAAACACAACACAGCTTCACGTTCAAAGCCCCTGTTAATCACTATAAGAGCTGACGAAAACGAGGACTTGTTAGTAACAAATACACTACAGCCACTTAATTATAACATACCTTCCACAGGAACGGGCATAAAGAATATAAAAGGACGTTACAAGTTACTTTCGGATCGACTACCAGACATTACAGAAGAAAATAAGCTATTCCGGGTGAAGCTCCCACTGATGGATATTACTAATTAACAGATGAATATATTGATCATTGAGGATGAACGGCACAATGCCAACCGCTTACAGGCGATGGTAAAAGAAATTGACTCTGAATATATAGTTTGTGATATTCTGGAGAGCGTAGCTGATAGTATTGACTGGTTTAATGCGCAACCATCTCCAGACTTGATTTTGATGGACGTAAGGTTGGCTGACGGACTGTGTTTTGAAATTTTCAGCTCTTGCCCGGTAACAGCGCCTGTAATCTTTACTACTGCCTATGATGAATATGCTATCCGGGCCTTCAAAGTCAACAGCATAGATTATCTGTTAAAGCCTATTCATAAACCAGAACTTGAGGCAGCGCTATTGAAATTTAAGCAATTGATATCCAACCATCAACCAGATCCGGCAATAGCGGACCTTATCGATATCATCAAAAAACAAGGCGCAAGTTACCGCTCCAGATTTCTGATTCCCTTAAATGATGGGTACAAATCTGTTGGTGTTGAAGAATTGGACTATATCTACTCTGAGTTTAAAGTAACACATTTAGTTGCGGGAGACCGGCAAGTTTATGCTACTACACAAACCATGGATGAATTAGAGGAACAACTGGATCCATCCTTATTTTTTAGGGCCAACAGACAACACATTATCTCTTTAGGAATTATAAAAGACATCCACAATTATTTCAATGGAAAGCTCAAAGTAGCAATTAACAAATATCCGAAGGCGGAAATCCTAATCAGCCGGGAAAAAGCAGTCTCATTTAAACAATGGCTTGACAGGTAGTTGAGAAGCAATCATTGATTTACTACTAATGATTTAATGTATTTGAAGGATTTAGAAATCCAACTCTTCCGACGAAGCTGCAAAACTGGTAGTGTTCTAAAAAAATCTGCGAAGGCATTGTAAGCCAGTTTATCATGTAAAATTACCACCTCCACATTAAGCTGTTTTTCCGCTAAAACTACTTCGTAACTCTGCGTATCCCCACAGTTGGTGCCGCTATTGTCGTGACCAATGTTATTGACTAACGAGGTGCCAGGATACAGGGTAAGTTTGTTTTCTAGAAAAGCTGAAGCATACCAACGGATGTCCCAGCAAGCGGCTCCATCCGCGCCCAACACCCTTAGCGCCTGGGTGTAAGGATATGTGCCGCCGAAATCAAACTCGTCTTGAAGTTCTCCTTTTTCAATTTTACTTAACAATATAGAGCCATCTGGCTCAAACAGATCCCAAGCACGTTTCCAAGTGCCCCAGCCCCAACAGTCGGCACCTTTTAAAAAGAATGCCTCTTTAAGCTTTTGCTGCACTGGAAGGAGATAGCCATGAATACAAGCAACTTCCTGCTGATCGATATATAAATCTAATGCATCATTCATATATTTAAGAAACCATTTTGAAGTAACCAGATCGTCTTCTAAGACAATGGCTTTCCCACAAGCATTGATTACTTCTGTTACACCCCTAATTATGTTCTCATTGAGCCCTATATTGTTTTTACGCAATCTGATGGTTACACTTTTGAAACCATTAATAGTTTTTAAGTATTCCCGAAGCACATTTACCGGGACTTCGGCAGCTACATTTTTAGCACCATCGGCATAGATGTACAAATCACTTTCTTCGGCAAGAATGTTTTTTTGAAGGGCTTGAATTGTCTGACGGGTATGATCGAGACGATTATATACAAAAAGGACGACCGGAGCTGTGCTCATCTGCTTTTAAATTATGATTTCGGGACTAAATAGCGTACACAAAACTACCCTTTTTTATAAAATTTCAAGCTTTAAACAAATGACAAAATTCAATAGGATGTTTTTATTATAAATGTCTGACAAACATGTTATACATTGATAAACAGACGTTTAAGATCTAAAAATTCGTAAAGAATGAATAAAGCAGGAGATGTGCCAAATATAAAGCAAACATTTAAGCTCATTATTGTCTTTCATGTAAAAATAAAACCTTTAACCAAATGCCAAAAACAGACATTCATATCAACACAGACCTTCAGAAATTCATTCAAAAATTTGAGCCTCACAAGTTTAAGGTTCTTGCAAGAGGGATTGAGATCAGGGGAACAGGAGACTTGCACCGCAGTATTACTTTTGCAAAAGAATTGATTGAAAGGTTAAAATTGAATTTAACCGTGCATCATTCAGCTGAAATGGCCAGTTACGGCGGTTTTGAAGTTTTGCATGGCCTACACTAAAGTCCGTATGCTATCAACTTAACCCACGGTCTGCAACCTTTCTTGTTATAACCACTATACTTCTATGAATAAATTCACTAAAACTGTGACCCTCAATGGGCATAAGATAAAAGCGATTTCATGGTGGGTGCAACCATATACGTAGATGGCGGCATCACGTTATACCAAAGATTTGTGAACAATAGTTAATTAGCTATCTCAGGTAAGTTAAGATCATAACCTTATCATTTCAACGTGCTCAATACCATCTTCATCATAAACTTCTCCATGCTTGACAAATCCTAGAGAAGTATAAAAGGGCAGTGCATAAGTTTGGGCGCCAATACGAATTGGCCCCTTGCCGAATATTAATTCACAATTCTCAATGGAAAGTTCCATCAACACTCTGCCTAAACCCGTACCTCGAAAAGCTGGCGAGGTAAGCACCCTGCCAATCGACACCTCCTCATAGGAAACTCCTGCAGGTAGAAGTCGGCTATAAGCAGCCAAATGCCCCTCAGAGAATAAAGAAAGATGAAAACAATGTTGGTCTTTATCATCCTGATCCAGAAAAACGCAGCTTTGTTCAATAACAAATACCTCGCTGCGTAGGCGAAGTATATCGTAAAGTTCCTGACCAGAAAGATCATTAAAGGCTTTGACAGTATGTGTTAAACTCATTAAATGGGAGGTATTAAAGCAGCTAAGTTAGCAATTTTCAATACCTCCCATTTAATGATTGTTTAGAAAAAGCAAATCAAGGCTTTGCGATCTCTAAAACGATCCTACCACTAATATCGCCCTTTTTCATGTCCTCAAACACCGTATTGATGTCTTCTAGTTTAGCTGCTTTTACGGTCGCTTTCACCTTCCCTTCCAATGCAAACGAAATAGCTTCTTCCATATCTTTTCGTGTACCTACAATGGAGCCCCTAATTGTGATGCCATTAATCACAGTATTAAAGATAGACAGATCAAAAGTACCAGGAGGTAAGCCGTTTAGTGAAAGAACTCCTTTACGCCTTAACGCGCTCATTCCTTGGTTAAAGGCGATTGTAGAGGGTGCTGTAACTAGCGGTTAGATCTGCACCTAAATCCTTTGCCAGCTGGAGTTTGTCATCCGAAATATCTATAGCTGCAACATGTAGTCCCATTGCCTTTGCATACTGAACAGCCAAGTGGCCTAAACCACCAATTCCGGAAATAACTACCCATTCTCCAGGTTTTGCTTCTGTTCCTTTCAACCCTTTATACACCGTTACTCCGGCACAAATAATTAGTGCCATTGCGGTAAAATCGATATTTGAGGGAATCGTGCCACGTATCTGGAATCTGCAATAACATATTCTGCGAAGCTTATGCATGCAAATCTGTATGACAAACGCCACAGGCGATAACTTTAACTAAAATTTCATTTTCGCCAGGTTCTCTAACCTTAACTTCTTCAATTTACAAGGGCTGTCCAAACTGATGGACAACCGCTGCTTTCATTATTTTAGTTATCATAATTTTTGGAATTAGAAACCAACTACCGCTTCTATTACATAACCATTGAATTTACCTCCGGCGCGGTAATCCTGAGTAGGGAAATCTTCATATTTTTGCACCACATATTCTCCTTTTAATAACACGTTTTTGGTTAAAAACCAGCCTGCTGCTGCTGCAACGCGATTAATCTTTACGTCATCTGCATAATTAATCACAGCTGTATTTGCCAAGCGTGCTTTCACAGTATTGTATTTAGCGCCAATGAACAAGTTTTCATTTTTCCCGAAGCGGTAAACTGCATCTGCTGCAAACTGATTCATCTTCCGGGTGTCTGTTTCTTTGGATGTTCTTCCTGAAGCTGCTTCAAAAGTCCCGAATAATTCCAGTCCTTTAAACTTTAAGAAGCCATTAAGCATAACAGTATTAACTTTTTTGCTAAAACCTGGATTGAAACGACCAGAGAAAGCTAATGGTGTTCCGGCACCGCTTGTACTACTTGGGTTAGCAGAATTAAGCTCCATTACATACTGATAGTTAGATCCAGAACGGTCGCCGCCAAATATTGTATTGCCCCCAGAGCTTTGATTGCCGTAATAAGAAGCACTTACTCTAAGGCGTACATCATCCATAACTTGTTTATCAAAACCACCCTTTAATAATATAGAGGGCGCTTTTTTGTAGTCGCCATCAGGGTTTGATGCAGCATACAGGGAATCGACATTACCTTTTATCATGCCATTTGTTGCTCCTAGCAATCCAAAGAAACCATTTTTTCTTAGCATAACTTGTCCGCCAATTTCTGTTGCAAACTCATCAACGATGTTACCTTCCATAAATGGATTGTAGATGGTACTACCACCGTCACTTCTGCGGAAATGCTCGTCTCCATAATCTACCTCAAAGTGTCCGATTTTTATTGTTGCGATCTCCATGATGTCATCCCAGATCTTGCCATTGAAAGGAAGTTTATCGAACTGAATGTACCCACCTTTAACCCAAGTTTCGTTGTGGTGTTTGGTAGAAAGATAGCTGGTAATATTTAACCTGATCCCATCTGCCAATTGAACATCCATATATAAGTTGGCCTGTGCTGTTTGAAATCCAGGGGTAATTATTTTCAGCCTATTCCCTGGTACAGCAGGATTAAATGAGCCGATGTTGTTATTTAAAGCACCTGGATTTTTATGCTTTAAGTTTTGAAACTGTTGTGTAAACCCGGCACCAAACTTAAGTTTTAAGCCATCGAAAGTTGTAGAAGAGTCTTTTGGATCTTCGAATACATTGATCCCTGTTTTGTCATAAGGTCTTAAATTGTCGATCTTTTGGAACTGAGCAAAAGAAGTAAAGGGTACGATACTAAAGGCAATGACTGCCAATGTTGAGAATTTCATGATTTGAATATAATTGGGTTGTTAATTTTTAAAAGTTAGGTTGTAGTTAATACTAAGCTCATCTCCTACTTTCATTGCACCAAGCATAAAACTTGGAGGTTGAATACTATAGTCGGTTAGCTTGACTCTTTGTGTTCCTGTACAGGTGATGCTTTGATCAGGATTAACCGTACTATTCACCTGCATGGTTATCATTTTAGATACACCGGCAATGCTAAGTGTTCCTGTTGCTTTTACACTGAACTTACCTTTTGATATCGGAGTAATTACAGCATTACTTAACTTAAAACTAATTTTCGGGTGCTCATCTGCTTTGATCACTTTGTAAGTACGCGTGTCCATAGAACTGTGTTCGCTTTTAAGACTTTTTGCATTGACACTGAAGCTTAAGGAAGACAAAGTCTTTGGCACATTTTCATTTCCTGCAAGTGAACCAAAATCGGCCTCACATGTCGGGTTATTCGCGGTCATTTCCCAGTCGTGAACATTGGATTTACCAGAAACCCGAATCAGGTTTTCTTTAGCAGCGTTTAGCTTGTAGTTTGACTGTGCTTTAAGGTCTTGGCCGGAAGCCAATCCCATAAAGATCAAGAGCGCCATGTATTTAAATGGAGACCTTAATATGGTGAAGCGTAGTATTGTTTTCATAATAATATAATTAATTTGTTTAATCAAAAGTAGATCAAAGCTGATGGCCAGAACAGCATACCAAACATAACAAAAGGTGATTCTCGTCACATTAACTTCCATTAACCTTATAATTTTAATAATTATAAGCTATGAAGACACTAATGCCTAAGGATTGAACTTTGCGAACAAGATTCCGGCAATGACCGACTGTGCAAAGCCGTATAAAAACCAGCTCATTACCATGAATGCTGTCACATCCATAGCGCTAAAAGTGATCCACATAACGGGAAGCAGGGATACCATGGCATAGACAAATCCAAACTCCAATCCCCTCCATAGAATTGATCCGTGAAATAGTCTTTTAAAACGGTCCCAAAACCATGATAGCGCGAAGCTGATCACAAAAGCGTGGGTGTAAAATAGGATATCCCTGTCTCCATGCGAATCAAACAGGGGATTGTTGTAATCAACAAAGAAGCTGGGAAAGAACTTGATTCCAAAATACAGACTTCCGTAACTCAGGATTGACAATACAACTCCGGCAAGCAATCCGGTAAAGATAATTTTCTTCATCATAGCTAGTTTAAGATTTTAATATTGAGCATAAATTCTACGTTCAATTCGTTATTGGTTTTAATCATCCCTCCCAGCCTTTTTGGAGGGACTATATTAAAGTCGGAGAAATGCAGTGTTTTGGTTCCAGTCATTCGGAGGCGTTTCTCCGCAGCCATTACATATTGGTAATCTACTTCGAAGCGTTTCACTGCACCTGCAAGCTCTATAGTCACGAAGCCTTTGATTGCAACACCCGGATTTGCCGGGTCGGGATAACTACTGAGGTCTTCAAAGGTGATAATGAGCCTAGGGAATGATTTGGCCTTCAGTATTTTCCGTAGGTCACTGGTCATCATTGGGTTTTTACAATCAAACTTCTGTACACCAAGAACCATTGAACCGCTGATTTTCACACGTTGTCGGTTAGTTTCTTTACCAATGGTGAGCGTATCAGGTAGTTCATATTCGGGGATTACGCAACTGAACTTGTTGATGTTTGTACTCCCATTTACCTTGAGCATACATTGCTTACTTAAAGCCCATTTAACAGGACTGCTCAAATTGGACAAATTGGTTGACGCTACATTAAAGCCATAAATAGGCCATGAAATGGTTGTTAAGCACAATAATAACCTGAAGAATTTTACTTTAAAAATCGGCATCTTAGTCATTTTTCCATGGCAAATTTTAGTGATGAAATATGCTGCAAGCTCGATTTATTATTTCCCTCCCCGATTGATAAACGTTGGGATTTTGGGTGACCTGTATCATTAAAACAGTTAATAGGCGTTTTACTGGCGTAGCCTTTGTTGGGGTGATCTAGGACATAGTGCGGCCTGAGAGGGGGTTTGTAAGGGTAAAGGGTACCCTGATGCTTACAAGCATGCACGCAGCCCCTAACGAGCTCCTTCTGAGCTTAGTCGCAGGTCGAGATTTTGGAACTATTTACGTTCGCCCTGCTATTTCCGTTTACATAAAATAGGCTAATTCCATCGGGGCTTTATGCCGTAAACAGATTTATATACTGCTAATATTTCCGCCTTAACATCATTGGGCGCATCATCATTACTCTTATCTTTCGTAAAATACCAATAAACATCCAGTGCTTCTATGTCTTCCAGAAGCATCTTGGGCGCCCATTGGCCTATAGGTAATTTGACTCCGACATAAACTAGATTGACCCTTCCCCGCTCAAGGGCGTATATTACATAAATGCCCAGAAAATCTTTAGGAACATTGGAGACCTCTGCGAGCTCATTATCCGGTTCAAAGAAAAAATGACCGTTGTTTTTATACTTATTTAGTTCATCAAACATTGTGATTGTATTGTGGAGCAAATTAACAGAATATTTTGCAGATACGCTGTAGTGTCAGTTTTATTGCTAAAAACGCAAGGTAATGGCCATGGAGTTATAAACTCAAACTTATAATTAAAGCAGAATATTGGATCGCCTATTCCATACGCAATTTTATTGCTTCAATTGGGTTTGGATAGGCAAAAGAACCGCTATCAAATCAATACTTTTACTGCATGGATAATTTAGAACAGATCCCAGAGTTTAAGTCATCGCCCGAACTCATAAAAAAGCTATATCAGTACAGCACTAAGAAACACTTTGATGCTGGAAGTATTATATTGAACGAGAATTCTAATATTCGTTCCATTCCTATCGTTATTAAGGGCGTTATGAAGGTGATCCGCACAGAAGAAGATGGCAGAGAAATTTTGCTTTATTACATCAAAGCCGGCGAAAGCTGTATCATGTCTTTCCTCGGCGGATTACACAATGAAACCAGTAAGGTGAAGGCCGAAGTCGAAGAAGATGCCGAAATCCTGTTTCTACCAATGGATAAAGTTTCTCTGTTTATCAAAGAGTATCCCCAATGGCTCGACTATATTTTCCGCCTTTACCATAAACGTTTCGAAGAATTATTGGAGATTGTAAATGCCATCGCATTTAAGAAAGTTGACGAACGCTTGGTGACATTTCTTAAAAATAAATCAGCATTAACGGGTTCAAAAACGATCACGATAACCCACGAACAACTAGCTAATGAACTTGGCACTGCACGCGTAGTGGTCTCCAGGCTTTTAAAACAGCTGGAAGACAGCGGCACAGTGCAACTTGGGCGAAATAAGATTTCCCTTGTGTAACCAAAGTTACTGTAGGCAACGTTTAATTGATATAGCTTTGACTTATCGATTAAAAAATAAATGGACATTACAGGCTATTTCGCATCTATTCTTATTGGCATTTCTCTTGGCTTGATTGGTGGTGGCGGCAGCATCCTTACGGTACCTGTTTTGGTATATCTCTTTACTGTAGATACCGTGCTAGCTACTACCTATTCCCTTTTTATAGTAGGTTCCACAAGTTTGGCAGGTTCTATATCATACTTTAAAAAAGATCTTATCAACTTTAAAACCGCAATGGTCTTTGGAGTTCCATCGATAGTTGCTGTTTTTTTGACCAGGACTTACTTTCTTCCAGCGATTCCTGAACACATAGCTAGTTTAGGCAGGCTCATCATCACCAAAAGCACCTTACTACTCATTTTCTTTGCGGTATTGATGGTTTTAGCATCCTACAGCATGATAAAAAAAGATAAGAAGAAGGAAGGCGATCAGACCAAACCTATAAACAACTTTTTAGTAGTAATTCAAGGGGTAATAACGGGGATTGTGACTGGATTAATTGGGGCTGGCGGTGGTTTTTTAATTATTCCAGCATTAGTAAATTTACTGAAATTACCTATGAAAGTAGCTATCGGAACATCTCTGGTAATCATAGCGGTAAACTCACTTGCAGGTTTTGCCTTTTCAGTTGGGCATGCTTCAATTCACTGGTCATTTTTATTCACGGTAACCAGCATTGCCATTGTTGGTATATTCATCGGCAGTTTTATATCTACTAAAATCGATAGCAAAAAACTTAAACCAGCTTTCGGTTGGTTCGTGCTAGCTATGGGCATCTATATCATCATCAAAGAAACCTTATTAAAATAAATTTTTCTTATGTAACCAAAGTCACTGAACAGGAAAATAAATCAACGCAACTTTGTAGTACCAAAAATTAAAATAAAGGATTATGTTTTTTCAACATGTTTACGACAAGAGCTTAGCTCAAGCAAGTTATTTAATTGGTTGCCAGGCAACAGGCGAGGCCATTGTAATTGATGCACAACGCGATATGGATGTGTACCTTAAAATTGCGACACAAAACAACCTCAAAATTACCCATATTACCGAAACCCATATCCATGCGGATTTCCTGAGTGGTTCTAGAGAATTAGCAACAGTAACTGGAGCGCAGTTGTACCTGTCCGATGAAGGTGGCAAAGATTGGCAATATCAATTTCCTCATAACGGGTTGAAAAACGGCGATAAAATTAAAGTGGGAAACCTTAGTTTAGAAGTATTGCATACACCAGGACATACGCCAGAAAGCATCAGTTTTTTGTTAACTGATCATCCGGCTACCAACGAGCCTATAATGATTTTTACAGGAGATTTTGTTTTTGTTGGAGATATTGGCCGACCAGATTTACTAGAAAAGGCAGCCGGGATGATTGGTACACAAGAGATAGGCGCTAAAGACATGTATGAATCAATACAACGTTTTGCAGAACTTCCATCGTTTCTCCAAGTTTGGCCAGGTCATGGAGCTGGTTCTGCGTGTGGAAAATCGCTGGGTGCGGTTCCCAGCTCTACAGTGGGTTACGAAAAAATCAGAAATTGGGCATTTCAGTACAATAACGATGAAAAAGGATTTGTAGATTATCTGCTTGAGGGACAACCAGAGCCGCCAAAGTATTTCGCTATGATGAAACACTTGAACAAAGTTAACCGTCCATTGCTAGTAGAAATCCCTCAACATCAACAGTTAAGTAAAGCGCAGTTTCTGCATGCCTATCAGGATGGCATCAAAGTTATTGACACCAGAAACAAAGTTGAGTTTGCAAAAGGCTTCATTCCAGGAAGCATCAATATTCAACATAATAATAGCCTTTCTACTTGGGCAGGATGGATTTTAAACTATCAGGAACAGTTTATCATTGTTGCTGAAACAGGCGAAATGGAAGAGATAACCAGGAAGCTAATGCGAATTGGTTTAGATAATATTTATGGCTATATCACTGATGTTACTAATTTAGATCTGGAATTAAATACCGGAGATCTAGTCAACATCGACACTTTTAAAACCTATATAGGAAAAGAAGATGCGCAAATTATAGATGTACGTGGATCAATAGAGTTTAATGCCGGCCATATTGAAGGCGCCGAGCATGTTTTTGTCGGCACATTGAATGCTAATTTGGATAAAATTAGTAAAGACAAACAAGTCGTTATACATTGTCAGGCTGGTGATCGTGCAACTATTGCCTATTCTATTTTAAGAAGAAATGGCTTTGAAAACGTTAAAAACTACTCCGGTGGAATGAAAGAATGGTTGGAGAAGGATGGTCCGATCAGTAATTTGTCTTCATAATTAATACTTTTACAAAGACAAAATATATTTGCAATAACTATATAGATCTGCAACAACAATGATTGAACTTTTAAAACAACCCTGGCCTTGGTACGTGGCTGGCCCATTGATTGGACTTACGGTGCCTGCACTACTAATTCTAGGAAACAAATCTTTTGGCATCAGCTCTTCATTACGACATATCTGTGCAGCATGTATCCCTGCTAACCTCTCCTTTTTCAAATATGATTGGAAAAAAGAAGCTTGGAATCTATTCTTTGTTTTAGGTATTTTTTTTGGTGGTGCTATAGCAATTAGCCTACTATCTAACCCAAATCCTGTTATAGTGAATCCAAAACTAGCCGTTGAGTTAGCGGGATACGGCATAAGCAATTACGACAACCTTATTCCAACTGATGTAATGAATTGGTCTTCATTATTTACGCTTCGCGGATTTATGATTATGGTTGTAGGCGGATTTCTTGTGGGTTTTGGCACTCGTTATGCCGGAGGCTGCACCAGTGGTCATGCCATAATGGGCTTGTCGAATTTACAATGGCCTTCATTGGTAGCTACAATTTGTTTTATGATTGGAGGGTTTATTATGGCCAATCTAATTCTTCCTCATATTTTAACACTATAGTCAAAATGGAACAATATATAAATACAGATCTTGAATTACGCTCATTAGATTCCGTTTGCGTAAACGAAAGCCAGCTAAACCATAAATGGTACCACAACCTTAAATACCTTGCTGTCGGGGTCCTTTTCGGTATAATATTTGTAAAATCGGAGGTAGTAAGCTGGTTTCGTATTCAGGAGATGTTTAGGCTACAGTCCTTCCACATGTACGGCATTATTGGCAGTGCTGTTGTAGTTGGCATGATATCGGTTTGGCTGATTAAAAAGTTTAATATTAAAACCATTTACGGCGAGACAATTGAATTCCACGCTAAAAAATTTAATAAGGGCCAAATTTATGGCGGCTTAATATTTGGATTGGGCTGGGCAGTTACGGGCGCTTGTCCGGGGCCTCTCTTTGCTCAGATAGGTACTGGTGCAACGGTAATTATTATTACGTTGTTGAGTGCCATAGCAGGGACCTGGGTATACGGCTTAATAAGAGAGAAGTTGCCCCACTAAAATTTGTGCTACTGTAAAAGGTTTATGTGTATATCTAAGCAGGAAGCGAAGATCCCATTCTCTCCGTAGTCTCTGTGGTAATATCCCTGAACGTTCCATAAACTTTTGTACACACGCCATCTTTGTAGTTTGACTTTCCCAGTGTATGTACCCATTTCTGCTCGTTACCTGCAGTGACTAACTCTAGTTCCAGCTCCCAAGGTGTTCCATTTGATACAGCAATTTCAATTGCTTTAGTGATAATCACCCTACTTTTTCCTTCCTTATAGAAGTTAATTGCAGTGCTCAGCTGCGGAATATATTCTTCATCAACCCCATGGATTTCTTTTGTAACTGATGTCCATGATAACTCATTGTTCTTAAGATTCAATTCCCAGCCCCCAACCCTTTTACTTTTATCGGTTTGCTGCATCATCAGATTAAACATATCCACTGATACCTTTTGTGCATCCTTGGCATCTTCTATATCGGTAAGGTCTCTTGTAACTTTTGTAAAACCGATTACCTTTCCTTCTTGGCTATATATTGCTGTGATTACAATACTTCCCCAAAACCTCTTACCATCTTTTCTTACCCTCCAGCCTTCATCTCTAGCTACCCCAGTCTTTCCAGCTTCACTGATTAATTTCTCTGGACTTCCCGCATTTATCTGTTCATCAGTATAAAAAATCCTAAAATTCCTGCCAAGTACTTCTTGAGAACTGTATCCTTTTATCTTTTCTGCACCTTTGTTCCAGTTCTCTACATTACCCGTTTCATCGAGCAGCAGGAAAGCGTAATCATCAATTTCCTGCACCATCTTATTGAAGCGAATCACCCTTAAGTCTTTGTTTGCAACAGACTCCGCTACGATACTAACAATAGTTTGATTAAAGTTATTTGTCGCATTTTTAAACATCGAAAGCCATTCATCATCTATGAGCTCTTTGTCGTACGTAACTAAATCTACCAATCCCATTATAGTGGTTAGAGGTTGCCTGATCTGATGAGATTGGAGCTGGGCAATTTTAATGAGGGACTCGTTTCTTGCCTCTGCGACGTCGATCTGTTGCTGAAGCAGTTTCTTGCCCATTTCCAGTTCCATCAAGAATGTTACTTGTCTGGAAAGCATCGACAATACATTCTGCTGCATTTCAGTAAGGTCGTTAGACTTAAGGTCGAAAAGACATAGCGTACCCAATTTAAGCCCATTTTTAAGAATTAGAGGTGCACCTGCGTAGAACCTCAGTTTGGGGTTTTCGTGTACTAGACTGTTATCTATAAATCTTAGATCTTTTGATGCGTCACCTACAATCAACAAATTGTCTTGTGCAATCGCATATTGGCAAAAAGAGGTTTCCCTTGGCATCACCTCGACATCGGTCCCATACTTTACTTTTAGCCAGTTAAACTCTTCCCCTAAAAATGTAATCATGGCAAGAGGCTTGTCACAAAGCTTAGCTGCAAGCTCAACTATATCCTGAAATTCGGATGACCTGTTAAAATCCAGTTCAAGGTATTTACTTACCTCCGCAAGCCTGCGCTCTTCATCATTTATCATACCCAAGCGTCTGAAGCATACAATTAAATATTATTATTTCTTTTCTCCTAAAGTTATCCAATTTTCTCTTAAAACAAATATATCTGAATTCACAACGGTCAAGGAATTCTTGACAGTCCAAAAAGAAGGAACTAGGAAAATAAAGTTTTACTCTTCAGATGCCATTATCTCCATCAGTTACCGTGTTAGTTCTCGAGGAACGCAGCATGAAAAATTCACCGACTTCTAACATATAATTAAGCGATCTTTAAACACAAATAGCTAACAAATGATTTGTTAGCTATCTCAAAGTGTACCCGAGAGCAGATTCGAACTGCCACGCCGTTGCCAGCACCAGCCCCTCAAGCTGGCGCGTCTACCAATTTCGCCACCCGGGTATAAGAGTTGCAAATATATATTTATTCAGAGAATAATGTTAAGCCATCATAGGCTAATTTCATTCCTTCAGGTAATTCTTTTTCCACCTCCTGATGTAAACCGAGATTATGGCTGATGTGTGTGAAGTAAGTTTGCTCTGCGCCTATCTTCTTTCCAAACTCAACTGCCTCCTCTAATGTGAAATGTGAGATGTGCGTCTGCCTCTGTAAAGCGTTCACCACTAGGATCTTTGTACCCCGAACTTTCGCAATAGTCTCTTCCGAAATTGTCTTTGCATCAGTAATATAAGTAAAATTACCAATCCTGAATCCCAATATCGGCAGCTTATAATGCATGATCGCTAATGGGATGATTTCAGTCTCCCCAATAAAAAAAGGTTCCTGATCTATGGTATGAAGTTCGATTTGAGGCAATCCAGGGTATTTTACATCAGAGAAGATGTAGGAAAACTCTCTTTTCAAAGCATCTTGCACCCGATCCGTTGCATAAATATCAATGTTCTTGTGCAACAAATAATTGAAGGGGCGAATGTCATCAAGACCCGCCACATGATCTTTATGCTCGTGGGTAAATAAAATCGCATCAAGATCCTTAACTTTCGCCCGCAACATCTGGTACCTGAAATCAGGTCCACTGTCGATAACAATTGTCTTATCTCCCGTTTCAATTAATACGGAAACGCGAAGCCTGTTGTTTCTATGATCGTCTGACTGGCAAACTTCGCAGTTACACGTAATAACAGGAATGCCCTGGGAAGTACCAGTACCTAAAAAAGTTATTTTCAAACTGGATTCGTTAAGACCCAAATGTAACCATGTTACCTTAAATCCACAACCTCAACACCAGGATATTTCTTGGCGTTAAAGACGAAAGCGCTCTCGGCAATCTTAACATTCGGTGTAAAGGTTCTAATTGCGTAGGTATACTTATTTCCGCTTTTGTCGAAGATCACTACATTAGTGATCTGTTTGGCAACTTTATCTATAGTCAGGCGAATCTTAAAAATTGATTTCTTAATATCTAGTGGACTCAAGTCAATAGTTTGTAGCGTCTTTGCACCGACTTTCTTTTCACCTATGAATAGGTATTTATAGCCTTTTTCATAGACCGTAAAGATTTTAGCCGGATTCACACCATCCGCATTATTGTCTACATCTGTAATTTGAACTTCTTTATTCTCTTTCAAATATGTCCACTGACTTTTCCCATCGCTATACAACTCCTGATCCGTCATGGTCACTTTATATTTATTCGCATCAGATTTAGCGATCAGACTTCCCTGTTGGGTTTCCTTAATCTTCGCTTGAGGATTTTCTAATGTAAAGCTAAAATCTGTTTTAATGATGTTGTATGACCTATATTTCTTGCTAACTTCAGCAAGAATGGCTTTCGCTTTTGCATCCGTCTGCGCATGTAAACCTAATCCCATACCTATGGTAAGTAGCAAAAGTGCCGTAATCTTTCTCATATTGTGTGTTGTTATGATGATTTGTTGTTCAGCTTATTCAAGAACTGTTCCAAAGCATAATCATCAGGAATTAGAACTTCCCTTGCCTTACTTCCTTCAAATGGACCCACGACGCCGGCAGACTCTAATTGATCAATTATCCTGCCCGCTCTATTGTATCCTAACTTCAGCTTTCTTTGGATCAAAGAAGTAGATCCCTGCTGATGCATTACGATCAAACGCGCAGCATCTTCAAACATTGAATCTCTATCATTTGGATCAAAGTCAAGTTTCGCAGACTCTGCCGCTTCGTCAATATATTCCGGCAATTGGTAAGCTTCTGGATATCCTCTTTGAGTACCAATAAATTCTGAGATCCGATCGACCTCCGGCGTATCGACAAAAGCGCATTGTAACCTGATCAGGTCATTTCCGGTTGAGAGTAGCATATCACCCCGTCCAATCAATTGGTCGGCACCACCGCTATCTAAAATCGTTCTGGAGTCAATCTTCGAGAGTACTCTAAAGGCAAGTCTTGCTGGGAAGTTAGCTTTGATCGTTCCCGTAATGATGTTTACTGATGGTCTTTGTGTTGCCAGAACCAGGTGAATCCCTACTGCCCTTGCCAGTTGTGCCAGCCTTGCAATTGGTGCTTCCACCTCTTTACCAGCTGTCATCATCAAATCTGCAAACTCATCCACAATCAATACGATGTATGGCAGGAACCTATGGGAATTGTTTGGATTAAGCTTTCTTCTGATGAACTTATCATTGTATTCTTTCAGATTTCTTACTTGTGCATCTTTCAATAGATCGTAACGCTGATCCATTTCGATACATAAAGAGTTTAGTGTATTGATAACTTTTTTAGTGTCTGTAATAATTGCATCGGCTTCACCTGGTAGTTTGGCCAGAAAGTGACGCTCAATCTTATTGAATAGCGTCAACTCCACCTTCTTTGGATCTACCAACACAAATTTCAGTTGCGCGGGGTGCTTTTTATAAAGTAAGGAAACAAGAATTGCGTTTATACCTACAGATTTACCTTGTCCGGTTGCTCCTGCTACCAACAAATGGGGCATCTTTGCTAAATCTGCGATGTAAACTTCATTAGAAATTGTCTTTCCTAAAGCAATCGGCAGATCCATTGTAGTACTTTGAAACTTTTCTGTCGCTAAAATGCTGCGCATAGAAACCATCTCCGGATGCAGGTTAGGTACCTCAATACCAATAGTTCCCTTTCCAGGCATTGGTGCAATGATCCGGATGCCTAAAGCAGCTAAACTTAAGGCGATGTCGTCTTCCAAATTCTTTATCTTAGAGATTCTAACGCCCGGTGCTGGTATAATCTCATAAAGGGTGACTGTTGGACCGATCGTAGCCTTAATCTTATCAATCTCAATGTTGTAGTGATTTAAGGTCTCTACAATCTTATTCTTATTTGCCTCCAACTCGTCTGCATCAACAGAGATCTTGTTCGATCCATAGTTTTCCAAAAGGTCGAGGTGGGGATATTTATAGCTAGCCAAATCCAGTGTTGGATCATAAGCTCCATATTGTTCAACCAGCTCCTCAGATTTCTTATCTTCTTCAGTTTTCTCAATGGTAAGTTCATGCGACTTTTCAATCGTCAGCTCAGGTTCAGGCTTTGTTGACGGGTTATCAATTTTGGGCATTAAGACAATCGGCGTGTGCATCACGTTAACCGCGGGAGTGAAAGTTGGAATTATGACTTCATCTTCTATCTTTTCTTCAAATCTTGAAGGGGTGATAACCACATTCTGCTCCTGCTTTCTTACTCTCCCCAACTTGTCATTTACTGTAAATTCAACAGGCTCAGATCGTGTTTCAGACACGAGTTTAATGTTTTCAGGAACTTCAGGTACAATAACATTGTCATTTTGACGCTCAGGAAATTTAAAATCAATGTTGTAAGCGATGATTAGAATGGTTAGCGCAAGAAAAGTAATTAAACCACCTACTCCAGCCCTTCCAATTTGCGCCACTAAAAGCTTATTACTCCAATATCCGAACTCGCCCTCTAAAAAGTGTGGGGTATCACCTAAGAATGAATGTCCAAAACCCAACGCAAATGAAATAAACAACAGAAAAAACAGACTATAACCCAGTGCCTTTTCAATAGAAACGATTTTTACCTTGAACAATAAACGGTAACCGATCACAAAGAATATGAATATGAAAAGAAACGATGCAATACCAAACCATTCGTAGATAAATTGATGGGAAAGAAGCGCACCAAATTTCCCAAGCCAGTTCTGTACTACCGGTGGGATGTTGACCTGCTGCAACTCCTCAAAAGATTTAAAGAGGTTACCCCATCCACCGTTCGCTTTGATTACGTAGCTATAATCTTCTTGCCAGGTGAACAAGTAGGAGGTGAAAGCGATTAGAAAATAAAGTGCGAAAACGATAAAACCCAGGCCGATGATCTTAATAGCTCTCCCATTCTGGAAATCCAGACGGGGCATAAAGTCCAACTTTTCTTTCGCTGGCCTGGCAGTAAAAGAACGGGGATTAGCCTTGTCTGATGACTCATTTTTAAAAGAATTGGACTTGAACTGATTTCCCCTTACCGACATTTTCGTTACTAATATTATTGAATCAACAAACTTAAATAAAAGTGTGGAAGCATTTATCGCGACTGTAAATTATTTCAGCAGGAAGAGATGCTTATTCGAATATAACGTAAAATCGATTGATTTGATCGCTAAGTGAAACGGAGATCTGGTTGATATGGGGTTAACCCTGAAGAGTTTTAGAAACGTCTCAATTAGGCGTTTGAAGTGTGTTTCCTACGTCCTTTCAGGTAGGAAACACTCAGCCGAGACAAAGCTGAGGAAACTCCATTTCAACTAAAAACTGTTGTCAGATATGCACTAAACGTCCCAGATGCGGACACGATTTTTTTTGACGTAGCGCCGAACATCAAGCACTAGGGCTGCCAAAACATAGAAGATAATTGGAAATCCGACGGCTAAAAATGAGGAGTAAATAAAGAAGAGTCTAATCTTACTGATCGACATATTCATTCGTTCCGCGAGCTGCGTACAAACCCCAAAACTCTGTTTTTCAAAATAGGTAACGATCTTCTGGAACATGTTATTTTCTTAATATTTTAATTCCGATACCACAATTTAAACATTTTTTCTGAGTACAGTAATATTTATTTAATTGAAGCAGGGATTGCGACATCAATGCACTATCAATTTTTAGTCCAGCGTCAAGATATTGATTTACAATTGTATTATGCTCTGCCGGAATCTTCTCCAGGAAATTCAATGCCCTGTCTATGAGATGTTGCTGAGCGGTGTATTTTCCATAAGCGAAAAGAAAAACACACACAGTATTGATTAAAATGTTTTCTATTGACTTCTTTCCTAACTGCACCTGCATCTCTGCGACTGGTTTCTTAAAATGGTAGTGTGTCTGCCAATAGGGACTGACATTGAGGTTGATAAATAAGGCTGAGATAGCCTTTAGATCAGGAGCCTTAAGTATCTTTGCGAAAAGTTGATTTGACTGGGCATGAAGTGCAGAGAATTGTGCGAGCCTAACCGTTGGAAAACTAGCCGGTCTCATCCGTAAAAACCTCCAGACCGAAACGTCTATTGAGTTTAGATTATATTTAAGCTTTAAGAATTTGTATTCGGCTTTTAGCAAATGGGCGTATTCACCATCAAGTTTGGTATGTTCGAGGAAGCCCGCCTGCCCGAATATCAAAGCTTCAACTTGAATGGGATTGTCCCAATGTCTATTGAGTAGCTGTAGGGGCAAGGCATTGGCGAGCAGTTCAAATGGTAAAGCATTTACTTTGAATCCAAAGTTTCGGGCAAGGTAAAAATAAAAGGTATCGTACCAGTTGCCTTTGAGATCTTTTACTTTTGCAAGGACTTCAGTTATTTTTTGTTCTAAGCGCTCAACAATTACCCTGGAAAGAAAAGTATTCAGTACGATTGGCTCAATTTCTTTCATTTGTGGTCTGCATGGAAAACTTTCTTTGCAGTCAAGCATTTTTACATAGTTATCGAATAGCAATTCTGAGAATACACCTTTGATGATTAAAGTCGGAATACGTTGCCCGCTTTTGTTTGTGATCGCAACATCATTCTCATATACAACATGTAATATAACCGATTCGTAGGCCTCGTCATTCTGATGTTTGTGCAATTGCCAATCGGATGATTTATTGTGTATCTCTACATTCCCTGCCCACTTTCTTCCATCAATTAACAGCTTAGCTTCAGTGAAATCCGGTCCGGCATGCGTATTTAAAATGCCTGGCTGAATAATTTCCAGCACTTCTCCGCCTACGCAAACTTGATGCGCGCTGTTGAGCAGCCGGTATCGCCAGATAAAAAATAGGAAGTTCTCAGATATTTCCATCTGACCAACCTCTAATTATTTATCGAAATTATACCAGGTTCGCTGCCTTAGGTTCCTTTTTATAGTTGGTGATAAAGACACCCAGGATGATCAACAACGTTGCAATTAAAATATCAAAAGTGATTTTTTCGTTTAAAATAAGCCAACCTAAGAAAAGCGCGATGACCGTATTGAAATAAGATAACACTGATACTTCCGTAGCCGTCACACGCTTTAAAGCATAATGATAACAGAAAAAAGCTACGACGGAACCAAATATCGCTAGGTAAACGACAGCGGAAAGGCTTTGCAGGGTCCAAGTAGAAGGATCAGCATTACGATGTATGATCAGGGCCAATACGAGTTGCACAACGGCGGAGAACGAGAATTGATAGAAAAGATCCAGAAAAATATTGCTCGTTTTATAAGAATTTTTTTTGGTGTATATCGTTCCCACGGACCAGCCAGTTAAGGCTGTGCATATGCAAATTATACCAAAGCGATAATTAGGATCCATCAAATCAGAGATACCATCTCTAAAGATAAAAGCCACCCCAAGGAAGCCTATAATTACGCCGACGACACCTTTTAAACTTGGTTTTTGCAGGCCAATTATTACACTTCCAATAAATACCAGCAATGGGCTCAATGCATTTAAAAGAGAGGTAAGTCCGCTTGGAATACTTTGTTCGGCTACAGTGGTCATACCATTCCCGATTACAATCATAAGCATAGAAACGAGGACCTGTCTGCGGAGATAAGGCCAGCTGTGCCATTTAAATTCCTTTTTACGCCACAGTATGATAAATAAAATCAAAGAGGCTACGCCTTGCCTCATAGTGGTAACGAACCAGGGTGGTATGGTTTCAACAGCTACCCGGATACCCAGGTAAGTAGTACCCCAAATCAGAGCTACGCCCACTAAGGCCAGGACTAAACGAAGATCTGCTTTTTCTTTCATATGATGTTGGCAGCGGATAGGATCTGCTCCATTTCCTGCTGCAACTTTAAAGCTTCTTCCCTTGCTTTTTCAGCAAAATCCTCGCCATTTGATGCATATATAATTCCTCTTGACGAGTTGACTAACAAGCCACATTCCTTATTTAAACCAAACTGACAAACATCAGCTAAACTTCCACCCTGCGCACCCACTCCCGGCACCAATAAGAAATTATCAGGGGCCAACGTCCTAATGCTTTGAAACTCTTCAGCTTTTGTAGCGCCTACCACATACATGAGTTGCTCGCTGTCTGCCCATTGCGAGGAGGTACGGATAACATGTTCATAGAGTTTGCCATTCTGACTTTCGGTAAGCTGGAAATCATTATGGCCTATGTTAGAAGTAAGTGCCAGTAGGATCACCCATTTATCTTTGTGATTTAAAAAAGGCCCCACGGAATCTTTGCCCATATATGGAGCTACGGTGATGGCATCAAAACCCATTCCCGATTGGGCTTCATTAAAAAAAGCATTAGCATACATAGCGGAAGTATTGCCAATATCACCTCTCTTTGCGTCGGCAATTGTGAAAATATCATTAGGTATGTACTTCCAGGTTTCGATTAAAGTCTCCCAACCTTTCAATCCCATAGATTCAAAGAAAGCGGTGTTGGGTTTGTAGGCTACACATAAGTCTTTTGTGGCATCTATAATTTGTTTGTTGAACTCAAGAATAGGATTATCGTATTTTGATAAGTGTTTGGGAATGCTTTCTAAAACTGGATCAAGACCTATACACAAAAAAGATTTTTTGGTTTTAATGTGCTCAAATAACTGCTTCTTATTCATTATAGTGCGAAATGTGAGCACAAAGATGTTAATTTTAACCTTAGTTTCTGTTCGGCACGTTTAGTTTTAGAATAAAATCTTTCAAACAATTTTAAATATTTCTTGTATTTTTGTTTACAATTACATACAATTGCAAGATAATTCCTTAAAGTTTATCTGACCATTCCAGAAAATATTCGCAAAATTTTGTTTCCCATTGTTAATTATAGCCGAATTTCTTGCTTTGACTGATAAATATTTTATAAAAAATTCTCAACACCGAATATCATATAATGTTTAATAAAACAGAATTAAATGAAAAGCTTACAGCAGAATTGCGTGAGCTAGCAAAATCACAAGGTATCTTAAATGCAGACGAGTTACGCAAAGCTGAACTTGTTGAAATCATAGCTCAGATTACAGACCAGGACGGACCTATTGAGGTCACCGCAAATACTAAAACTCAAGTTGTTGCCGTTACCGCTGCAAAACCGCTGAAAGTTAAAACTGTAAAAGAGCCTACAGCAGAAAAAAGTACAAGAAAAAGAATCAGAATTCCTAAAGAGGAAGAAGAGAAAAACGCAGTAAAGCCTTTCAGTAGAGCTTCTTTATTTGATCCCGTTGGAATATCTGAAGGGAAACCTGAGGAGGTAGCTGTCTTGGAAGACAAAGAAGAATCGGCTGTTTCCCCGGAGGTACCTACCCAGGCAGCGCCTGATATAACTCCAACTACAGACATAGCTGCTCCAAATGTTACAATCACTGTTCCTGCCTTTGAAAAGAAAAACAAAGCTTTAAGAGAGGATAACAGACAAAAAGGTCAAAACATTGGTAATGTTTCTTCACAGAAACAAAATGAGAACAGTTATTCCAATCTGGATTTCGACAATACCATCACTAATGAAGGTGTTTTGGAGATCATGCCTGATGGATATGGTTTTTTAAGATCTGCCGATTACAATTACTTGTCTTCACCAGATGATATTTACGTGTCACAGTCACAAATTAAACTATTTGGTTTAAAAACAGGCGATACAGTTAAAGGAAGCATTCGTCCACCGAAAGAGGGCGAGAAATACTTCCCATTGGTAAGGGTAGAAACGATCAATGGTCGCCTTCCTGCTGATGTAAGAGATAGGGTTCCCTTCGATTACCTTACTCCATTATTCCCTACCGAAAGATTAAATCTTTTTACAGAAACCAATAATTATTCAACCAGAATCATAGACTTGTTTACTCCGATAGGTAAAGGTCAGCGTGGTTTGATCGTTGCACAACCTAAAACTGGTAAGACAAACCTACTGAAAGAGGTAGCAAATGCGATTGCTAAAAATCATCCTGAAGTATATCTGATCATCTTATTAATTGATGAACGACCGGAAGAGGTGACTGATATGGCCAGAAGCGTTAGGGCGGAAGTTATCGCTTCTACTTTTGACGAGCCTGCTGAGCGCCATGTTAAAATCGCAAACATCGTATTGGAAAAAGCAAAGAGATTGGTAGAATGCGGACATGATGTAGTGATCCTATTGGATTCCATAACAAGACTAGCTAGAGCTTATAATACCACTGCTCCCGCTTCAGGTAAGATTTTATCAGGTGGTGTAGATGCAAATGCCTTGCATAAGCCAAAGCGTTTCTTTGGTGCGGCACGTAATATTGAAAAAGGTGGTTCATTAACTATCCTTGCAACTGCCTTAACTGATACAGGTTCGAAAATGGACGAGGTGATCTTTGAAGAATTCAAGGGTACAGGTAATATGGAACTTCAGTTAGATCGTAAATTATCTAATAAACGAATCTTCCCTGCAATTGACATCACTGCTTCAAGTACCAGAAGAGATGACCTATTGCATGACAGAGATACGCTGCAAAGAGTTTGGATATTACGTAACCACTTGGCAGATATGAACGCTCAGGAAGCAATGGAATTTGTTCAGGCTCAGATCAAAGGAACAAAATCCAATGAGGAGTTTCTTATTTCCATGAATAGCTAATTTTATTTTTTCATACAATGATAAAAAAGCACATTCCCAATGCAATTACCTGCGCCAATCTTTTCTCAGGCTGCATTGGGGTGGTTTACGCTTTTACTGGAGCGCTAGACGTTGCTGCTTACTTTGTTTTGCTTTCAGGAACTTTCGATTTCTTCGACGGTCTCGTTGCTCGTGCACTAAACGTAAAATCTTCTATTGGCAAGGAACTGGATTCATTGGCAGATATGGTCAGCTTTGGGTTTTTGCCTGGAGTGGTTATGTTTAAGCTTTTGATGGTTAGTGATTTCAGCTCTCCATGGCTACCCTACTTAGGATTTGTGATCACTATTTTTTCAGCATTAAGATTAGCTAAGTTTAATGTGGATACCCGGCAGACGGAGAATTTCATCGGGTTGAACACGCCAATGAATACCTTATTGATTGTATCGCTTCCCTTTATTCAAAAGGATTATCCTCAGATCATTGGATCAACCCTATTTCTGATTGCTTTGACGGTAATCTTAAGTTGGTTATTGATTAGTGAAATACGAATTTTTTCCATGAAGCTAAGCAACCTGAGTTGGGGTCATAATAAATACAAATACCTGTTTCTGATCTCCTCAGTAACGCTGGCAATAGTATTAAAATTTGTTGCGGTGCCCTTTATAATCCTATTGTACATAGGATTCTCAATAGTACATTTTAAGAAAATCAAAGCTTAAAGTTGTTTTTGAAGATTGGCTTTAGCCTCATCCAATTGAGCGTACAGGGTACTAATGAAAAGGCGTACCTCCTCGAAGGCATTTGCCAACTGATGCATATCTGACTTATCACGCGCCCCTTGCTCCATCTCCTGTAGATGTTCCTTCACATCTTCTCTACCAACGTAAGTAAATGTTGGCTTCATCTTATGAGCAGTAGCTGCGACTTTATCCCAATCTTTCTGGACAATTGCATCTTGAAGCTCCGATAAATAGATTGGAGTTTGGGATTTAAAAAGGTCAATCATTTCAATAATAAACTCTGGACTATCACCAGACATCTCTTTGAGATAAGAAAGATCTAAAGGCTCACTATTTTTGTTTGCGTTAATCATTGTTCAACAAACTTAGATAAAAATGTTTTTATATCCAATCTGGCAAATCTTTATATTTTAGTAACGTCCAGCTGATCGTTGAGCTCATTTAAAAGGGCGGAAATTGACTTTTTAAATACCGGATGCTGAAGGTCGGGCGTAATCTCAACCAATGGTTCAAGGACAAATTTCCTGTTGTGCATTTCATGATGGGGAATTTCTAGCTGATTAGGAATGTTAACAATATCGTTACCATAGAAAATGATGTCGATATCAATGAGTCTGGCTCCCCATTTTTCTTCGCGGATTCGCCCAAGCTGTGTTTCAATTTCCAGCGCTTTATTTAATACCTCCAGAGGTGTAAATAAAGTATTTATAGCTATAGCTATATTTAGGAAGCCTGCTTGATCCGTTTTACCCCAGGGAGCTGTTTCATATACAGAAGACCTTTCTTCGATTTCACCTATTTTAGAATTGATATTTTTGATAGCCTCGTTAATTAGTTGAAGTCTGGCCCCCATATTGCTGCCAAGTAACAAATAAACCTTATTGTGATCCAATACCATAAAAGCCCGTGGCTATTTTATTTATATTTACAAATTAAATCTTTAACCTTCAAATGAGAGAATTTTTCAAGTACGTTTTTGCAACTGTCGTAGGCGTCGTTATTTCTTTGTTCCTTATCATCTTCGTTTCAATTTTGCTTATCGTCGGTTTAGTCTCTTCCATGGAGACCAATAAAACGGTTCCTGTGAGGAAAAATTCTGTGTTATTTATGAACCTGGATCAGGCTATTGTGGAACGTACTCCAGATGACACTTTTGCTAACCTTCCGCTTGTTGGTGGCGGTGGCGCAAAGAGCATCGGTTTTAACGATTTGATTAAAGCCCTGGAAAGTGCTAAAACAGATGACGACATTAAATGTATTTATTTGAATGTAAGTTCGCCTAATGCTGGTTATGCCACCATGATTGAAGTGCGTGATGCGCTACTAGACTTTAGAAAGAGTGGTAAAAAGATCATCGCTTACAGCGAAGTGTATACTCAAGGCGCCTACTACCTGGCATCTGCAGCAGATAAAGTGTACTTGAACCCTGAAGGTGCTCTGGAATTTAAGGGGCTAAATTCTCAAGTGATGTTCTTTAAAGGCGCACTCGACAAACTGGGCATAGAGGCACAAATCATCCGAGTAGGAAATTACAAGAGTGCCGTGGAGCCTTTCTTTACGGATAAAATGAGTGATAAAAACCGTGAGCAGGTTACCGCTTATCTGGGCGGATTATATCAAACCTTTTTACAAGGGATATCTGTAACCAGAAAAATCAGTGTACCAGAACTTCATGCCATAGCCGACGATTATAAAATTCAAAAGCCGCAGGATGCGGTCGATAGGAAGCTCGTCGATGGTTTAAGGTATAAAGATCAAATTCTGGAAGAATTGAAGACATTGAGTGGCAAGAAATCGAAAAACAATATTTCTTCAATAACGATAAACGACTACGCAAAAAATGTTGCTAATAAGAAAAGCGACGGCGGCAAAAATAGGATTGCAGTTATCTACGCAAACGGCGACATCATTGGTGGCGAAGGGTCAGATGCCCAAATTGGTTCTGAAAGGATTTCGAGAACTATCAGAAAAGCAAGGATGGATTCTACGATAAAAGGAATCGTGTTGCGGGTAAACTCTCCTGGTGGTAGCGCACTGGCTTCTGATGTTATTTGGAGAGAAATTGTGTTAACTAAACAAGTAAAACCTGTTATTGCTTCCTTTGGCGATGTTGCAGCATCTGGCGGATACTATATCGGTTGTGCGGCTGACTCTATTTTTGTCCAGCCTAATACTATTACAGGCTCTATTGGGGTATTTGGCGTGATCCCCAACTTCCAAAAATTGTATAACGAAAAACTAGGAATAACCTTTGATGGAGTTAAAACTGGTAAGTACGCAGACATTATGAGTACTAATCGTCCGCTAACTCCTGGTGAGCGATTGATCATTCAAACCGATGTCAACAGGGTTTATGATGGATTTATTACCAGAGTGGCTGATGGCAGAAAGAAATCGAAAGCATACATAGATAGCATTGCAGGTGGTAGAGTTTGGGTAGGAACCGATGCTGTCAGAATAGGCTTGGCAGATAGAACCGGAAGTTTTAATGATGCGATCATTGCTGCTGCAAAAAAAGGAAAACTTAAAGATTATAAGGTGGTCGAATATCCTGAGATCCTTGATCCTCTTCAATCGTTTATCGATAACAGTTCTGATAAAATTAGGATGTATTATGCAAAGCAGGAATTAGGCGCTCATTTTTATTTATATGAGCAAATAAAATCGGCTATTGTGAAGTCAGGTGTACAGACGAGAATGCCTTTCGAGATCAAGGTTCAATAATTTGGGGATTAGTTCAGGCATTGCAAAAAATCTTAACCTGTATTTCAGCAGGTTAGAGGAAACTTCTAAAATTAATTTTGTTAGCGCTTTGCTAATTAAAAACAATCTCTATCTTTGCAATCTTAATTCAATCCTAACTGCGGATGTGGCGTAATTGGTAGCCGCACCAGACTTAGGATCTGGCGCTTCACGGCGTGGGGGTTCGAGTCCCTTCATCCGCACAAAAATTCCCCCGCAAAACGGGGGAATTTTTATATATAGACGATTATAAAAACATTGATTCAGAAAAATGAACATTACACAGGAAAAAATTAATGACTTAAATGCAGTTGTAAAAATTAAAATAGCGCCTGAGGATTACACTGAAAAAGTTGATAAATCTATAAAAGAGCAAGCTAAAAAAGCTAACCTTCCTGGTTTTCGTAAAGGAATGGTCCCCATGGCTCACATCAAAAAAATGTATGGCAAAAGTATACTTGTTGAAGAGATCAATAATTTATTAAGCGAGACGCTGAATAAATATTTAACTGATAATAAAGTAGAAATCCTTGGTCAGCCGCTTCCAGTAATGGACGATACAAAGAAATTCAAATGGGACAATACAGACGAGTTCGAATTTGATTACGAATTAGGTCTCGCTCCTGCTATAGACGTCAACATCACATCAAAAGATAAATTCACTGAATATAAAGTTAAAGCTGACGAAGAAACGCTTGCATCACGCATCAAAAATATCCGCCGAAGTTATGGCAAAATGACAAACCCTGAAGTTTCGGCAGATGATGATGTACTTTATGCCGAATTAACACAACTTTCGCCCGATGGTTCAGTTTTTGAAGATGGCATAATTAGTACCGGCTCTATTCGCTTAGATCAGGTTATGGATAAAAAAATTGAAAAGTCTTTAATCGGTTTAAAAAAAGATGATGTAGTTGAGCTGGATGTTTCAAAAGCTTTTGATAAAAACGAAGTGGTGATTGCCAAATTGTTAAACATTAGCGAAGAGGATGCTGCAGCGCTCGATTCCAAGTTTACGATGGTGATCAAAAACGTAAATCGTTTAGAAGAGTCTGATTTAAACCAGGAGTTCTTTGATAAATTATTTGGCGAAGGTACAGTGACTGACGAAGCTGGATTTACGACTAAGATCACTGAAGAAGTGGAAGGAATGTTCCAGCAGGATGCAGATCGCAAATTGCAGAACGACATCTACAAGCAGCTGATCGAGAGTGTGCAAATTGAGCTTCCGGATGAGTTTTTACATAAGTGGTTAAAAGCTACTAACGAAAAATTGACTGTCGAAGAGTTGGCTGAGGGATATGATGATTTTGCTAAAAACTTGAAGTGGACATTAATTGAGAATAAACTGATCCAAGACAACAACATTGAGATTAAATATGAGGATGTTTTTGCTACTGCTAAGCAACGTTTGGACGCTCAATTTAGAATGTACAGCCCTGCTCCTATGCCGGAAGACCAACTGGCACAGTATACTGCGACTTTCTTGAAAGAGAAAGACAATGCAACACGCATATTTGATGAGGTAAAAGCACTAAAAGTATTCGAATACATCAAATCTGTGGCTACTTTAGACCAACAAGATATACCTTACAACAAATTTATAGCATTGAAATAAGCTGATCTTCAATACGATTTGATGGATTTTTGAATGAGGCGGCTTTATTAAGGCCGCCTTGCTTATATAAAATAAACAAATTTTACAATGCCACAATAAATTACCACTTTAGTTTAACTATTTTGGTGATCACAGTTAAATACTAGATAGATAATTTTATTATTATGAATATAGATAAAGACGAATTCAGAAAATACGCAGTTAAACATCATCGTATTAATGGTCTAAATGTTGACCGTTATATTGGTGCTACTAACAATTCTCCAAAAAGCATGACTCCTTATATTATTGAGGAACGGCAGCTGAATGTTGCGCAGATGGATGTATTCTCCCGTTTAATGATGGATCGTATCATCTTCTTAGGTGATGCGATTTATGATGGGAACGCAAACATCATACAGGCACAATTGTTGTTTTTACAATCGACAGATAACAATAGAGACATCCAGATTTACATCAACTCACCAGGTGGCTCTGTTTATGCAGGCTTGGGAATCTATGACACCATGCAATACATTGCACCTGATGTAGCTACAATCTGTACTGGTATGGCAGCATCTATGGGTGCAGTACTTCTAGTTGCAGGAGCTAAAGGAAAACGTGCTGCATTACCTCATTCCCGCGTAATGATTCACCAACCTTCAGGTGGTGCCCAAGGAGTTGCTTCAGACATGGAGATCAACTTGCGAGAAATGCTTAAATTGAAGAAAGAATTATACGACATCATTTCCAATCACTCAGGAAAGAGTTACGAATGGGTAGAAAAGGCCTCTGACAGGGATTACTGGATGAAGGCTGACGAGGCTAAAGAATTCGGAATGATTGATGAAGTGTTGAGTGCGAGTAAGAAAGATTAATAATGGCTAAACAAAATAAAGAATCCCGTTGCTCTTTTTGCGGATCAGGTAAGCAAGACACATTAATGCTTATTGAAGGTTTGGATGCATTTATCTGCGATAAGTGCGTTACCCAGGCCAACCAGCTGCTTGTTCAGGAATTGGGAAGCAAAAAATCAAAGGGTCTTGACTCTTCGGTTACTTTACTGAAACCACATGAGATCAAGGCACACATTGATCAATACGTTATTGGTCAGGACGATGCGAAAAAAGTTCTTTCTGTAGCGGTATATAACCATTACAAAAGATTAAGCCAAAAAATTGACAAAGGCGATGAAGTAGAGATAGAAAAATCAAACATCATGCTTGTTGGTGAAACAGGTACAGGCAAGACTTTGCTGGCCAAGACAATCGCCAAGATCCTTCATGTACCATTCTGTATCTGTGATGCCACCGTATTAACAGAAGCAGGATACGTTGGTGAAGATGTAGAAAGTATTTTAACACGTTTACTGCAAGCCGCTGACTACGATGTCGCTTCTGCGGAACGTGGCATCGTTTATATTGATGAAGTAGATAAAGTAGCCCGAAAAAGCGACAATCCTTCTATCACAAGAGATGTATCAGGTGAAGGCGTACAGCAGGCATTATTAAAAATTCTTGAGGGAACAGTGGTAAATGTACCTCCTCAGGGTGGACGGAAGCATCCTGATCAAAAGATGATTCCAGTAAACACTAATAATATCTTGTTTATTTGCGGCGGAGCTTTTGATGGCATTGAACGTAAGATTGCAAACAGATTGCGCACGCAAGCGGTAGGTTACAAAGTTAAAAAAGACGATGTTGATCTTGATTTGAAGAACCTTTACAAGTATATCACTCCTCAAGATTTAAAATCATTTGGTTTAATTCCTGAGTTGATCGGAAGGGTTCCTGTGCTGACGCATTTAAATCCTTTAGACAAAGAAGCATTGAGAAATATACTTACAGAACCGAAGAACTCGTTGTTCCGCCAATATGTAAAGTTATTTGAGTATGAGAATGTAGAATTGGCATTTGATGATGATGTAATAGATTTTATCGTTGATAAGGCAATGGAGTACAAGCTTGGCGCAAGGGGACTCAGGTCAATTTGTGAAGCTATTATGCTTGACGCGATGTTTGATATCCCATCAGATCCAGATGTCAAGGAGCTGCACATCTCATTAGATTATGCGGTGGAGAAATTTGAAAAAGCCGACTTTAAAAAGTTAAAAGCTGCTTAAATATTTGATCCCCGGTTCCGCCGGGGATTTTTTTTAAGTAATGTTTTAAAGTTTAGGCGCTAAAGTCTTTTTTAACGGCGTGTCATTATAAAATGCGCATTCTCCTGAATTTATTTCAGGACCTCGGAGTAGAAAAGACCTAACATGACCGAGATGCTGAAATAAATTCAGCAGAACTATTTTCAAAACAACATGACGATCACAAGCAATAGAATACTAACAAAAACAATTATATATGAACGAAGAAAAAGATGTAAAAAAAAATGAAAACATCCCAGCAAAGGCAAAAAAAGTAAAAGAGGTAAATTCTGCAATTAAAGCAGGTTTGAAAAGTAAAGCAGACATCGTAAAAAATTGGTTGCCACGTTATACAGGCAGACCGCTCGACCAGTTTGGTGACTACATTCTGTTAACCAACTTCAGTAAATACCTTCAAATGTTTTCTGAATGGAACGATGATGCCCCAATAATGGGTCTCGATAAGCCCATGCAAAGTGTTACTGCCAACGGAATCACGATTATTAACTTCGGAATGGGTAGCCCTCTGGCGGCGACCATGATGGATTTGCTGACAGCAATTAGTCCGAAAGCAGTATTATTCCTTGGGAAATGTGGAGGTTTAAAAAAGAAGAATCAGCTAGGAGATTTAATCTTGCCGATCGCAGCGATTAGAGGTGAGGGAACGTCCAACGATTACCTTCCTGCTGAAGTGCCTGCCCTACCCTCTTTTGCATTGCAAAAAGCAATATCAACAACAATCAGAGATCACTCGAGAGATTACTGGACGGGTACCTGTTACACCACCAATCGCAGAGTTTGGGAGCACGACAAACACTTCAAGAAGTATTTAAAAACTCTAAGGGCAATGGCTGTGGACATGGAAACAGCAACTATATTTACCACTGGTTTTGCTAACAAAATCCCAACAGGTGCTTTGTTATTGGTATCAGACCAACCTATGATTCCTGAAGGTGTAAAAACAGCTGAAAGCGATAGCTCAGTAACCACCACTTATGTAGAAACGCATTTGAAGATTGGAATTGATTCGTTGAAGCAACTGATCAATAACGGCCTCACAGTGAAACACCTGCAATTTTAATCACCATCAGGACTTTTTGGATAATCGATATCTATAAGTGTTCCTGATCCATGACTGATTTCTTTCCAGTCGTTTACTGGAAACTCGATTAATACAACGCCGCAAGTGGGTAGATTATAGATATTCGCATTACTCAAGTAGTTCGCGAAATCTGTAAAACCTGGGTTGTGACCAAATAATGCAGCTCTTTTGTATTTATTATCAATATTATTCACAACCTTCAACAATGCGGGAGTTTCAGCTTCATAAATTGAACTGTCTTGTTTGATTTTTTCCACAGGGCGATACCAAGCCTGTTCGAAATGGCTCGCAGTTGTAAAAGCTCTTAGTGCCGGACTACTGATCAGTACCTCTGGCACAAGATCCTTTTGAACTAATCTAAGTGCCATTTCAGGGGCATCCCTATGGCCCCTTGGGTTTAGAGGTCTGTCAAAATCCTGAAGGTGCGCATTGCCCCATTCAGATTTTCCATGTCTAACTAATAATAGCTGTTTCATGATCACGAAGTTTATCAATTACTTTATCAATAACATTCTGCTCTGGCAAATTGTTCATACAAGCGAAATCTCCACGATAGCATGGAACGTTACCATAAACTGAGCAAGGGCGGCAATATAAATCCAGCTGAACAGCATCGTTTATAGATTGGCCATAACCCAAAAAACCCACATAAGGATGTGTTGCACCCCATACTGAGACTACCGGCACATTTTTCAACGATGCCAGATGCATTCCCGAAGAGTCCATGCTTAGCATCAAATCAAGTTTAGCAATAAAGTCCATTTCTTCACCCAATGTCATCTTTTTAACTAGTGACGTTATATTCTGATGTTTCGATTCCCAATCAACAGCAACTAATGCTTCCTCCGAAGAACCACCGAAGATGAAAAGTTTAAAACCTTTTTTCGCAAGTTCTAGCAAAACCCTTTCCATCTTGTGAACCGGATAAACCTTTTGCAAGTGTTGGGCAAATGGACTGACTCCGATCCACTGCTCGTTACCTGGCTTTTGATTGTTTACAGGGCTAAGGTTATTTGTTAATGTCAAGGGATAGCTTAGTTTCTCAAATACCTCTGCATATCTGGAAACTGTAAGCTTTAATGGTTTGAGTTCTTTATTTCTCTTTCTGGTTAGACGCATTTTTTCTGACCTTCCTTTATCTACAGATACCGTGCTAATTCCGCCGAAGAAAAAAAACAGACACAATACTTTACTCCTTAAATTGTTGTGCAAATCCGCAACTTTAGTGACTTTGCACTTTTTTAGTTCAAAAAATAACTTTATAAGGCCAAAGAAGCCTTTATGCTTTCTTTTCGGTTCAAATGAAAGGAATTGCAAGTTAGGTATACCATCGAAAAAGGGCTCAAAAGTAGCCCTGCTTATTACTAAAAGTTCTTCCAATGGATAAGCTGCGGAAAACTCCTTAATAACCGGGACTGTCATTGCCACATCTCCCATTGCGGAGAAACGAATAACCAGTATCTTAGCCCGTTCAGCCATTAGTTACTTAGGATTGTAAAGAACAGGATTCAGATTGGGATCGTTGTACATCTTCATTTGCTTGTAGACTTTCATGTACTTATCACCGTTTTCAATATCCTGAATTAATTCATCCAGACTTAAGGACAGATCGATTCTTTGATTAAGCAAGATTGCCAATTTGTCTCCACAGCTTATTCTGTGTCCTTCAGAGGCATTAGAACGTAGAGTCTCTTCATTCATATGGTATATTTTCAGCGCCAGAATGGAAAGCCTGTCCACCACCCATGCCGGACTTTCAGAGTTAATTTTTGCCTCAGCCTTCGGCTGTCTACCTTTGAACTCCTTCAGAAAATAGCTATCAATATATTCCACAACATCTGTGCGTTCCTGATTAGAGGCATCAATACGGCGCTTCCATTGAAGACCAGCGACAGGATCAATAGATGGATTTCTAACCACATCTTCCATATGCCATTGTACCGTATCAATCCAGCATTTCAGATACAGCAGATGCGCAAGTGTACCGATCCCATAGGGATTAGTCGCCAAGTTCTCAATATCGTTTTGTACATGATAGTCATTTATGACTTCTTGAAATATCTTATTGCAAAGTTGACTAATCATGAATCAAAGGTAAGGATACTATTTTTTATTGTTGAAATAATGCGTAATATGTTGTAGGCTGAAAGCATTCAGACACTGAGTGGCTTGTAACCCACCTTTTCTGCCTATTAGAACACCATATCTCACATCGTGGAAACCCTCAGTTCTGTGCGCATCCGGATTTATAGAAAGTAGTACGCCCCTTTCTAATGCATACCGATGCCAGCGCCAATCTAAGTCTAGTCGCAAGGGATTCGCGTTGATTTCAATCACAACATTATTCGCAGCACAAGCATCAATTACTTTTTTATAATCTATCGGGTAACCTTTGCGGCTTAATAATAGTCTGCCGGTAGGATGACCTAATATGGTTGTATAAGGGTTTTCGATTGCAGTAACCAGTCTGGATGTTGCCTTTTCCTCATCCATCCGAAGGATGCTGTGCACAGAAGCCACCACAAAATCAAAGGTCTTTAAAACATCTTCAGGATAATCCAGTGAGCCATCATACAAAATATCGCTCTCAATTCCCTTGAAAATCTTAAAAGGTGCTAGTCGTTCGTTTAAGGCATCAATTTCTATATGCTGGGCGTAAATTCTTTGCTCATTCAAACCATTTGCATAAAATGCTGATTTAGAATGATCGCACATTCCGAGATATTCGAGCTGTAAATGATCTTTGCAATACAATGCCATCTCTTCTAGCGTATTGACTCCGTCGCTCCAAGTCGAGTGGTTATGTAAGCTTCCCTTGAGATCGCCATATGCTATCAAAGTTGGTAAAGTGTTTGACTTTGCTAAAACAATCTCATCAAGACACTCCCTTAGTTCAGGTTCGATAAAGGCTAAACCTGCCTTTTCGTAAATAGCATGTTCAGTATCATAATGGCCTTCTCCAGCCAACGACATCACTTCTTCCACATGTCCTGGGTTCCCCGTTAACTCAAAATAGCGGAGATAAAATCCACTCTTAGGTACCAGATGCAGTAATATTTTTAATCCGAATGGTGTTTTGGCTTCATGTAGCATGGGGCTGATCGCCTCAAACTGCAATGGTTCAAAGCTGGGAAGTTTAAACGCGATCTCATCCAGGTCTTCAGCACCTAAAACAAGTTTTATTTCTTCAATGATTTCAACACATCTTCTGTATGCTCCGGCCACTCCAAGTAAAGCTTCACCTTCCACATCATTAAGCCAGACTGAGAGGTCTTCAAATAGTTTACTGACAATTGGCTCCGCTTGCGCATAAAGGAATTTACCCTCAGCAGCCATCTTAAATTCAATGATTTTACGAATCTCTTCTTGAGTCTTTAAACCAAATCCTTTAGCTTCAATGAGCCTGTTTTCATTACAGGCATAGTAAAGTTCTCCTATGTTTTCGATTGCAAGATCCTTCCAGATTACAGCAATCTTCTTTGGCCCTATCCCTTTTATTCCTAGCATTTCTACAATCCCTTCGGGAGTGTTGGCGAGGATTGCCTGTAAGTCAGCCATTGTACCTGTCTGTAGCAATTCCCAAACCTTTCCAGAAATGCTTTTACCTAGTCCATCCATTTGTCCAATCTCCTCAAGGGTCTTGTCCTTAACTGCAAAAGGGAGCTTGTCAACCTTGAACGCGGCGTTCGTTACCGATTTAATCTTAAAGGGATTTTCATTATGAAGCTCCATTAACTGAGCTAACAAACGAAGCGTGCGTGCGATGGCCTTATTTTCCATAAGTCACTAAATTAAGAATTATTTTGCCTCTGGCGAAGATTGGTCAAAGTTCAACTTGTCTTTTCTAAAGTGACCAGTACAGAAATCAGGGTTGTGTTTTGGTTTAAGTATAACGTATAAGCCTAATCCAATTAGAATGATTGGGAGTGCAAAATCGCCCAATGAAAAAAGCACGATACTTTTCAAGGTCAACATGGAACCAATAATGACCATTACAATCCATCCACCTGGCCTAAAGTTTCTATTATATCCAATCAATAAACCCACAATTAGTAAGAAAGATTTCCAGCTGAGGATCCAAAATGGAACTAATATCCCTAGGTTTCTAACTATAAATATTCCTCCGATAATGATAAATAAAATACCAATGTTAAAGTTGCGGTTGTTTTTTCTGTTTAGAGTTTCCATGACTTCTTTTCTTCAAAATTATTAGAAAAACACATGCACATCAATGCTCAACTGGTATCAGGCGGCTTTTACTCGGTAAATGCAGAAAATTCGTCGGTGAAATCCCTTTGAATTTATTTGGCCGCTATCTCCTTTTGAAACTCGAAAAAATATTGAACTGCTTTTACCAATCTACTACCATACCAGGAAAACATTTCTCCATCAACAAGCATGACTTTCGAGTTAGGTAAGAATGTTTGAATTTCCTGAACATGCTTACGTACAAAAGGATAAGGTTCAGATGATAAGAATACTAGATCAGGGTTGAGGGACACTAGATCATTAACGTCTAATTCTGGGTACCGGCTCAATTTTACCACATTTGTCATCCCATTCAGGGCAAGAATATCACTGATAAAAGTATCCATGCCGGCCACCAGGTAAGGGTTTTTCCAGATTAAATAAGCCACCTTCTTGTTGATTCCCCGCTCCAGCGCCAGTGTCTGAAGATCTGAAAAACCTGTGGTTATAAGGTGCATAAGGTAGGAGGCCTCAGGTTCACGATCTACCAATGCACCTATTTGAAAGATAGTTCGTTTAGCATCTTCTAATGTGTAGATATTGCTCATCCAAACGGGAAACAGCGCACACAGCTCTTCGATATCGCTTTGACTGTTTTCTTCTTTGTTCCCGATGATTAAGTCAGGTTGAAGTTCCTTAATCAGGTCAATATTAAGTTTTTTAGTGCCACCAACTTTTATACATCGTGCAAACTTATCTATGGGATGAATACAAAACTTAGTAAGTCCTACTACCTCAGCATCCAATCCAAGATCAAACAACAATTCAGTTTGAGACGGAACCAGCGAGACAATGCGCTTTGGTGGATAGGCAAAAGTGACTTCGCGAGAAAGCTGATCGGTAAAGGTTCGCTGCATGTTGCAAAGATAAACAGCTTATTCATACTTCAATGCGTTAATCGGGTTTGAAACTGCCGCCTTGTAAGTTTGCCAGCTTACTGTAATCAAAGCAATAAAGACAGTTAAAAACGCGCTAAGTAAAAATAGCCAGATTGAAAGTGGTGTTCTTACGTCGAAGTTTTCCAACCATTTGTTCATAACCACAAAAGCAATTGGTACTGCAATCACAATACCTATAAGCACTAACTTTAAAAAACCAGAGGAAAGTAGCGACATAAGTTGAGAGATAGTAGCTCCTAAGACCTTTCTAATGCTTATTTCCTTTTTCCTTTGCTCAGCACTGAAAGCGGATAAGGCAAATAAGCCCATGCAAGAAATAAAGACAGAAAGGCCTCCAAATAGATTGGCCAGCATGCCTAAAATTGTTTCATCCATCAACTTAAGCTCGTTCAATGTATCTATAAACTTGATTTGCGCAGGAAAATTCGGATTAAGCTCCTTTAGAACCTTTGAAACCATAACGACACTTTTACTCAAACTCATTTTAGGGTTCAGCCGCATCGTGATCACATCGCTATAATCTTCATAAGCTATTACCATTGGTGCTTCTACCACTCCGGGATTACCCCATACAATGTTTTTAAATACTCCGATTACAGTGCACTGTTTTCCTTGATACAGAATTCTTGAACCAACCGGTTCTTTTAATCTCATCACCAGTGCTGCTTTTTCACTTAGCAACAGACCCACACTATCTGAAGCAAATTGGCGACTAAAGTCTCGTCCAGCCAATATTTTGATACCCATGGTTTCTGTAAAACCATCCAAAGTATAGATCTGATCAAAGTCAATATTCTTATCAGTGGCAGACATCCCTTCCCATGCTAAACCTCGAATAGTGCTTTTCCTGTCTGTGATACCGCTGGACGATTGAGTCATATTTAAAATAGCCCCACTTTTTAGTAGTTTTGACTTTAGCAGATCATACTTTAAATACAGAAGACCTTCATGTGGCACTTCGATTAGTCCGGAAGACTTATAACCCAGAGGTTTGTTTTTCAAATATTGTATTTGCTTGTAAATGGTGGCAGTGGCGATTATAAGGACAAACGCAAACACGAATTGCCCAACTACAAGCGCTTGTCGAAGGCTTAAGCTCAATCCTTTCCTTGCATTGAGTGCACTTTTTAATGACTTTATAGTACTAAGTCCAGAAAGATAAAATGCAGGATAGCTTCCTGCAATAACACCAGTAAAAATCAATACTCCGAATAAAAGCAGCCAGGTTGTAGGATTCACATAGTCAATTACTATTTGGATTCCTAAAAGTGAATTGAACCAAGGTAGACTAAATTCGACTATGACAACACTCAGTAAAATACTGAGTGCGGTTAGCAGCAATGATTCAAGGCCAAACTGTAATATCAAAGAAAACCTGGATGCTCCAATGGTTTTCTTTACCCCAATTTCTTTAGCTCTTTTCTGTGCATTCGTTGTTGAAAGGTTTATGAAGTTAATGCATGCAATCATCAAGATACCAATGGACAAACCTATGAACAAATGGACTTGTTGAATTCTGCCGCCGCTAGGCTGTCCGCCAACAAAGCTTCCATGCAAGTGAATATCGGTCAGTGGGTATAGAAAGATATCTTCTTTTGCTCCCTTGAGATTTCTCTGTATCAACCCTTTCAGTTTGTCATTGAGTGTGGCAATATTAGAGTTTGCCTTTACTTTGACTAGCGTGTAATAATTATGGTTACCCCATGCTGGTGCCTTCGGCCATTCATTAAGGTTCTCAAATAATTTCCAAGTGGTTAAAGCCTGGAAATTATAAGTGATGTTGGCAGGAAGGTCTTTTATCACACCGCTAACCTTTAAAATGGCTTGGTCTTCAAACCGAACCGTCCTGTTTAGTACCTGTGTGCTTCCGAACAATTTTCTGGCAGCACTTTCAGTCAGCACAACTGAATTTGGATCAACCAACGCCTTACCAGGATTGCCGCTTAGAAAAGTGTAATCAAAAATATTTAAGACTTCTGGATCTGCATATCGGCTTTCTAGCTTCAGACTATTATTTCCGGCTTGAATTAATCGTGGATAAATATCTGTAAGCCTGGCACTCTCTACTACCTCTGGAAACTCTGATTTTAATGTGCCGGCAAGTACATTTTGAGTTTGATCAATTGTTCTTAAGATGCTACCATCAACGTCATACAGATTTATCATCCCTTGATATAGCTTTTCTGAATCTTTAAATTGCTTATCGTAACTACTCTCATACGAGATATATAATAAAAGCAACAAGCAGGATGAAATGCCTATTGCTAATCCCACGACATTAATTAATGAGATCGATCTATATCTCATGAGGCTACGTAAAGCGATTTTAAAGTTCAGCCTAAACATATGCTAGGATGCAGTTTTGATATCTTCTTTAATCACACCATCCAGCAAATGAAGAATTCGCGTTCCATATTGTGCATTTACCTCAGAGTGGGTCACTTGGATAATTGCTATACCCTTTTCCTGATTGAGTTTCTTAAATAGTTCCATAATCTGCAACGCTTGGGCTGATTGAAGGTTACCGGTCGGCTCGTCTGCCAATATAACGGATGGTTGAGCAGCTAAAGCTCTCGCTATTCCTACCAATTGCTGTTGTCCTCCCGATAACTGATTAGGAAATAAGTCCCTTTTGCCCACCATATTAAAGCGGCCGAGCATATCTGCGACCCTGCTTTTGCGCTCAGAACTGCCTATTTTTTTATATAATAGAGGAGCTTCAATATTCTCCGCAACTGTCATCTCATCAATAAGATGATAGGCCTGAAAAACAAAACCGATATGGTTGCGGTAGAGTTCAATTCTTTTCCGCTCGTTTAATGAAGTAACATCTTCTCCCATGAAGTTGTATACGCCGTAAGTTGGCTCTTCCAGCATACCTAGTATATTGAGTAACGTTGACTTACCCGCACCAGATGGCCCCATAATGGATACAAATTCACCCTCTTGGATGCTGGTTGTCACATGGCGCAATATGTAACTCTTAACGCCTTTGTTTGAGTAATACTTTTCTATGTTCTGTAAATCTATCATGATCTTATTCGTATTTTAATGCATTTATAGTATTGCCGCTTGCTGCCAGGTACGACCTTAAACTCACTGTAATCAATGTGATGATCACAGACAAGAAGGTAGCCAATACAAATGGCCAAATGTTCAAAGGTGCACGGTAGGCAAATCCTTCAAGCCATTTAGATACAAAAATATAGGTAATCGGCCAGGCGATTAAGTTGGCGATAAGTACCATCCATAGGAAAGAGCTATTTAACATTTTAACAAGTTCCAAAGTACTAGCACCTAAAACCTTTCTTATAGCGATCTCTTTCGTTCGCTGAGTAGCTACAAATGATATAAGCCCGAATAACCCTATAAAAGAAATAAAAATTACTACCCCTGCGAATACTTTAAACAGGGTTCCCATCACCCGCTCTGACTGATAATAACTGTTGATCTGCTCATCCATAAAATTGGAAGAATATACATAATCAGGGAACATCTTATTCCATTCACGTTCCACCATTTTCATCGTCGGCAACATCTGATTTGACTCGATTTTGATAGCTAATTGACTGTATCTTTCCTTCTGTGAATAGATTGCAATTGGAGAGATTCGTTCATGCAACGAAACATTATTGAAGTCTCTAACTACGCCCACAATAGGAAGAGAATGGCCATTCAAAGAAAGGATCTTGCCTAAAGCATCTTCCGGATGCAGCACATTCAATTTCTTTAGCAATGTCTCGTTAACTACAAATTCCTTTACAGTATCACTCGTTGAAAGCTGCCTACCGGCGACCAATCCAAGTGAAAAGGTTTTGAAGAAATCTTCATCTGCAACCTTAATGCTGACTTGAAAATCTGCGTCCTTACTGCTGTTATAGGAAAAACTAGTTTCGTGATTGTTTGATGATGATGGTGGGGTAAAACAATAACTAACACTTTTTATACTATTATTTTTAAGTAAGATTTCTTTTAGAGTATTAAATTTCATTTGGCTAAGACTATCAGAAGGCATCTGTAAAACAGCGATGCTGGTACTGTCAAAGCCAAGTGATTTGCTCCTCAAGAAGCTCATCTGGTTCATCACAACCAAAGTTCCGATAATGAGAATCGCAGTGATTGCAAATTGAACTACAACGAGTATTTTTCTTAAGCCCACACCTCCAGCAGTCGTAGAGCTAATTTTATTTTTAATGGCCAATGCAGGGCTCAATCCAGACATCACCATAGCGGGGTAAAATCCTGCAAGGAAACTTACGATGATGATTAGCAAAATCATGAAGATGTAGACTTCGGCATGTCCGAATAGACTGAATGTTATACCTTCGCCAAACAATGATTCCATCCCAGGTAAGCTCAGCTCGGTAATTACACAGGCAAATAAAAGTGCCACTACTGTGATCAACGTGGTTTCACTTAGAAACTGCCAGATCAATTGCTTACGCATGCTACCCATAACTTTGCGAACGCCTACTTCTTTCGATCTGTTTACTGCCTGTGCGGTAGCTAGATTAATAAAATTAATACAAGCAGTAATTAAGAGAAATAAGCCAATAACAAAGAGTCCTACAAGCTCAGACCTTGGTGTAACATTGCCCCCAAAATTGCTAAAACGCTCATCGTAGTGCACATCTTTTAAAGACTGAAATAGGTGATTTTCTTTACCGGGAGCCTTACTTGTATAATATTTCTTAACAAAGGAGGCCATTATACCATCAAGGCTTTTAATGTCGACACCTCTTTTCAGTAACATATAACATTCCTGGCTGGATGAGACCGAGCCCCATCCATCATTCCTCCGATCCTTCTCACTTTCGTAAGACATCACCAGCGTAAAGGGAAAACTTGTATTTTCAGGAAAATCTTCAAAGACTCCGGTGACCCTGAACGTTTCTTTATTGTTAAACATTAAGCTTTTACCAACTGCGTGCTTCCAATTACCAAAATAGGTTTCAGCTGTTTTTCTAGATAGCGTTATTGTATAAGGTTCCTTCAAAGCAGTTGCAGGTACTCCCGCAAGCCATTTAATTTTAAATATTTCAAATAGCGCTGGCTCCGCGTAATAGACCCTTTCACTCTTTTTAACTTCAGCCTTCGTTCCATCACCTACCGATTTTATGATACCAGCACTCGCTCTTACGCCGGCCACCTTTTCAAACTGACTAAAATCTTGTCTTAAAGCAGGAACAAATGGTCGGGGAACTCCATTCGTATAAAACTCCCCATCTGGGTATTGAAAGCTTGGAACAGCTCTATATATCCTGTCGCTATTCACGTAGCCTTTATCAAAACCCAGCTGGTAATTTATAAATATGAAAATCATCAAGCAGCCCGCCAACCCTACAGAAAGGCCAAGTACATTAATTATCGTATATCCTTTGTACTTCCAAAGGTTACGCAGTGCGATTTTTAAGTTCAGTTTAAACATTTTCTTCTAATTAAACTTAGTCATTCATATTTAAGCGCATCTACAGGATTTGCTTTTACAGCGCCAGCTGCCTGCACACTCACGGTTATAATAGTCAGTAAAATTGTTGCAAGCGCACTAAGCAAAAACGGAAGTACAGACATATCAACCCGGTAAGCAAAGGTCTCTAACCATTTTTGGGTAATTACATATGCCAGCGGCCATGACACCAGATTAGCAATAAGCACTACCTTGAAGAATGACGTGTTTAATAACTTTAACACTTGTAAATCACTCGCTCCTAATATTTTACGTAAAGCAATCTCTTTCATTCGGGTATTAGTCATATACTTTGCAAAAGCAAAAAGACCCAAAAGAGCAATAAGAATAGTTAGCAATGCCGCAGCAAAAAATACTGATTGCAACTGCTCCTGTTTTTGAAAAAGCTTACCATACAAGTCATTGAGAAAATAGTATCTAAAATTCTCACCGTCCTTTGTATTGATATCAGCCCAATTTGTTTTCAAGGCTTTAATAGCGTCAGACGTATGTGCCCTATCAATTTTAACCATTAGTTCTAGTTTCATGTTGCCACAAGGATTTTTAATGGCATATAGGGTTGGTTGAACAGGTACCTCGAAACCCTGTGTTTTAAAATCCTTTACAACACCAACAATCTTGTAGTCCATATCGCAACCCTTGATTGTTTGTCCAACAGGGTTCTTAAGACCATATTTTGCTACTGCAGATTCATTCAGGACTACAGAATTCGCCGTATCTGTTTTGAATTTGCTGTCAAAAAACCTTCCTTCAGCGAGTTTAATATCTAGCGTTTCAAAGTAATCAAAATCCACATCCAGGAAATCAATAGATGCCTCCACGCCATTAGCGGTATAGCCGATTGTACCATTCTCAGATCCGTCAGGAATACCACTAGCTACAGTTACAGATTGAACACCCGGAACTTTCATGATTCTTTCCCTTACCGGCTCAAAAACCTTAGGGTCTGTGAAATAGGTTAGATTCTTGATGTAAACCACCTGATTAGGATTAAAACCTATGTCTTGCGTACGCATATATTTCAGCTGACTGGTGATGATCAGCAATCCGATAATAAAGACAACCGCAACACTGAATTGAACTACAAGTAATGCACTTCTAAGCCAAGAGGTACTCCTGCCAGTTTGAAAATTGCCTTTTAATACCATAGCAGGCTTGAACCCTGACAAAACAACGGCTGGATAAGCCCCCGCGATAATTGTAATAGCAAGCAGAATTAGCGGAAGTTGAAAAACTAGCCTACTTTCCCCATTCCAAATTTTCAAAGGAACATTAAATAGGTTATTAAAATTCGGTAGCAATAGCTCGGCAACTACGAGCGCAAATACAGTGGCCACTATACATTGTAGCAAAATCTCCAGGAGGAACTGGATGGTAAGTTGATACCTGTAAACGCCCAGAACTTTTTTTATGCCTACCTCTTTTGCCCGCTTTGTAGCTTGCGCAATGCTTAGATTGGTGAAATTGATGCAGGCGATCACCAATATCATTACAGCAAGTATGGAGAGTGCAACAATGACTTTATAACTGGAGTCATTGGCTGCTTTTGGTTTCAAGTGCAGGTTCTTTAACGGATCCAGAAAAACACTGGATCCTTTAAAACGGGCTGATTGCACATCTTCCCCATCTTTGATCTGCTCTCTTTTATAGAGGTCGTTTATTTTATGTTCGAGTGCATCAATATCTGTTCCGGCTTTGACTAGAATATACGTGTTGTAATTATTGTAACCATAATTCTCTCCTTTACCCAGCTCCCTTCTCACTGAGAGCGCGTTAAATGTAATATTCGAATGTGGGTTACCTGTGATCACGCCAACCTCGCCAGTTAAGCCAACGGTTTTACCACCAATTGTCACGAGTTCAGGTTTTGCATCTTTTTTATCTGGAAACAATGTTTGCATAGTTTCCTTGTTAACATAAAATAAATGCTTCTCGTCACCCTCAGGCTTCACTAAACCACCTTCGGGTTTAAGGTTAAAAAGCTTCGCGGCCTCATAATCCATGATGAGATAGTTGGTAGTAAAAGCAGTGTTCTGCTTGTTGTTGATCGGAAATTCAAATCCTCCTTTTTTGGTCATCCCAACTGCTTCCACTTCAGGGAAATTAGCTTTAATAGCTTTTCCAAGGGGTGGCGGCGTAAAGTTTGTACTGAATTTAGGTAAGGTTCTGCCAACTATGTAAATATTCTCATAATTGGGATTTTCCTTATCATACGTGGTTTCGTAAGTCGCATAAATCATCACCAAAATAAAGGCCGCCAATGCCACTGCTAAGCCTCCAATGTTGATCGCAGTGATGCCCTTGTTTTTCCAAAGATTGCGTATGGCAATTTTAAAGTTGAGTTTGAACATATCGTTGGGTTTATTCGTATTTTAATGCATCAACCGGATTTGCTTTCGCCACTTTTATCGACTGAATACTCACTGTAAGAATGGCAATTAGAACTGAAAGACCAACAGCCGTTATAAAAGGCAAAGCAGAAATGGAGACCCTGTACTCGAAAGCAGAAAGCCACCTGTTACTAGCTATATAAGCCAAAGGGAAAGCAATAACATTTGCTATAGCCACTAACTTGATAAAGTCTTTATTTAAAAGGGTTAGAATATTTCTTGTACTTGCGCCTAATACTTTCCTTATGCTGATTTCCTTTTTACGCTGCTCAGCCATGAAAAGTGCTAAGCCCAGTAAACCTAGTGCAGAAATAAATATGGCGAAACCCCCAAACCAGTTTGAAAGGGTGCCCAATAGCTTTTCTGACCGGAATTTCTCTTCAAAAGAATCGCTTACAAATTTTCTATCTACCGGATAATCCGGATTTAGATCTTTCACAATTGCATCAATTTTATTAAGTGAACTGCTAATGTCTTGTGTTTCGTTTAATCTTATCAAAACAACCCCACCATCATCCTTGTAAATTCGATTGAAAATAGTCGGAGCTACTTTCTGATAAGGAGATTCCGCAGTAAAATCTTTCATTACGCCAATGATCGTACATCTATTTTCACCGTAATTAATCACTTTTCCTACTGGATTCTTTAGTGCCATGATCTTAATTGCCGCCTCATTTAACACAACCTTATTTGAATCACCAGGAAATTCAGCAGCAAATGCTCTTCCTGCTATCATCGAAGAGCCTATGGTTTCTACGAATTCATCACCTATCCCTCTTTGGTTAAACAATACCGACTCTTTGGAATTTTTTCCTTGCCAACTTATATCTGAAGTATTGTTGCCGCCTTCATCAATATTCATACTCAGTAAGGATACACTTTTTGCAGCACCCGATTTGATCAATTGACTCTTAAGCAAATCTAATTTTTGACTAGTTTTTAAGTTACCTACAGCCGCCAGCTGTATCAAATTACCCTTATTGTAACCGACAGATTTATTCTTTATGTAACTGAGTTGCTGATAAATTACTCCAGTACAAATAATCAGGCATACTGCAAATACAAATTGAAACACAACCAGAAATTTTCTTATCGATAAAGAAGAACCCGATTTAATACTAAAACCTTTCAGCACTTGAATTGGTTCAAAGGTGGATAGGTAGAATGCAGGATAACTTCCTGCTAGTATGCCAGTAAATAACACTAAACCAACAAGAGCCAACCAATTTCTCCAATCACTATATTGAATTGTCAAATTGATATTTAGTAGAACATTAAAATAAGGAAGCCAGATTTCAACAAGAATAAACGCTACAACAGTACCAATCATTGCCAATAGAGTACTTTCGAGCATAAACTGCGATATCAGTGATTTTCTTGTCGAGCCAATTGCTTTACGAACGCCAACTTCCTTGGCCCTCTTTTGTGATCGGGCAGTAGATAGATTCATAAAATTTACACAAGCAATTAATAAGATGCAAAAAGCCAGAATTAGAAAGATCTGCAATTGATCTATTTTTCCTCCCACCGATTTTCCGTTTTCAAATTCATTATACAAATGCCATTTCGAGAGAGGATGCAAAAGTAATTCGTTGGATGTGCCTTTTTCATTTCGCTGATACAGCCCCTTAATTGCTGCACTAGTTTGATCTAATATTTCGCTTCTTTGCAACTGAACCACTGTTAAACAAAAGTTACTTGTCCAGCCTTGCTCTTTGATCCACTTTTCCCTTTTTTCGAATAATTTCCATGGCATTATATAATCGAATTTTAAACTGCTGTTATCAGGCAAATCAGCTATCACTCCCTCTACCGTCAAACCGTCTTTATTATCCAACTTTACAACCTTATTTATCGGATTTTCATCACCAAATAGTTTAAATGCCAAGCTCTTAGTCAGGATTACAGTATTAACTTTTTGCATAGATTGGCTTGCCGAGCCTCTTAAAAAATCATAATCGAATATTCTAATAAATGCAGGATCAGCGAATATCCCTCTATTCTTTATCTTTATATCCTTATAACTTATTAGTTGTTGGTAAGGATAGGATGATCTTGCTGCATCTACCACACCAGAATATTTTTCTTTGAGCTCTGGAGCTAACAAGCCTGGTGTCCAAGCCCAACTATTTATTTTACCATTTGCGGCCATATTAGTGTAGGCAACATAAGTGGTATTGTAATTTTTAAACTGCTTATCATAACTCCATTCATAAGCAACATATAGCAGTAAAATCATGCAGCTGGCTAAACCAATTGCCAATCCACCCACATTAATGAGGGTGAATCCTTTATTCTTCCAAAGGTTTCTTAAGGCTATTTTTAAATTGAGTCTAAACATCAGGTTGGATAAGCTAAAATGTTATATCAGTTCTTCAGTACGGCTCTTGTTTATCTTTTCCGAGATCACATGTCCATCTTTCAAGTTAATGATCCGGTTTGAGAAACTTGCATCATGCGATGAGTGCGTAACCATGACTATAGTTGTTCCTGTCTCATTCAACTCGCAAAGTAATTCCATTACCTCATTACCATGCGAACTGTCCAGATTTCCCGTAGGCTCATCTGCCAAAACCAACTTTGGCTTGGTAACCAGTGCACGTGCTACGGCAACACGTTGCTGCTGGCCGCCCGACAATTGCTGAGGAAAATGGCCGCTCCTATTCACAATGTTCATCCTTTCAATAATCTCATTGACTAATCTTTTCCTTTCTGCAGAAGGAACTTTGTTGTAAATCAATGGCAATTCAATGTTCTCGAATACCGTAAGCTCGTCAATCAAGTTGAAGTTCTGAAATACAAATCCCATATTCTGCTTTCTGAAATTAGCACGCTCTCTGTCGTTAAGCTTTAATAACTCGGTTTCCAAGAATTTATAACTTCCACTTTCAGGCTTATCCAATAACCCCATCACGTTGAGTAACGTTGACTTCCCGCAACCTGATGGACCCATTATAGAAACAAATTCCCCTGGAGCCACATGTAGATTAATACCGTTTAAAGCCGTGGTTTCTATTTCTTCTGTCTTGTAAACTTTTTCCAGATTTTCAATCTTTATCATGGTTATATCTTTAGTTATGCCTAATTTTTTATTTCAATAATATCATACTGGTTAAACTGATCGTAAGAAGAGGTAATCACTTGTTCCCCTTTCTGCAGTCCATCCAAGATCTCATAATACAAGTAGTTCTTACGCCCAATCTTTACATTTCTCTTCAAAGCCTTACCATCTTTAAGTACGAACACCCATGAGCCCCCAGTGCTTTGGAAGAATTGACCTTGACTAACTAATAACGATTTGCTGTTATCAGACAATGTCAATTTCACCTGCAACGATAATCCTCTTCTCAATTCGACTGGCGATTGCCCTTCAAAGGTTAGCTCTATCTGAAACTGCCCTGAAGTAACTTCAGGAATGACCTTCTTTACTGTTAGTTTATAAGTCTTACCATTGAACTCACAGTTCGCTGTCTGACCTTCCTTCACCCTATTGATATAATATTCATCAACACCAGCTTGAAGCTTATAACCTTGCATTACGTCAATCTTTCCCAACATCTCGTTTACATTATAAGACTTACCAATAATGGGATCATATGACGACAACCGACCGGCAACAGGGGCCTTAATTGTCATGTTTTCGATATTTTGCCTAATCGTTTCCATGCTCTCATTCATCCTGCCAATTGAAATATCAATCTGCTTCAACTGCATAATCCTGCTTTGGTTCTCCTGCTTAATAGCCTCTTTCAAGATTTTTTTCCGACCCTGGTAATACTCATAATCCTGACTTGAAGCTGCAAATTCTTGGGTAGTAATCACCTTTTTCGAGAATAGCGTACTATCTACCTTGTATTTTCTGTTCGCAGTTCTTAAGCTATTTTCAACCTCCATCATGTCCTGGCTCATTATCCGTTGATTTTGCTCCAAGTCTAATCTCAATTTTCTGAGCTGATTGATCTGTTCAGTAATACCGGTTTCGCTTGAGGTATAGCTTGATAAAGCATTAGGATTAGTAATTCTAAGTAACGGCGTTCCTTTGACTACATTGGCTCCATTCTCTGTAAAAATATCTGCAACCGTTCCGCCCTCAGGTGAACTTATGATCACAGAAGTCAGCGGCACTACACTCGCATTTAATAATACTACATCCTCAAAATCTCCGTACACAACAGGATTTATAGTCACCTTATCCGCATCTGCTTTATAAACCTTATTTAAAGATATGCTGTATCCATAACCAACCAGACCCACAAAAAGTATTACACCCACAATGATTAATATCACCTTTCTATTAAATCTCTTACGTTCAATTTTCTTATCCATTTCTCTTTTGAAATACAATTCGGCATAAGCCAACAGTATGCCAACGCAGACTACCGATGTAACATACTGTAAAACAAACATATACAATTGCTGTTCAAGTTTAGCTGTTCAAAAACGAACAGTTCATGTGCATCAACGAACACTTTTACTATTTTTGAAAACGTAGAGAATAAAATACCACACTCACACACTATACAACCATGATAGGTGCAACAGTTCTAGTTATTGACGACGATGAAGATATTCTCTTAAGTGCAAAGCTTTATCTAAAGCAACATTTCTCTCAGGTAATCACTTGTAAGTCGCCAAAAGAAATTAATGTACTGCTTAGTCGTAATGAAATTGATATTATTCTTTTGGATATGAATTACCAAAAAGGTGTCAGTGATGGCAGGGAGGGACTTTATTGGCTAGATCACATCTTGTCAATTGATAATGATTACGTGGTAATTCTAATGACTTCCTATGGAAATGTTGAGCTTGCTGTTCAGGCAATAAAGAAAGGCGCTACGGATTTTATCCTTAAGCCCTGGGAAAATGATAAGCTTTTTGCTACGCTTTCTTCCGCTTCAAGGCTTCGTCAGTCAAACAAGAAAGTCAATAAGCTGGAAAAGATCCATTCATCGCTGCAGAAGGATCTCAACCGTCAGTTTGAAAACATTATCGGAACATCGAAGCCTATCAAGCACCTCCAAAATATACTGGTTAAAGTTGGTCCGACCGATGCAAATGTGCTCATTCTTGGAGAAAACGGCACAGGTAAACAAGTTTTCGCTTATGAGCTGCATAAACTTTCTCCACGCAGAAATCAGGTATTTATGCATGTTGATCTTGGCTCGCTTAACGAGAATCTTTTCGAGAGTGAGTTATTTGGTTACGCGAAGGGCGCATTTACAGATGCTAAAGAAGATAAGCCAGGCAGGTTCGAAATGGCAGAAGGAGGCACGATATTCTTAGATGAGATTGGTAACTTATCTCTTTCGCTTCAATCCAAACTTCTGAGTGTGATCCAAAACAGAACAATCAACAGACTCGGGGAAAGTAAAGAACGTAAAATCAATGTCCGGCTAATCACTGCTACCAACATGCCTTTAAATGAAATGGTAGCAAAGGGCACTTTCCGGCAAGATTTACTATTTAGGATCAATACAGTGGAACTTATGCTTCCAAGTCTGTGTAACCGTGGCGAGGATATCATTTTGCTAGCCACTCATTTCTTAAATTCATTCAGTAACAAATACCATAAAAGCTTTTTAAATATTAATGAAAAAGCTAAAGCTGCATTACTAACATACCATTGGCCCGGAAATATAAGAGAACTCCAACACGTAATTGAACGTGCTGTAATCATGTCTGATGGTACTGAGATAACAATTGACGATCTTCAGCTCAGTCCGAAAAAGTTTGGCACTAATGTGATTTCTTCTAATAACCTGGGGTTGGAAGAAATGGAAAAGCTCATGGTGCAGAAGGCAATTGATAAACATAAAGGAAATATTTCAAGAGCAGCGGCAGACCTTGGTCTAACACGTGCGGCGCTTTACCGCAGAATAGAGAAATTCGAATTATAATGTTCTACCAAAGATTTACCTATCGCCTATTATTTCGTCTGCTGATTATCAATCTGCTGGCAATTCTCTTGTACAACCTTATTGAACGCACCAACCTATTTTTTACAATCATTGGTGTTGCAATCATTTTACTTGCAGCCTTAATTAGCCTTTATCACTACATCAATCAGATCAGAGAGGACATTAAAAGATTTATTCTTGCAGTGAAAACCCGCGACAGCTCACTAAATTTTCGCAATAAAGTAACTAACGGAAGCTTCCCGGAACTATATGAATCATTCAATGACATCATCCAAATTCATAAAAATATCCAACTGGAAAAAGATTCTATGTTTCTACTGCTCAAAACAATCCTGGAGCAGGTACCCGTAGGCGTAATTGTGATTAAGGAAACTACCGAAGAAGCCGAAAAAAAAGAAATTGTGCTGATCAATCAGGCTGCAGTCTCCCTACTAAATGTCCCTGCATATAAATATTGGCACCGGATGGTTCAGCACCTTCCTCAGTTTTCCGATGAAATTGAAGGCATTAAAACAGGAGGTAAGAAATTTATAGAGATTAAAATTCAAGACAAATTAATACAACTCTCGACAGAAATAATTCCCTTAAACCTCTACCAAAACAATTATACCATCATTTCCTTCCAAAATATTAAAGATGAAATTGAGCAAAAAGAATCTGAAGCATGGAATAGGTTGATCGGCGTAATCTCCCATGAGATTTTAAATTCCATCACGCCTATTAGTTCGCTATCAGACACAGTAAACACGATGATTCAGGATAAATCGGTATTGACTCCTGAAGAACTCGAAGATCTAAAACCCGCAATTCAAACGATTAGGCGCCGGTCTGAGGGATTATTAGATTTCGTGAAAGACTACCGTTTAATAGCCGAGCTTCCCACACCTGTATTAGCTTACCACACTATTGGCGAGATTCTTAAACACATTAAAATTCTAATGCAGCCCTTTGCAAAAGAAAAAAACATCACATTAAAGATTGAACAGACCTCATCAAAAATAAGCATTAACATTGATTTGAAGCTTATTGAACAGGCGTTGATTAACTTGGTTACCAACAGCATTTATGCTTTACAAGATGTCCAGCAGGGTACGATAGAAATCGCTTATCGTTTAGAAATCAATAAACTGTATCTAGAAGTAACTGATAATGGTAAGGGCGTAACATCAGATCTTGTTGAGAAGATCTTTGTGCCGTTCTTCACAACAAGAAAAAATGGTTCGGGTATTGGATTAACGATTACCAGAAATATCATGAAGATGCATTATGGCAGTTTGGAAGTTTCTTCCATACCCTATGAGAAAACTACCTTCTCTTTAGTTTTTAAGTATAATTAATTTCATGGAGTACCGTAAAATGACAGCGAAATTTTTATATTTTACTTAACTACTGCATCAAAAGCACAATTTAATATTTTACTATTACGCTTTATTTGAATCCATATACGGTAATTTCCAGGCTGCGGAAAAGTATAGGGAAAGCTGATCTCCTCCATGTGATGAGTACCAGATTCTATACTGTCGTGTTTCATCCCCGCCATTAAAATTACATTTCGTTCATTTTCGTCCATTGCTTCCAAACTCGCAACCAACCTGTTCACACTATCGGCAAAAACAATAGGCGGTGGTAAGTATTTTTCCAGCGACTGCCGAAAAGCAATCCTGTCTAACAGTGCCTTTTGTGACCCCATGGAAAAGCTGCCCGTAGGATGCAAATGGATGTATACGCTGCCGTCATCCTTTAGAATGACTGCATGTGCAGGCATCCCTAAATAGGGTTCTAGCTTAGCTGGTTTTTCATTTGCATCAAGTATTTCAAACTTTAACGTGGTCAATTCTCCTGCTTTAAGTTTCAGCCCGGGAGTTTGTATCCAAATTGCGGTAGAACCATCTGAAAGTTTTGACGCTAAACCAGGCAAACCGCACATCACAGTTGGTACTAGATTACCGATTGTACTTTTTCCCGCAATAGGATTTGTCGTAAAGAAGGTATCATCTTTGTCTGGGGCAAGAGCTATTACAGGGTTATTTGCCATACTGATTGTAGCTTGCGGAATTTCTAGCGTATCAACGATGGTTTCGGAAAATCCACTTAATCGGGTGATATCGGCATAGACCCAATATGTGCCGGATGGTAACTTTGGCGCAACTGCTGTAAAGGTTACAGAATCGATTCGGCGCGGATGTAGGTGAGCAAATGCATCGAGGCTACCGGCTCTGATTAAAAACATATGCATAAGCTTTCCATGATCGGGCACCAAGTAATTCATTTTCCGACTAATGTTCCTACCGTTACGCTGTTCAAGCCGCTTCAGTGCCATTGAGTCTATTACCAGGGTGAGCAGGCCTGTTTGTGCATTTACTTTTGTTGTTGCCTGCAATGGCTGGTATAAATACCGATTATAGTCATCAGCGGCTGCATTCCACCAGGACTTTCCGGCCCATAGTATCAGTACTAAAATCGCAAAAGTGACAAAGCCACCGATTGTTCTTTTTCTACGCAATTCGGGTGATAACTTTTCTGACGGATTGAGCTGGCTATCGCTCACACTGGACATAATGATCGTAACCATAAGCACCACCAAGAATACAGCCATCATAAATAGTCCCCATCCTAAACCGGCGGGCATACTGCGCTTAGCTGTGGAAAGCGCCATAACAGGGATCACTACAGTTCCCTTTCCTAGAGGACCATCTATAGTAATATCAATGCTTGAAGCCCCGGAACTCATCAGCCAAATGTTTAGATCAAACCTCCCCGGCTCTGTTGAAGATGGCGTAGCTAAATCAGCACGAGGTGTTCCGTCGAGCCCTGTAAACCAATAAACTGGTTTAGCATTGATCTGGACACCCTGTGTGGCATTTTCTAAATAGATGGAAACGGAGGCCGTGCCAGGTATTACGTCTGGTGGCGTGATATTGACAAGCATTTTATAAGGCCCGGCATTACCCTCGAAGGTCACTCCAGGGCTACCAACATGTGCATAACTGCAGACCGATAATATCAAAAAAGCTAAAATTGTAATTAATCTTTTCATCATTTAGCGTTTAACAGATTTCATCCATTTACCCCAGATCAATCCCAGCCATGCTGATGCTGATGCGATCAGAAAAGCGACAAATATACCTTTAATGAATACTGGCAAAGGTTCTTCATTCCAGGGAGCAAATGCATATCGGTATTCCCAATTTGGGTCAGAGCCGAAGTACCAGGATGTAGTGCCAAAAGCCCAGTTGCGGGCGTAAGGCGACATTAGAAAGCTTCCCATTGACCACTGTATCGCCAGCATAACTATTACAAGCAAGGGCCCTAGAAAAAGTGCTTTGAAAAAAGCTTTTTTATGTTGCATCCTCTCATTAAGCCAGTCTATTGCTATTGCGGGGAAAATGAGTAGTAATGGAAAATCAAAGCTTTGATAGTGCGTGATGTGGTTTAGCACTGGGCCTAAACGCGGTTCAGCGGCAAACAGTGGCAAAATCCAAACAAGTGAGGCCATCACTATCATATAAACAATAGCAGTCTGTGTAGCTGCCCAACGGCCGGGTGAGGCTACTGAAACTGCAACCAGCGGTAGCGGAAAAAGCAGTCCGCTAACGATATAAAAAAATGAACTATGCATTGCATGACGACCAAGATATTGAGAAGCGATGGTGTATATCATCACGAGCATAAAACCTGATGATAAAGTAAAACTCCACTTTAATGTCTTTATAACCGCATATGACGATGTTGCAAGTCGGTTCTGATAGGCGAGTACACTTACCATGGCACCAAACTGAACGGTTACCATACCAAGCAAAAGTACGGTGTGAGGGGGCGAAAGTATCTGAACATCAAGTCCAAAAGTGTTGTGCCACCAATCATCGAACGGGGCTGAAGTGATCATTGTAAATGCGCCCCAGATGCAAAACAAAGCTCCTAAAGAGCCGTAAAATATGCCCCAAAACCGTATCGAAACGTCCCTTTCTGCTTCCCTCCCTGAAAAAGTGAGGCGAAGGACATGATAACCTGAAAATAATCCTGCTGTTACCGCGCCAAGGTAGATTAATAGGTGCGGCGGAGAAAACAACCCATCTCGACCAATACTCGTATGCCAGGAGATATCCCATATTAGCCCAATAACAATACTCAGGGAAGAAAAAACTACTGCATATATATAAAATGGAACAATGCGGCTTAATGCAGTGGTAGTCATTTGCTTACTAATTTACCAAATATAAGTTATTTAGATATTCACAACAAATATCTGGGAAGGCTCGCAATGAAATTATTGCTGTTGCATTTTTTGCAACTAGAAAAAATGTTTCGGATATTGGCTTAACCATTACCCGAAACATTATAAAGATGCATCATGGAAGCTTAGAAGTTGCTTCCGTAAAGGCTATACTTGCGTGCCATCTGGTATCACCGCACCTTTTTTAACAACAACGATTCCGTCCTTCACTGTATACAGATCGAAGTCACCATCTTCTAAATGATTACCACCCTTAATAGTAACATCGTTACCAATACGACTGTTTTTGTCCACAATAGCATTGATAATTGTGCAATTATCCCCAATTCCAATCATTGGTTTAACATTGTCTTTATCTTCCTGAATTTCCTCAAGAGTCTGATATTTATCACTACCCATGATGTAGCAACTTTGAATATGGGTTCCTACTCCAATTCGCGACCTAATTCCTATAACAGCATGCTTAATACTTTCAGCTTGTAAAATACAGCCTTCCGCAATAATAGTCTTATCCAGCGTTGTTCCAAGAATCTTCGATGGAGGTAACATGCGGGCACGCGTAAAAATACTATGGTTATGGTCAAATAAATTAAATTTTGGAATATCATCTGTTAAGCCAAGATTGGCCTCAAAAAACGAAGATATATTACCTATATCTGTCCAATAGCCTTCATATTGGAAGCTCAAAACATCATATTCGGTCAGCATTCTTGGGATAATCTCTTTACCAAAATCCTTCTCGTCCGCGTTTTCCGCAAAGATTTTTACCAACAGATCCTTATTGAAAATGTATATTCCCATTGAAGCAAGGTAATCACGACCCTCAGCGTGCATTTCCGGGCCGGTATCTGATGTCCAGTCTTCTAAGTTGGTCTTAGGCTTTTCAATAAACGAGGTAATGATATTGTCTTCATTGGCCTTAAGGATCCCGAAGTCTGGTGCATCTTTAGCATTTACGGGAATTGTCGCTAACGTCACCTGTACCCCGGCTTCAATGTGTGCATTTACCATCTCTTTGAAGTCCATTTGATACAATTGATCGCCTGAAAGGATCAACACATATTCGAATTCATGGTTCAACAGGTGATGCATTGTCTGCCTTACCGCATCTGCCGTTCCCTGAAACCATGTAGGGTTTTCAGGAGTCTGCTCCGCCGCAAGAATATCGACAAAAGCATCACTGAAATGACTAAAATGATAGGTATTTTTAATGTGCTTATTTAATGAGGCCGAGTTAAACTGGGTCAGAACGAACATACGATGTATGCCTGAGTTTAAACAGTTAGAAATTGGAATATCAACCAACCGGTACTTCCCTGCAATTGGAACTGCTGGTTTTGATCTCGTTTGTGTAAGTGGAGCTAGCCTGGAACCTTGACCACCGCCAAGAATTACACCTAATACTTTTTCAGTCATACTTTATTTATTGTTTATATTTGGTATAGATTTATATACTCTTGAGCCGCTTTATCCCAAGAATGATCGATGTTCATCATAAACTTACGGATTTCTTTTACTTTTTTCTTGTCTGAGTATAATTCCATAGCTCTACTGATCGCGCGTCCAACATCCCAAACATTGGTTTGATCATGACAAATGCCAAATCCACCATCTCCTATATCAATCACTGTATCTTTCAATCCCCCAATTCGTCTCACAATCGGAACTGTTCCATATCTCAACGCATACATCTGGTTCAATCCGCATGGCTCTACCCTGCTTGGCATCAGGAGAAAATCCGCCCCAGCATAAATCTGATGGGACAACTTCTCATTATAACCGATGTAAGCATTATAGTTCCCAGGGAATGCCTCCTTCAGCCCATTTAACCAGTTTTCCACATTAGGATCTCCCGACCCCAAAACAAGCACGTTAATTCGGCCCTTAAACTGCAGCAACGCATTGTAAAATATTTCAGGTAACAGATCAGCACCTTTTTCTCCAACAAGTCTACCTATAAAAGTGAACAATGGTTTACTCGCATCTAGATTAAAAACACGACATAAGGCCTCTTTGTTTGCTCTTTTTCCATTATCCACCGTTCTTAAATCAAATTGTTTTTCCAGCATCGCATCAGCCGAAGGATCCCAAACCTCGTTGTCGATCCCGTTTAAAATTCCAACTGATTTACCGCGTTCCCGCGCAAAAAGCGCCTCTAATCCATTTGCTTTATGGCTGATCTCATCTAAATAACTAGGTGACACGGTAGTTACCCTCCAAGCACATTTTATAGCCGAAGCCAAAGGATTGATTGAGCCTTTCCAATCCAACATTGCCGTTTTCCACACATCAAAGGCTGGGAGATAATTCAGTTTATCCCAGCCAAACTGTCCCTGATATTGTGCATTGTGAATTGTCAAAACTGTCGGAATTTGTCGCAGGTGGCGATATTGATTACAATATGATGTCATGAAAGGCACCAAACCAGTATGGTGATCATGACAATGGATCACATCCGGACGGTGTTCCCATTGCGCAATCCAGTCCAGAACTGCGATTTGGAAAGCGAGGAACCGCTCGGTATCATCCGGGTAACCATACACGTTAGGTCGATCCATCAAGCCTGCAATGTGCACCAGAAAAAGATCAAAGCCCAGTTTATTTGTTTTCTCTCTAAATATTCTGACAGGGAAATTTTGGAAACCCAGTTTTCCCCAGCCGTCATATACCACTTCGAACTCATTTTCTCTTAAAAACTTGGTTTCGTAAGCGGGCATAACCACCTTGGCCATATGTCCGATCTTATTTTGATATTTTGGTAATGCCCCAACCACATCTCCCAGACCCCCTACTTTAGCAATAGGATAACATTCTGCACTCAGGTGTATAATTTCCATTCTGTAGTATCGATTAGTTTAAAGGTTCTAAGAGTTACTCAAATTAAGTAATAACACATAGAAAGCAAATAAGTATAACAAATAATTTAAAATTGTTTTAAGGGATGGGTTGGCCCATTAGGCTTCGTGAAGAGACTGGAACAAAATTTATGTAATGATATGTTGATTATTTTGAGTGGTATAAAGATTAATAACTTTACGCTATTGCATATGGAGCAGGCTCAACTATACCTGACGACTATCTTATGCTCCAGGTGAGAAATCCGGAGAAGCTAGAAGCAAAATACTGCTATGAACTCAACACGCCACCTGAGTTGGTTGACAATATGTTTGTGCTCATGCTTCAGCATCTCGAATATCAGTTCCCAGATTATACTGCTTTCATCTCTTACAAGGAAGGAAAAAACTATGTCGTAGTTACCAACAAGGAATACGGAATCCTCCTTAGCGAAAAACCCTTACACTCCAGAGGAAAGCAAAAAAATAAGGTATTTATATATAAAGCTAACCAAAGGATTTAATTGTACAAACTAACCTGATTAGTATTTATTTCAACTTTTATATATTATTTTAACCAATATTAACTACATTTTCCGTAGTTAATCGATAATCATATGTCCGATACAAGCTACAAAACAATTTTAGATTTAGTAAAAGAATTCCCTGACGAGCGTTCCTGCCATCAATACTTAGCATCCCAAAGATGGGATACAGGCGAGATAATTTGTCCTCATGATAATTGTGGTCATAACCAATCTTATGTATTTGCTGATGGTATTCGTTACAAGTGTAAGAAATGTAAAACGCTATTCACTGCTAAGACAGATACATTCATGGAAGGTAGTAAACTATCAACTATCAAATGGCTTTTAGCTATGTATTTAGTAATGCATAAAAAAGGCATTAGTTCTGTTCAGTTAGCAAAAGATATTGGTGTAACTCAAAAAACAGCATGGTTTGTTTTACAACGTGTTAGATGGGCGCTTGGTAATGAAGATGAAGAGCCATTTGAGGGAAATATCCAACTTGATGAAACTTTTGTTGGCGGTAAGAATAAAAACCGTCATGCTAATAAGAAAGTAAAGTAATCACAAAGACGTAGCTTTAAAGACAAAACACCTGTTATGGGTATGCTGCAAGAACAAGAATACGAAATGGTAGAACGCCCTAATAAAAACGACCTGGAGTTGACCATGCTAGTAAACAGTATGTAAATGAAGGTGGATATACAAGCAACGCATTGGAAGGGTTTTGGACACAGTGTAAACTTTCAGTTCATGCTACCTATGTTAGACCAACACGTAAACATCTTCAAAAATACTTCTATGAATTTGCGTTCCGTTACAACTATTGTAATTTAGGTGTGCAAAATCAAATGGAAGTAATTGTAGATAGAATGGTTTGTAGATTGAAATATAAAGACTTAATAGCATGAGTGAAGAATTAACAACCAATTCTGATTTTTTATTCTACACTTCTAACGAAGGTAAAGTAAAAGTTCAGGTGATTTCAGACGGTATGACAGTTTGGGCTTCCCAAAAAGGAATGAGTGATATTTTTGGGACAGTAAGAGAAAATATCACTATCCATCTTAATAACATATTCAATGACAGTGAGTTGCTTGAAAGTTCAGTATGTAAAGAAATTTTACATACTGCCAATGATGGAAAGAAATATAAAACAAGATTTTACAATTTAGACGCTATAATATCTGTTGGATATAGAATAAATTCTTTTCAGGCAACTCAATTTAGAAAGTGGGCAACCAATATTTTAAACGAATATTTAATCAAAGGATTTACTTTGGATGACGAAAGGTTAAAACAAGGAACTAAAATATTTGGAGTTGATTATTTTCAAGAATTATTAGAACGAATTCGAGAAATAAGGGCATCTGAAAGGCGCTTTTACCAAAAGATTACCGACATATACGCACAGTGTAGTATTGATTATGATGCAAATTCACCTATATCACAAACTTTCTTTGCAACTGTTCAGAATAAATTAGAGTATGCAATAACTCATAAGACAGCAGGAGAAATAGTAAAATCAAGAGCTAATTACCTACACCCAACGATGGGATTAAGTACATGGAAAAATGCTCCTAGCGGTAAAATATCTAGGTCTGATATTTCAATAGCTAAGAACTACTTAACAAAAGAAGAGCTATCCGAGCTAAATGCTGTAGTAAATATGTATTTAGACTATGCTGAGTTGCAAGCTAACAGAAACAAAACAATGAAAATGAGTGATTGGATTGATAAAATGGATGCATTCTTGAAATTCAATGAATATGACTTACTAAGAAACTCTGGGTCTATCACTGCTAAGGTTGCAAAGATTTTTGCAGAGAAACAATTCGAAAAATTCAGAATAATTCAGGATAAAAACTTTGAATCTGATTTTGATAAAATATCAGTTAAAGCACTTAAATCTAAAAATTTGATAAAAGATATTGGTAATAAAAATCCTCTTATACCGCCTTTAACCAATCTTGGTACCCTTCCTCCTAAAAAGGAAAGTAGCGGTGATTCCGAATTCGATGCTAAATTAAATAAAGCTATAAAGAAGGGAAAGCCTAAAACCTAGTCAATATCTAGTATTCCATTGTCCCTTTTTTTGATTCTGAAAACATTAATGGTTGTATTTACAATATCATATGTCAACATTATAGATAGGAATGTTATAATCGTAAATGTTAATCCAATCATAAAAGAATCTATAGTATTCATTGTCCAAAAATAGTATAAAAATCCTATCAGGTTTATTACAGATACTATTGGGCAAACCCACACAGCAAAACCTTCGTAAGGACAAATAAACGTTATCAATGCCGTTAATAGTGTCGATAACGAACTAAATATCGAGATCATCATTTTTATGATTATTGTACCGACCATTATAAATAAGAACCAAAATAGAAATACATTCAGTTTCAAGTTTAAGTAACCTAATCCATTAAGTATTTTTCCCATCACCCAACCAAAAACCAAAAATATGACTGCCACAGATAAGGAGCAAACAATTACGTACGCAATTGCTCTAAATATGTTAAATATCGTCCTCATATCTTATTCTAAGGAGTTGTAAAGACATAACTACCTCCGTAACCAGATACAGTGTGCAAGGTGGCATCTTCTAACTTATGAAAACCTTAAAAAAAGATTTTGGCACGCTTGCTAATGTCGCCCTGAAATACAAAAACTTTCATATTCTTAAAAAGAAAGAAAAAACTGTTAAGGCTCGGTTTTATCGGGTTTGCCTCCATATCGTTGGATATATGCTTCGGGCAAGTAATAGTGTGCTATATCGCTTTCTACAATCCCGCTATAACCGCAGTCTTTTGCCATGGCAAGGATTAATGCACGAAGAATACGTTCATGTTGACCAGTCGCAAAAATTGGAACATCAAGACTGTCAAAATACTGATGGCAAAGTTTCCTAACAGATGATGAGTCGTAAAAATAAACATCAATCATATTAAGAGCTTTTACAAAATCATCTTCATATGCCTTAATACCACGGTAAGCCATAAGAATGGCTAAAATATTCTTTTTATCTCTTTTATTTTCTGATATTTTTTGATAGATAAAACCTAAGAATGCACCAATTCCTGACGCAATAAGTGTCGCAAGTATAGCTCCAACAGTAATGTAATCTTTGTTTTCCATAATTTAGAGTTTGTTTAGACTTATAAGATGCTAATTAATCAATCCTTTGGTTGGGTTTGTATATAAATACCAAATATAAAAAAGACACGACCTATTAAAAAAGAACACAGCAGTGGAAGATCCACTGCTGTGTTCTGCTTGTTCGCAGAGTTTGCAAAAAATGAGCCTAACCAACTAATCCGCCACTGCCCTAAACATCAAGGCTGCTGCTGTTAAGTTTGTGCGATTATCGATCAAAATAGCGGCACCATTCGCTTTGTTATCTGTATAAAAATCAAACGGTAGTGAATCTGCTGTCTTGATGATCACCCTGCCTATATCATTCAGCTTAAAATCATAAGCATCCTCTTTCTCTAACGTGTTAATGTCAACCTTATAAACAATCTCACGGATCTTACATTTTGTTATTTTACTGTTGTGCTGAAGCAAATAAGTGATGCTTTCATCAAGTGGTCGCGCATCCATCCAGCATACATCTGCTTCTATTAATTGTGAATTTTGCGGCAAGTGATCTGAATTCACAAGCACATCACCCCTGCTAATATCGATGTTGTCACGCAAATGAAGGGTTACCGACTGACCCGCAACGGCTTCCACTGGTCTTTGATCAAATATCTCGATGCGTTCAATAACTGAAGTATTGCCTGATGGCAACACAGTCACCTTATCGTTTACGCTAAAAGCACCGCTTAACACGCGACCTGCATATCCCCTGTAATCGTGTAACTCATCTGTTTGCGGCCTAACCACCCATTGCACTGGCATGCGGGCCAGGTTATATTCCGGACCAACTTCCACATCTACCGTCTCCAGGAAATGAAGCAGACTTGCTCCCTGATACCAAGGCATATTCTCAGACTCATTCACCACATTGTCGCCTTTCAAAGCACTAACAGGAATGAACGAAACATCCTTTAACCCTAAATCCACAGCTAGTTTTTTATACCTTTCAACGATGGTATTGAACACAGTTTCGCTATACTCCACCATATCCATCTTATTCAAACAAACCACCACGTGCTCTATTCCCAACAACGAAACCAGATAAGAATGTCTGATTGTCTGCTCTACAACGCCATTTCTCGAATCAATCAAAATGATCGCTAGTTTAGCGGTCGACGCACCCGTAACCATGTTACGGGTATATTGAATATGACCCGGCGTATCGGCGATAATGAACTTACGCTTAGCAGTTTGAAAGTATTTGTAAGCCACATCAATCGTGATTCCCTGCTCCCGCTCAGCCCTCAATCCGTCTGTTAAAATAGCGAGGTCAATCGTGCCATCGTCATTCTTCCTGTTAGACTGCTGCAAAGCTTCCAGCTGGTCTGCAAGTATAGAATCTGTATCATATAAAAGCCTGCCAATCAATGTGCTTTTTCCGTCATCAACACTGCCGGCTGTAAAAAACTTTAATAAATTCATTAAAAATATCCTCCTTTTTTGCGGTCTTCCATAGCAGCTTCAGATACTTTATCGTCCATGCGGGCACCACGTTCACTTATTTTTGAAGCACTAATCTCGGCGATGATGTCATCCAACTGATCAGCATCAGATGCTACCGCAGCAGTACAGCTCATATCGCCGACTGTACGGAATCGCACTCTTTTATGTTCTACTACATCATCAGAATCCATATTTAAGAATGGAGAAGCAGCCATCAGCTGTCCATTTCGAGTAATCACATCTCTGTCATGCGCGAAATAAATACTAGGCAACTCAATTTTCTCTCTCTTTATATAGTTCCAAACATCCAGCTCAGTCCAGTTGCTAATGGGGAAAACACGTACATTTTCTCCCTTATGGATCTTGCCATTGTAAATGTTCCAAAGCTCAGGACGTTGCCTTTTTGGATCCCACTGACCAAACTCATCACGCACCGAAAAGATCCTTTCTTTAGCCCTAGCTTTTTCTTCATCTCTTCGGGCACCACCAATACAGGCATCAAAACCATGCAAGGCGATGGTATCCAATAAAGTAACCGTCTGCAACGCATTTCTACTCGCATTTTTTCCCGTCTGCTCCACCACTTTTCCCTGATCAATAGACTCTTGAACGTGACCAATGATGAGTTTCTCACCAATTCGCTCAATCATCTCATCTCTATACGTAATCGTTTCTTCAAAGTTGTGACCAGTGTCAATGTGTACCAATGGGAAAGGGAACTTACCCGGTCTGAATGCTTTTTCAGCTAACCTAACCAGGGTAATAGAATCTTTACCACCAGAAAATAGCAGTGCAGGTTTCTCAAATTGCCCCGCCACTTCACGTAAAATGTGAATAGCCTCGGCCTCTAATTCATCTAAATAATCTAAATTATACTTACTCATGTTTCATTTTCGCAATTACGTTGTGGCATGTAAGCCACATTCTTTCTTAGATTGGTCTTCCCACCACCACCTTCCGGCCCTAAAGTCTTCTCCTGGAGCAACAGCTCTGGTACAAGGCGCGCATCCTATACTTGGAAATCCCTTATCGTGCAAAGTATTGTAAACTATATTGTTTATCTTAATATATTCCTTCAAATCATCCAACGACCAATCAAAGATCGGATGAAACTTTATCATCTGGTTTTGCTCATCCCATTCCAAGTTTGACATGTCATGCCTGTTGAGAGATTGCTCAGACCTGATGCCAGTAACCCATAAAGTATTACCCGTTAAAGCCCGTTTCAAAGGCTCCATTTTACGGATGTAACAGCAGTGCTTTCTATTGTCTACCGACTCATAAAAGCTATTTGGTCCCTTGGCACTTACCATATCTTGCAGCAATTCTGCGTTAGGATGATAAGCAACGATGGGCTTTTTATAAATATCCAGGGTTCTATTCCAAACGTAGTAAGTTTCTGGAAATAACCTCCCTGTTTCCAGGGTAAAAACTTTTATCGGAATATCATTCGCAAAAATCATATGTGTGATCACTTGATCTTCCCAGCCAAAACTAGTGGAGAAAACGATCTTTCCCGCATAATGTTCCGCAAAATATCTTAATGCCTCCACCGGATCAAGATTTTTTATCTTTTCTGCAATAGCCGTAAAATGCTCCCTCATGATCAGACCAATTTAAGTATAAAGTTTATGATGCTGCGTAAGCTGACTAAAATTACGATGATACCAACAGAGAACATGATCGCTTTCGCAGAAATTTTATTAGACACTTTCGCCGCAATCGGAGATGCCAGAGCGCTCCCAATTACTAGTCCTGCTACCGCTTCCCAATGCTTTCCGTTTAGCATGGTGATAAAAGTAAGTGAACTCATCAAAGCGATGAAAAACCTGGTGATCTTTACAGTACCTAAAGAAAATCGAGGGCTCCGGCCGCCTGCAATCAAACTGGAAAGTACAATAGAGCCCCATCCTCCGCCACCAACGGCGTCAATGAAACCACCAAAAGCACCCAGCAAAGAGATCTTCTTGATCTTCCCACCTTTATGCCGTCCTTTAACATTTATTTTTATTGCTTTTGATAGAATTACACCTCCCAAAATCAGGGTATATAACGATACAAAAGGCTTGGTATAATTGCTATAATGCTCTAACGAGGAGAGTAAATAGGCTCCAGAAACAGCTCCCAGGATCCCCGGAATCAGCAAAAGCTTAAAAAGCTTCCAGTTTATATTGCCAAAACGGTAATGCATCCAACCCGCAATACCGTTACTTAAAATCTCTGATAAATGGACACCCATACTCGCCGAAGCCGGCGGCACACCCATAGCCAATGAAAACGAGGTCGACGTCACGCCGTACGACATTCCAATTGCCCCATCAATCATCGAGAAGATGAAGCCTCCAAGCAAAAACCAGTAAAATATAGGATTTATATTGGCTACAAAAGCTTGAAACTGGGGTTCCTTATTCCAAAATGCAGTGATCACGATAGCAAAAGAAAACACAATCGCCAGCCAGATCAGCCATTTCAAGCTCACCCGAGTGTCTGTAAAAACCGATTTAGCGTCACTTTTCAGAACTTCAACACCCGCTTCAACAGACGTTTCTTCCAAAGAGGCATCTTCCACCAAAGTGGCAGTAACTTCGTTCAACCTCTTCACTTTAGCAGCAAAATCGCCATTCAGTGTATTTCTAAGCGCCTGCATTTGCTGCAGGGTGTCATTCAGCTCGTTCGGCAAACTATCGTTCAAAACTTCCTTTAACCGCTTTGCAATCGTTGGCGATTTACCATTGGTAGATATAGCGATCTTTAAATCACCTTTTCTTACTACAGCTCCAAGGTAAAAATCACACAATTCAGGCTTATCGGCAAAGTTAGCCAGCAAGTGGCGCGACTGCGCCAATACCCTCACTTCTTCATTTAGAATAGCATTATTGGTTGCAGCAACTATTAGGTCAATACCATCCAGATCAGCAGGTTCGAAACCCTTCTGTACCAGATTAACATGTTCAAAATCAGCAGCCATTTCTGTCAACTCAGAACAAATCTCTAAGGCTACTACAGTCACCCGGGCATTCGGACTATTGTCCAATATAGCCGTTAACTTCTCTAAACCAATTGGCCCTGCCCCAATGAGCAAAGTATGAATGGTATCAAGCTTTATGAAGACAGGAAATAATTGATTGCCTATCATTGATACTAAATCTCTTCTTTCAATGACTGATAAAAGTCCTTGATAGGTTGGAAAGATGGATGTAAAGAAACCACTTCTCCAAATATCAGTAAGGCCGGTGCTTGAATTCCTTTTTCCGCAACCACCTCAACAATAGTATCCACCAAACCTATCCCAAGTTTCTCGCTTTCAGTTGAACCGCTTTGAATCGCAGCTACCGGAAGTAATCCTTTTCCTTCATTCTGGAACAACTTTACGATCTCTTTCAGCTTACCCAAACCCATAAGCACCACTACAGTGGCCTTTGAGCGAGCAGCTTCATACAAGTCGTTAGAGATTTGTCCGCTAGCAGTTGTACCCGTAACTACCCAAAAACTTTCACTCAATCCCCTGTGGGTAACCGGTATTTGTTGTAAACCAGGTACAGAAATCGAACTTGATAACCCAGGAACAACCGTAACAGGTATGCTATAACCGGCAGCGAAATCCAATTCCTCGTATCCCCTTCCGAATACAAACGGATCTCCGCCTTTTAAGCGAACCACATGGCCGAAATTCAAGGCATAGTCTACCATCAATTTATTTATGGCTTCCTGTCCGAACGAATGCTCTCCAGACCGCTTACCAACGTAAACTTTTATCGCGTCAGGATTTGCGTAATCCAATACCCCATCATTTACAAGGGCATCGTAAAGCACAACATCAGCGGTCTTCAAGGCATTTGCCCCCCTCATGGTGATCAACTCAGGATCACCCGGACCAGCACCAACTAAGGTAATCCTTGGCTCCTTGTTATTTATATTTTTTGTACTCATGTTAATCTTCTCCCTATTCCGTTAAAGCGCCTTTTTTGTTTTGATCTGGGCGATAAAATCTCTTACCTGCCCTAAATAAGCCGTAGCAAATTCTTCAGTCGGCTCATTTTTATTGATCTGTAATACCACTTCGTTGAAAGTGCCCGGCAAAGTGAATTCGCCAGTCTCAACATAATTGATATCAAACTCACGGATCACACCGATTTGAGTGCTGCTGCTCACCCCTTTATCCAATAGCATCGCCTTCGCACTGCTCACAAATACGGCGTAACTGTGATAAATGGCGTCCGACCATGCGCCTGCTTCGTACGAAGCCTCTGCCCATTCCAGTTTCTCAAACCCTTCCAGTAATAAAGTGGCCACTAAATCGATTACTACACCAGCACACTCACCTACCCCGATTGCGGTTGCAAAAGTTTCCTCATGTCCCCAATCCACATATTCCTCATCTTTCAGATTGGTTAAATCCGCCAATGGCTTTAACAATTGATAAAAATAATCCTTTCCTTGTCTGTCGTAATAACTATGGAAGCTTTCCTTTTCTTCCGCAACACCGGCGTAATCATTGAGCAATGTCCTTAAAATATCAGTAGCACGCTTCGAAGGCGCTTTAATCACACGCTCTGCTACCCTGCCTTCCCCATTTCCAACCGTTCCACCGCCAAGCAACACTTGTACAGCCGGAACTACTTTACCGTTTGCTTTCACAGAACTACCGTGGAAGCCAATATGAGCCAATCCATGTTGTCCACATGAATTCATACAGCCACTAATCTTAATTTTCAGGTCTTTATCGTAGATCAACTCCGGATATTCTTCATAGATCACCTCCTCTAATGCTACAGAAAGCGTCATGCTGTTCGAGATCCCAAGGTTACACGTATCTGTACCCGGACAAGTGGTCACATCTGCAATACTATCAAACCCTGGCACCGCAAACCCCAATGGTTTCAAAACTGCGTATAACGATGGCAAAGCATCTTCCCGAACAAATTTCAATAGCAGGCCTTGATTCTGCGTAATGCGAATTTCATCAGCAGCAAATGGTCTGATTGCTTTTACCAGCTCACGGGCAAGCTCCGTTTTAATGTCGCCTTTGGATACCTTGATGTAAACGCCAAAGAAACCTTCCTGCTTTTGAGGAACTGCGTTCGTAGCACGCCAATGCTTATAATCCAAAGAATGGATCACCTCATCCAAAACTGGAAGCGTTATCGCTTCAGGCAATTTAGGCGCAGGAACAGTATTTCTATCAATCTTAAACGACTTCGATTTATTGGCGATCCTTTCTTCCTCCACCAATCTCAACACTTCGTCAAGACCTAATTTCTGTACTAAATATTTTAATCTTGCTTTATTTCTATTGGTTCTTTCGCCGTAACGGTCGAACACTCTTAAGAGCGATTCGGCATACGGGATGATTTGATCTTCATGAAGGAAATCAAAGATTGGAGCCGCCAGAAAAGGCTGTGCACCCAATCCACCAGCGATCATTACCTTGAAACCACGCTCACCCTGTTCATTGATCTTTGGGATAAAACCAAGGTCATGAATATAACTGTAAGCAGTATCTCTTTCATCAGAAGAGAAGGAAAATTTGATCTTCCTGCCCATTTCCTGACAAATCGGATTTCTCAAGAAATAGCTAAAGAAAGCATGTGCATATGGCGAAACATCGAATACTTCATTCGGATTGATACCCGAATCTGGTGAAGAAGTAACATTCCGAACAGTGTTTCCGCAAGCTTCTCTCAACGTAATGTCATCGCGTTCCAAATCTTCCCAAAGTTGAGGCGTCCTATCCAGACTCACGTAATGAATTTGAATATCCTGTCTTGTTGTTAGGTGAAGATTTCCACTCGCATATTCATCAGAAACGTCTGCAATGCGAAGCAGTTGCTTAAACGTTACTTTACCAAATGGGAGCTTAATACGTACCATTTGGACCCCAGGCTGGCGTTGGCCATATATACCACGGGCTAATCTAAGGCTTCTAAATTTCTCATCATGAATATTACCCTCGCGAAATAACCTGATCTTTTTCTCAAGATCAATGATGTCTTTTTCGACAATAGGATTCTCTAACTCTGTTCTAAAGCTTTGCATCTAAGTTTGGTATTATGTATAAAAAAGCTCCTCTTCCAGGCGACTGGTGAAGCTCGAAGTATTGTTTGAAACAGTTCCTGATTTTCATGTTCCCCTAAGTAAGTGAACATGAAATAATGGATGGATTTAACTATCTTCACGAAGCAAATATATAAAGTATATAGGTTTTGTAGTATAAATATTTAGTATTTTTTGTGAAAAAAAGTTATTAGCTGTAGTTAAAAAAGGATTCACTACTTTAGAATATTTTAATTTCGTGTTTGAAATGTTTATGAGGCGACTCCCGATTTAGTTCAACTTACCGTATACTTAAGTTTGAGATCAGTCGGGTTGTGGTTTGGATGAAGCCGCCCTCCGGCCGCAGTGAGGCCGCGGTTATGCCGCCTTTTCTCTAGGCAAAAGGCGGCCTCACCCCGAGCTCATGGCGAAAACATGGCGGTTTCGCCCAAACCACAACCCGACCCTGATGATAACCCAACCCAGACAAGTCTTTCACTCAAACTAGTCTTTATCCGACAATAACATAATACATACGAAATTGCTTTATGTTCTTGAAAATGCCTATTTTTGAAACTGGTATATTAATACCGATTAATCTTCTTATGCTTAAACAACATCTACAACAAAAATTACTTCAAAAGTTATCTCCGCAGCAAATTCAATTCATCAAATTGTTGCAGGTACCCACTGTTGCACTAGATACTCGTATTAAAGAAGAATTAGAAGAAAATCCAGCGCTAGAAGATCCCAGCCTTATGATTGCGGAAGAGCCGAAAAGCGAATATGACGATTTAAACGATACACCTGAAGACCATGATTCCGGCAGCAAAGAGGAAAATACGGATGAGTTTAATGTAGACGACTATTTGCAGGATGACAATACTAACGATTACAGCACATCGTATAATAATAGTGATGATGATGAAGAAAAAAAGGAAACTCCAATAGCCATCGAGAGTACTTTTTTTGAAAGTCTGCAAGAACAATTAGACCTTGTACCACTGTCAAATCCTGATTTCATTATTGGCAAACAAATCATAGGCAGTTTAGATGATGATGGTTATCTGCGCAGACCAATCACCTCTATGATCGACGACCTTGCATTTTCTCAAAATGTGATGGTTGAAGAAGAAGATGTTTTGGAAATGTTAAAGGTAATTCAAAGCTTCGACCCTCCGGGGATTGCTGCAAGAGATTTACAAGAATGCTTAACACTTCAATTAAAGAGAAAAGATCCAAATAACCTGACTATCCAAAAAGCCATTGAAATTGTTGAGCATCATTTAGATGAGTTCACCCGTAAGCATTACGATAAATTAGAACGGTCTTTAGGATTAAATAGCGAGGATCTCAAGGAAATCATCGGAGAAATTTTGAGATTGAACCCTAAACCAGGAGATTCTAATCAAGTAACGACTAAACAGCTACAGATCATACCAGACTTTCATGTTTCGAACAATGATGGGGTACTTATTCTTACACTTAACTCCAAAAATGCACCAGAGTTGCGGGTAAGCAGGTCTTACATTGATATGTTTGATCACTACGATAAAGCTGCTACAAAAGACAAAAAACTAAAAGAGGCAGTACAGTTTGTAAAGCAAAAATTAGACTCCGCGAAATGGTTTATCGATGCTATCAAACAGAGACAGCAGACATTGCTTAAAACAATGAATGCGATCATGCAATACCAATACGAGTATTTGCTTACAGGTGATGAACGCAAAATGCGCCCAATGATCTTAAAAGATATTGCTGATAAGATTGATATGGATATCTCTACGGTTTCCAGGGTTGCAAACTCTAAGTACGTACAAACTGAATTCGGAACCTTCTTATTGAAATCTTTCTTCTCTGAGGCAATTCAAACTGAAAGTGGTGAAGAGGTATCCAACAAGGAGGTTAAAAAAATTCTGGAAGATTGCATTGGAAGCGAAGACAAACGTAAACCTTTGGCTGATGAAAAGCTAACTGATATCCTTAAGGAAAGGGGTTATAACATCGCTAGAAGGACCGTTGCCAAGTATAGGGAACAAATGAATATTCCTGTTGCACGTTTGCGTAAAGAGTTGTAATAAAACTTCCTGCCTTCTAAATAAGCTACCACATTTTCATGCTGCTCATCACCTCATATACATTATTTAACTGTATGCCTAGAACGATTTCGTGACTGCCGTTGCTAACGGTGTTAAGTTGTGATGTAGTAAAATCGTAAGAGTAAGTTAAATTGAATGTCTTATTGATGTTAACCCCCGCAATAGCTGAAAACGAATCACTTTTACGGTAGCTGCCACCTAACCAAAATCTGTCTCTAAATGCAACTTTTAAGTTAGCGTCTATGGAAACTGGGGTCGGATTCACCTGCTTGACCATAACGGACGGGGTCATAGCTATGTCTTCAGCAACGAAAAACCGATATCCAGCGGTAAGAAATAGATGGGGAACTTCTTTTCCCGTGCTAAACTCGGTTGGACTAGCTGTGAACACTAATTTTTGTGGCAGGATCTGCTGAACTGAGGCTCCAGCAAAAAAGTTGGCTCCATATAACCATACCCCGAGCCCTAGATCAGGCTTCACCTGACCAATAATTGTTCTAGAAATCGCCGGATCATCTCCCCCACTTTCGAAACTTAATTGACTTCTGTCTAACCCGATCCTTGAAATCCCTGCGGCTATTCCTACAGAAAAATTTAGCGAATTGTTAAGCTGCAAGTGGTATGCATAAGTTAGGCTTGCATCCAATCTTGAAAGCGGACCAACATCATCCAACACTGCAATTACCCCTAAACCATGATGTGATGGTGAAGAAGTATAATTTTGCATATAGTTCCTGCTCATGGGATCATCACCTTTGTCAGGAAGTGACAGTGCATTCCTCCATAAATATTGATCTCCGAGACTAAAATTTGCCGAAACAAAGGAGGTTTGTGGAGCATCTTGAATGCCGGTCCATTGTTTCCTATACCCAAAGCGAAGATCTGTGTAGTTTTCCATGCCGCTGAGGGCTGGATTCAGGAGATAGTTGTTGAAAATATACTGTGTATACTGAGGTCTTTGCTGGGCAGAAGAACCCGCAGACAGCAGTACCAAGATTGTAAATATCGATGCCCGTAGTTTCACTTATCTTATAATGGTTAGAGAACCAGTAATTTTTCTCGTTCCTATATTTGGATTGATAATATAGTAATAAACTCCGACAGGTAACTGTTGATTATTGAAATTTCCGTCGAACGGAGTTTTGTAGCCCCTACTATAGAACACCTTCTGCCCGTAACGATTAAAAATTTCCACTTCAACATCTGGATAGGAGTCGATGTATTTTATGCCCCAAGTATCATTTATCGTATCACCATTTGGGCTAAAAGCACTGTACGGCTTTACTACCCTCAGTATGTTAAGCATTATGGTTTGAGTGGTAGAACAGCCTTGATCAGATGTCGCAGTAAGTGTATATAAACGATCATCATCACCTTGCATTGTTGGGTTTAAAATATCATCACGGTCAAGACCTAAAGCTGGTGTCCACTTGTAAGTTAGGCCATTACCAGTTGCTGTAGCCTCCACCTTTTTTTGCCCACCTATCAGAATAAATATCTCTTTATCGAGATTTACAGTAGGCGAAGGATATACGACTACATTTTGCGTAATGGACTCCGAACAAGCGTTTTGCCCACTAAAGGTATAAGTGATCTGATGGGTTCCTACCCCAGCCAAAGCAGGATCAAACAAACCATCAGATGTTATTCCCTTACCTGAAAACTGTCCGACACCTGCGACACCCAAAGTTTCTCTTGCCTGAGTAATTTTCGTCAGGCCCGCATTAAAGCATATTGCTGAAACTGCATCAAATACGACTGCAGGTGAAGGTTTTACGGTGATGGTTTTAGTTATTTGTGCAAAACACTCGGTCCCAGAATAGGCAATCATTCTAATAGTAAATGTTCGTGTTGTTGTGGAAACGAATGCAGGGTATTTATAAGTTGAGTATTCTTTTGTAATGTTAGGACTCGTATCAATAATGTCTGGAATGCCTGTTGGAGCTCCATCTGCACCCATGTAAAACTCCAGTCTGGTAATTTTTCCAGAATTTACAGTTGAGGAATTGATGACTACAATTTCCTGATTACTACACAGATTCCCCTCATTCTTGACTATAAGTTTTGGTGTGATTACGGAACCGTTAACTGTAAAGACTTGTTCTTTAACAAATGAACAACCGTTGACATTGGTAGCGGTTAAGATTACGGTGTAGGTCCCTACTGTATTATATTGATGCGATCCGTTTATTTCGGTTGATCTGTTGCTTGCGGTGGGTACGGTGCTGTCGCCAAAATCCCAAAGATAAGTTAGTGGCCCAGAGCTGCTATCTGCATCTGTGCTTATATTTTGAAAAACGGCCTTATCATCTATACAGGCGTCAGGAAGTTTAAAATTTGGTAATGGAGTCTTGTTTACAATGATTGTGTCCAAGAATACCAAGCTTTTACAAGCTAAATTCGAAACGGTATACATTTTTACAATAAAAGTTCCGAAAGTTTTATAAAGGTGAGTTGGGTTCGTCAGCAGAGAAATTTCTCCATCACCAAAGTCCCAATGGTATTCTTGGATTGACCCAGCTTCTATCTTTGAGTTATTAGTGAAGATTAGAGGTGTGTTAACACACCCAGTTTGACTCACGGTAAACTTTGGGGTCATTTTAGGTTTTACAGTTATTGTTTGCTCAAGAACATCTGAGAGACACCCATCATCAACCCCCGCAAAGTACTTTAGTTTAAATACCCCCGATTTGTTGTAAACATGTACAGGGTTCTGTTCGGTTGAAGTTCCCCCATCCCCGAAATCCCAAAGCCATTTATTTACCGGCTTTTCAGGAATCTGCGAATTACTATTATTATCCATGAACTGAATGTCGGTATCCGGACAGGGATTGGTATCTACGATAAATTTAGCTATCGGAAGCGGGTATACATCGAAGCTGAATTCGTAATCGATAGCTCCTGAGAAACAATTACCATCATCAGGTTTCAGAACATTGACTACCATTTGATGCTTCTTTATTTCTGTAAAAGTGAATTTTTGATCGTATTCGTAGAGATAGCTTTTTCCTCTGGAAGTTGGCACTTCAATTGGTACTGGTGTATAATCCCTTGCAGGCAGATCATCCAGTTTCCATTTGATATTAATTGCTTTGTAATCAAGGGTAATCTTAAAGCTAGACTCTTGATTAACACAGGCATTGGGTGCATCGATCTTTGTAGTCGCATTGTTAATTAGCAAGGAATTGTTAGCGGCAAGGTTTGTACCCGCCGAATAGGCGTAAGATTCCGTTGGGCCAAAGCCATACGCCATAGCGTTAAAACCGTCATTTGCGGTTATTTTGAATGTGCTGTCTATTACCTGAAATTGTATATAAGAATATTCGGGATCTGAAGGCATTTGCTGCCATCCAGCAACTGCTCGACCATCAATTCGAAATGACTTAGCTGCAGCTGTTTTTATGAAAACATTGAGGAATTTTTCGCTTATTCTCTCCAAGCCAGAGGAGAACAAAGTCACTGATTTTATATTGAACTCGATTGGATTGAGTATCACCATGTCTGGATCACCTAATGGGGTTCCGAAGACGTTTCCGCAATCTTGAGACAAGGCATACTGTGCAACGCTTACATTCTTATTGGCTTTTACGAACATCGGCGTACTAAGAAATTCATCTGTATTGTAAAAATCACCTTTGTTTAGCGTAATGGATTGGTTGTTGAAATTAACAATCGTGCCATCCTGCTCCGCTACAATGCGAAGACCATAATATCTTCCGATAAATGGTATTACGCCATAAGTTTTTCCCCAACTTGTTGTAGGGTAAAGTTGCTGGTAGAGCGGATCGAGAGACCGTGCGCACGCTCCTCCTATCCTTACAGAGGTACTACCGGAAAACATCGCAAACCGTTTATCGCAGTTATTAGTATATGCTTTATCAATTTCAACAAAAGTACCAGTCAGATCCTCTAAACCGTTGGGCAAATATTCATAGATGTCTCCAGCTTTTGGGAGGTAGATGGAGATTTTTTGAGAGCTTCCCTTTATGTGTATCAACAAACGAGTATTGTCTTCTGTAGCAGCAAGTACTATAAAATTCTTATTCGTTGAATTCGTGTTCTGTGACTGCGTATAATTCATTGAATAATAGTTCTGCCCTAAAGATTCAACAGGCAATATCAGGGTGGCGGCAGACCGAAATCCCGCGTAGATGTGGGCGTAAACAGCGACCTTGGGCATACCTTCTGTAACCACAATATGAATTCCCCTTCCAGGGAGTAGCGTGTTGCCTTCTACAGCATTGATGTACGCGGCATTTCTTGGGACATCAATTGGGACTGCAACGTTAGGCTGAACTGACTGCGTCAAAATCCGCGTATTCCCTACAAAAACGCTTACTTCTGATGAAGATTTTGAAGTGATATAAAGCCTAATCTTTGCCAATTGGCTACCCGATGGATCATGAGTTGGGAAGACGGCCCAAAAATCAGTTCCCTCATTGGATATATTCTGTCCCGTCGCGCAATTAGTAAAGGCATAGCTACAAAATAACAAGAAAAGCAATCCCCACTTCTTCATACCATCGTACTATATACGGTAAAATTACTCGTCGGGTGTATCTTGTTTCAAAAGAGATTCTAAATGGTTGTTCGCCAGCAGTAAGCGTTCGGTAAGCTCTTTATTTTCTTTCCTCAAAGAATAAATTTCAAAGGCTTTTTCAATGTTGATCCGAAGATCCTCATCCATCCAGGGCTTTTGAATGTATTTGTAGACCTGACCCCTATTTATAGCGTCTATTACTGCATTTATATCCGCATATCCTGTGAGAAGAATTCGTATAGGTTCAGGGAAATCAGGAATGATAGACTCTAGAAATTCTATACCAGTAGTTACAGGCATGCGCTGATCTGTAATGACAATCTGAATGTTCTGAGTTTCGAGTATTTTACGGCCCTCGATCGCCGACTCTGCGATAAACACATTAAACAGCCTCCTAAAGGTTGCTTTGAAGGCGTTCAGGTTATGAACTTCATCATCTACGTATAAGACATTTATTGATACGTCAGAACTCATAGGTCTCAGTTATATTATTTTGTTAGTTGGCATAATACTAATTCGAGAGAACTGAGGGCGCCTTTTACTATTTATTAGTAAGTTCATCAATAATTTTCACAAATTATCGAGATTATGAAATTAATTTTTGCCGGAACATAAACTCTAACTGTTCGTTGACAATAAGTAACTGTTCTGTAAGTCTTTTGTTTTCTTTACGTAACGAAAAGATTTCAAACGCTCTTTCCAGGTTTTGGCGAAGCTCATTCTCCTGCCAAGGCTTTGTGATGTACAAATATACCTGGCCCTTGTTTATTGCATCAATAACTGCAGAGATATCTGCGTAACCCGTAAGCAATATTCTTATTGGATCTGGGTATAAGGGAATTATGGATTGTAAGAACTCTACACCGGTAGTCACAGGCATCCGCTGATCTGATACGATGATATGCATTTGTTGAGTTTCAAGGATACCCATTGCTTCTTTTGCAGACTCCGCAGTGAAGACATTAAACGTCCTTCTAAAGGAAGCTTTGAAAGCATTGAGATTGTGCACTTCATCATCAACATATAATATGTTTATAAAATGTTTATCCATAGAAAAATCTTATTACGCAATATTGGCAAATTCCCTTTTTTTACCATATTTATTTGGTAAATATACTTATTTTTGTAATTGAATGATACCCAATTGCAAAACACACACATACAAAATGTTACTACTTCAAAATCTGAATGCAGAAGACAATTTTTCTGTAGAGCCCTTATTTTTTAGAATTTTTCTGGAGTCGGATAAGGAGAAATTAGAGTCCCTATTGATTCAGAAGCCGTTTATTAAGATCCATGATGAAATAAGTACGCAACTAGACGATCTCATAAAATCAAAGCATCCGAAACGTAAACCTGAGCCTGCTGAACTCGAAATATTGAAGGCTAAGCATATAGGAAACTTGTCTATGCAAGATTATGGAGTGTGGGTGTATTATCCTTGGTCGGACAGATTGGTGCACATCCTTGACGAAGAGGAATATATTGAGGTTAGAACGAATAGAAACATTTACAAAATTACCCGAGAAGAGCGTGACCTTTTGGGTAAGCAAAAAATTGGGGTTGTAGGTTTATCTGTGGGCCAATCAATCTCGATTACAATGGCTATGGAAAGGAGTTTCGGCGAAATAAGATTAGCTGATTTCGATGTTCTGGAGCTCACAAATATCAATAGGATTAGGACAGGCGTACACAACCTTGGGGTTCCAAAGGTTACAATAGTTGCCCGCGAAATTAAGGAGATTGACCCTTATCTAAAAGTTACATGTTTTTACGATGGATTAACAGAGGAGAACATGCATCGCTATTTCACTGAAGGGGGCAACCTTGACATTGTAGTGGATGAATGCGATAGTTTGGATATCAAAATTCAACTTAGAGGATTAGCTAAACCATTAGGCATACCCGTGGTGATGGATACTAGTGATAGGGGAACACTAGACGTGGAGCGTTTTGACCTTGAACCCGAGCGTCCTATTCTTCATGGATTAATTGATCATTTGGACTATAGTCAAGTCAAACATTTAAAAACTAATGAGGAAAAAGTACCGTTTCTCCTGGCAATGATCGGGATTGATACCGTGTCGACTAGATTAAAAGCCTCCATGATAGAAGTTGGTCAGACTATTACGACCTGGCCTCAATTAGCCTCTGCGGTAACTTTAGGTGGCGCATTAGGAGCGGATGTGTGTAGGAGAATTTCTTTAGGGCAGTATCATGAATCTGGCAGGTACTGGATTGATATGGCTGATTTGATTAAGGACAAGGAGCCTAAACTTGACAATGAATATTCGGTAAAGGATTACGATGCTAAAGAACTTACCTTACCAGAAATGGAGCGGGCAACAAACATAGTTATTAATGAAACGATCGACCTAAGCAATGATCAAATAAAAGAATTGGTCTCTTTAGCAGTACTGGCACCTTCGTCGGGAAATAATCAACCATGGAAATGGTTTGCTAACAAAGGAAAACTATTCTTGTTTCACGATGAAAAACATTCAGTATCTTGGGGAGACTTTGATAATATCACTTCCAATATCTCTTTTGGAGCGACAATTGAGACGCTAAAAATAGCTGCTATCAAAATGGGCTTTGCGGTAGAACCTATTTATTTTCCCAATAAAGAAAACAGAAGGTTGATTGCTGCTTTCAATTTTATCGAAGCCTCTTCAGCAGTATATGCTAGTGATCTTTCTAGCGCTATTGGTTTTAGGACGACGAATAGAAAGGCAGGAACTGGTAAAAAAATTGACGAAAAGGTGACTGCTTCTTTAAAAGAAATAGTCAGGCTTGGCGATTCAGAATCGCACATAGACATCATAGAAAACAAAGATCAAATTATAAAAATAGCAGATATTGTTTCAAAAGTAGAAAGAATCAGATTTCTTTATCCGCAGGGTCACCATGACTTTTACACCAAAGAGATTCGGTGGAATGATGTTGATGTAAACCAAACAAAAGACGGTTTGGATATCAAGAGCCTCGAATTATCTGAATCCGATAAAACAGGATTAATTGTTGCTTCGGAACCCGGTGTTATTAAACTATTAAACAAATGGGGCGGTGGAGCTGCTTTTGAAAAGCTTTCAAATAAAGCAATCATCTCTTCTTCGGGAATTGGATTGATTACTATGCCCAACTATGATCAAGAAAGCTTTATTAAAGGAGGAGAGGCTGTACAGCGTGTTTGGCTTAAGGCCAACATACAAGGCCTAACTTTTCACCCCATTTCAGCGCCATTATTCCTTTTCGCTAGATTAAATCATGGAAACTCCGAAGAATTAACTGAACCAATGATGGTGGAACTTACAGAATTACAGCGTTCTTTGAAGGAAATTTTTCCAGTTTTAGATGAAAGACAGGGTATATTTATGTTTAGGCTGTCTTACGCCGATGATGCTTCTGTAAGGTCTGTTCGCAGATCTTTGGATGAAACCTTAATTTTCAACTAGCAATATGAAAATAGAGCTTAGGTTTCGTTCATTTACAGCGATTAAAGATCCTGAAACCTGCGAAAAATATTTAGATGGTCATGTTCAAGTTCTAAAAGATTATGGCATTACTAACATCACGACAAATAACCGTCAATGGATGTCGTTGCCCAATGTGCATGGAATTGTAGCTGAGACTGAGGCAGGAGAGGTTGTTGGTGGTGTGCGGGTACATATTGCCGACGGTATACATCCATTACCTGTAGAGAAGGCAGTTGGTTCAATGGACCCCAATGTATTCAAGATTATAAATGAATATTTTGATGAAGGCACGGGTGAACTTTGTGGTCTTTGGAACGCAAAGAGTGTTGCAGGAATAGGAATAAGCATCCTTTTGGTAAGAGCAGGCATTGCCATAGTAAACCAGATCAGGCTCGCATCACTTTTTACCATATGCGCAGATTATACTTTACCGATGGTTAGAAAGGTTGGATTCGTAGTGGAAGACGGACTTGGAAAAGATGGTGAATTTGTTTATCCAAATGATAGTTATATAGCAAGAGTATTAAGAAAAATGAATGCTGAAACCTTGGAGACCGCAGACGAGTATGACAGAAACCGAATATTCGATCTTCGTGACAACCCTACTCAACTTACAGTTGAAACAGGACCAAAGGGAGATGTTTTAATTGATTACCAACTGGTTATACCCAAATATGAAGATTAAATTATCTAACTGTTTTCTACTAGCTCTCGTAATCAATTTATTAATTACATCTAATGTACAGGCTCAAGCACCTCTGCAAGTAAAAAAAGGGATTTTAGAACGCAACTTTGGCAAAAAGATATTTGTTTACGCAGATACCAGTAAATCTTTTGGTATCAAAGAGGCGCTGAAAGAAAAGAACTTTGTGCAGGCTACTACTTCAGTACCGAATCTTGGGGTATCAGATAAAAGTTACTGGCTAAGATTTCCGGTAGTTAATATAAGTGGAAATACTGATGTGATGTTACAACTACAACTACCAACTATTGACTTTGTAGATTTTTATCTCGTTAATGATAAAAGTGAAGTGGTAAGTGTTGAACATACAGGCGATAGATTAAAGTATTCGTCCAGAAAATTTGATAATCCAATTTATAGCTTCAAATTCGGGATGAAACCCTCTGAACCCTATCAAGTATTTTTAAATATCCGTGGAGGTGAGCAACTGCAAGCACCTTTGATTTTGGGGAATACGGAGACCTTTATTCCAGAATTTAAAAGTTCATTTTTGATATTTGGGTTCTATATGGGGGTTGTTTCAGTGATGTTTATTTATAACCTGTTTCTATACGTCTCGACCAAAGATAAAAGTTACTTATATTACATCATTTACATTTTCGTTATCTCCCTGACCCAGGCAAATTTCCAGGGCTATGCATTTAAGTTTGTTTGGCCGAATAACTTGTGGATGTCTACCTATGCAGTTTATATACTAAGCTCATTAGCAGCTATGACGGCTATAGAATTTATGAAACAATTCCTTCATACTGCCTATTATGTCCCAAAACTGCACAGGCTTTTAAATATATTCTATATTCCATATATCCTCGCACTTGTGGCGGCATTTAGCGGTTACTTAAATACCGGGTATCAAACTATCCAGGTAACTGCTGTATTGGCAGCTGTATACATGCTGATTATTGCATTTAGAGTCTATGCACTTGGATATAACCCAGCTAAGTTCTTCCTTCTTGCATGGAGTGTATTTTTAATTGGAGTGTGCATTTTTGTCTTAAAGGACTATAATATATTGCCTTACAATACATTCACTTACAACATGATGCCTTTCGGTTCTGCATTAGAAGTTACCTTACTATCTTTTGCTTTGGCAGATAAGATAAACACCTTTAAGAAAGAGAAGGAGGAATCGCAGGCTGAAGCACTTCGTGTAATCGTAGAGAACGAGAAATTAGTTCGTGAACAAAACGTTGTGTTGGAAATTAAAGTAAAGGAACGGACGGAAGAATTGGAGCTTGTGCTCACCAATTTAAAGGAAGCTCAAAGCCAGTTAGTTGATTCAGAAAAGATGGCGGGACTTGGTCAGCTCACCGCCGGCATTGCACATGAGATTAATAATCCGATAAACTTTGTTACATCTAACATCAAACCTCTAGAACTTGATATATTGGATCTCGATACCGTAATCAAAATGTATGAAGATCTTGATCCTGAAGCTGACCTGAGACCTCAAATTGAAAAAATAGAATCTTTCAAAAAACAGATAGATCTTGTTTTTGTTAGAGAAGAGATTAAATCATTACTCTCCGGGATCGGTGAGGGAGCAAGACGAACTGCAGAAATTATTCGAAGTCTAAAAAACTTTAGTCGCCTTGACGAAAACGATACTAAACCAGTTGATTTGAATGAAGGGATTGCCTCCACCCTTGTGTTGGTTAAAAACACCTTTCCTGATCACTTGCAAGTAGTAAAGGAATTTGCTGAACTCCCACTGGTAGAATGTCTGCCTGGAAAGATTAATCAGGTTTTCATGAATTTAATTACCAATGCAGTTCACGCCATCAAGTCTAAAGAACCTAAAGACAATGAAGGAGTTTTGTCTATTAAGACATGGCAAGAAGGCGATAATGTGAAAATCAGCATCAAGGATTCTGGTACAGGAATGCCTGATGAAGTCAAACAAAAGATCTTTGAACCATTTTTTACAACAAAGGATGTGGGAGAAGGAACGGGATTGGGATTGTCTATTGTTTTCAGAATTATAGAGAATCACAATGGTAATATCGATGTTATTACAAAATTAAATCAAGGTACCGAATTTATTATTACATTGCCTATAAACTCTAAGTAAGACGTAGAATGAATGCAACAACCGCACGGGTATTGTACATTGATGATGAAGAGAATAACCTTCATGCTTTTAAGGCTAGTTTCAGAAGACAGTATGAAATCTATACAGCAAATTCTGCTGCCGAAGGATTAAAAATTCTAGAAAACATCTCAGTTCATGTGATCATTGCCGATCAAAAGATGCCTCTAATGACAGGTGTTGAATTTTTTAGAAGTATTGTCCATACTTATCCCGATCCAATAAGAATTTTGTTAACCGGGTACACTGATATAGAAGCTTTAGCCGATGCCATCAATCATGGTGATATTTACAGATATATAACTAAGCCATGGAATGATCTTGAGCTTCATAATTCAATTAAGAATGCTTATGATGCATATAAAACTAAGATTGACCTCAGAAACAAAATAGCAGAACTTGAAAAGACCAACGACGAATTAAACAGGTTTATATATAGTATATCTCACGAACTACGTGCCCCTTTAGTTTCCGCTATGGGCATAGTTAATTTAGTTAAGATGGAAGGTTTATTCGAATCTAGTGGAGAATATTGGAGCTTGATTGAAACCTGTTCAAATAAACTTGATTATTATGTTCAGAAGACACTTCAATACTATAAAAATAGTAAAGAGATTTCCACGCATACTTCAATAGATTTCAAAGCACTCATACCCTCTTTAATTGACTTATATTCTTTCACTGATAAGGAAACTTGCTTTCATACAGACATAAAACAAGATATTCCATTTTATGGCGATGCATTCCGTATTGAGGTAATATTAGGCAATCTAATTTCAAACGCTATAAAATATCAGAAAGAAGATTCAATAAATAAAAAGGTTGACATTGAAATTCAGGTCAGGTCGACGGAAGCCGAAATCACAATCACTGATAATGGAATGGGTATTTTGAATGAACATCTGGAGAAGATCTTTACCCAATTTTTTAAGATCAAGACTAATCAGGGTAGTGGCCTTGGTCTATTCATTGTTAAAGAGGCTTTAAATAAAATAGACGGTAAAATCTCTGTTAAATCCAATTCATTAGAAGGTACCACATTTAAGATTACAATCCCTAATGTCAAATAAGCGACGAAAAGTATTGTTAATTGATGACAATGCCATTGATTTAAAAATCAATTCAAAGGTTATCCATTTGTCTGGACTTTTTGAGGAGATTGTACTTTGCTATTCTGCGGAAGAGGGTTTATCTTATCTCAGCAACAATATTGATCAACTTGATGAATTGCCTGATTTCATCTTACTAGACATTCAAATGCCCGATATGGATGGCTTCGAATTCCTTAAGGAATATAAAAAATTCCCAAAAAAGCTCAAAGAAAAATGTGTTATTGCTATTCTTTCTTCTACTCTTGATTTTGGAGATATCAAAAGGACAGAGGCTAATCCTGATGTAATTAAACTATTAAGAAAGCCATTAATTCCAAATGAGCTAGAAGAATTGCTGAAAAAATACTTTATTTTATAACTAATCAGGGGCCTTAAGCTGTTGTTTTAACCCTAACGGTAATCCAAAGTTTGGTGATCCATCTTTATTCCAAGTGAATCTCTGAGCTCTGGGAGATCTCAAATTGCCGCAGCCTTGTCCTGGATTATCATTCGCATGATATAATATCCAATCCTCTTTACCGTCTGTTGACTTAAAAAATGAATTATGACCTGGCGCATAAACGCCATTTTGCTCAGACTTACTAAAAACGGATGTTTTGTTTTTAACCCAAGCCTTTGGATCTAAAAGATCGTTTTTACCATTGAAAGTAAGCATACCCAAGTTATAGGAATCTGTCCAGCAACCACTTGCCGAATAAATAAGAAAGATTTTAGATTTATTAATTAGTATCTGTGGACCTTCATTTACGCTTACGTAAGGGTCTTTGAATGATCCCACTTTTTCCCAATCAAGCTCTGGCTCAGATAGCAGCCGGCGTTCACTCGATATGGTATAGGGATTAGACATCTTTGCTATATAAATGTTTTGCTGACCATTTTTATCCCCTTCCCAACCTGACCATAACATATACAGCTGTTTCTTATGTTCGAAAACGGTACCGTCGATAGCCCATTTGTCCGACTTATCTCCTACCTTTCCCTTAAATACCCATTCGCCTTTCATTGGATCTGCTGATACGTTTTCTACGACATACATCCTGTGATTTTGATTATCGCCATTATCGGCTGCGAAATACATATACCATTTGCCGTTAAGAAAGTGTAACTCTGGTGCCCAAATTTCTTTGGAATAATTAGTTCCAGAAGGCGGCCTCCAGATCACCTTACGTTCTGCAGTTTTGAGGTCTACCAGGTTTTTAGTTTTCCAGATTTCGAGCCGGCTTCCAGTAGTATTGGTATAATAATAAAATCCATCCTTATAAATACTCCATGGATCAGCGCCTGAAGGAAGGATTGGATTAGAAAATTGTCTGGGCTCCTTAAAAAAAGGCTTCAGGGAGTTTTCTCCACTTGCTAACCATATAAAGGGCAAGACCAGCAGAAAGATAGAATATAAACGTTTCATGGTCTTTGTTGTTAAAGCAGTTTATGGTCTAGAAGAAACTGTCTAAGTTCTGCGGGCTTTTTGTCCATTAATAAAGTATGCATACCCGCATTTGCTGCTCCTACGAGGTGTTGAGAACTATCGTCAATAAAAAGTGTTTCCTCTGCCACAAGATTGTTCTCCGTCAAAACTCGTTGAAAAATTTCTACATCAGGCTTTCTCAAAAACATAAGTTGTGAATAGTAAGTCTTCTCAAAAAGGTGATCATTATTTTCAATTGAATATTCCTTTTTCAAGTAATCTAAAAAATAATTGTAGTGAATTTCATTAGTATTACTCAAGAGAAAGGTGCGGTATTTACTTTTCATTTCTAAAAGCGTATCATGCACTGTTGGTGGTACGCCTACGAAGATGCTATTCCAAGCATTATCTATCTCTTCATCACTGAGCGCCTCATTACTGGCAGCATCTCTAATCCCTGATCTAAACTCTGCGGGAGTTATCGCACCGGTTTCCAGCTTTGAAAATAGTTCAGCATGGCCCTTATGACCGAAAAATGATTCGATGTTTGGGATACCTAATTGTGAAAGAGCATTTTGAGCTTTTTTGAAGTCTATTTCGAAGATGACATTGCCATAATCGAAAATAATGTTTTTTATTTTTTGTACTGAAACTGTTTCCATAATTCGATACAAATATGTAACATTGCAATCGCAAAATCTAATAGATTTTTCAGGGCCATTAGCTCAGTTGGTTAGAGTAGAAGACTCATAATCTTTTGGTCGATGGTTCGAGCCCATCATGGCCCACAAACAGGAAGCCGTTTTTCGATAAGAAGAACGGCTTTTTTATGTTAAAATACTAATTTAGTTAGCTAGAGTTTTATTAATTCTTACCTAAAAATGTATACAATACGTAACGGAGTTTAATTGGGCTTGTTTTGTTACAAAATGTAGGGTAATCTGGGTTTGTTTTGTTACAAAATATAAGTAAATTTGGGTTGGTTTTGTTACAAATCTGAAAAGAATATTCTAGTTATGTCATTTAAAAGAAACGTTGAAAATTACCTTAATAAGTGGAAATTAAGTGACGGCCGTAAGCCTCTCATCATTAGAGGTGCACGTCAGGTTGGGAAAACGACATTGATTCGTGATTTTTCTAGGACATATGAGCATGAAATTATACTAAATCTGGAAAAACCTGGTGATCGGCATTATTTTGAAAATTTCGACGATGTCCAAATGATTTTAGAAGCATTACTTTTAGCTCACGGTATTCCTTCTTCTGCAATGTCAAATACGCTTCTTTTTATTGATGAAATTCAAGAAAGTCCTAAAGCCATCCAGTTATTGCGGTATTTTTATGAAGAATTGCCAGAGCTTCATGTGATCAGTGCTGGCTCTCTTTTAGAGTTTGCGATGCAAAAGGTGCAAAGCTTTCCAGTGGGTAGAGTAGAGTTTCTATATCTCCATCCATTAAATTTCCAGGAATATTTGGAAGCCATAGATAAACAGAATTTATTAGAATATTTGCAGTTAGTTCCAATAAAGCCAATTGCTCATAAGTTGTTAATGGATGCTTTTCATCGTTATGCAATTATTGGTGGAATGCCAGAAGTGATAAAAGTGGATATTCAGCAAAAGAACCTTTCGGACTTACCAAGAACATATGAAAGTATTTGGGGAACTTATAAAAATGATGTAGAGAAATATACATCTAATGATACGGAAAGGAAGATTATTAAACATCTGATGGATACTGCTCCACTTTATCTCGATGAACGTGTCAAGTTTCAGGGTTTTGGTAATTCCAACTATCGATCAAGGGAGGTAGGAGAAGCATTCAGAACACTTGATGACGCAAAAATAATACGGTTGATTTATCCTACAACAGACTTGAAGCCCCCTTTAAAGCCTGATTTAAAGAAGTCACCACGTTTACAATTTCTAGATACTGGTTTAGTCAATTACGCTCTTGGCATCCAATTAGAAATGTTAGCTATGAGTGATTTGAATAGTGCTTACAAAGGTGCTGTTATACCTCATTTGGTAACACAGGAGCTTATATCTCTTCAAAGTATTTCAGCACATAAACCTAATTTTTGGGTAAGGGAAAAATCTCAATCAAATGCAGAAGTTGACATACTTTATTCCTATCAGAATTTGGTTATTCCCATAGAAATAAAATCAGGAAGCAAAGGGAGTTTGAAATCACTTCATCAGTTCATTGATGTAGCAGATCACCCTTATGCTATACGTATGTATGCAGGTACTTTCAATGTTGAAAAAGCTGTGACGCCAGATCAAAAACCATATTTGTTAATGAATTTGCCTTATTATGCTGGTACCTGTTTACCACAGTATGTGGAATGGTTTGTCCAACAGAAACTGTAAATCCTATATTCTATTTGATAGTAAATCAAATTATCAGTTTCAGGGAAAGCGCTTACTAGAGATCTTGATGCTTGCCAATAGTTTTTTTATCTTGCATCCCAATGGCATGGACAAGACGCAGGTTTTTAACAACAGGAATAGGAGCTACCCTTGCCCTTTTATTAGCGGATGCTTTTTGGTTTGAAAAGGCCTTTATCCAAACTAACGAGTTTTCACTAAAATCTTCCTCCTCCAATAAAGTTGGTTTAAAGTTTATTCAAATATCAGACCTCCATTTGAAATCGGTTAATAGACAGCTGCGACGCTTAGCTGAAGACGTCAATAAGTTAAGGCCTGATTTAATTTTTCTTACTGGGGATGCGATAGATGATGCAAATAAGCTCCCAGTTTTAGAGGAATTTCTCAAATTGCTGAGTTTCGACTTAAAGAAAGTCGCTATTCTTGGGAATTGGGAGTATTGGAGTGGGATAAGTCTTGATAACCTAAGGTCAATTTACGCTGCGAACAATACAGACCTGCTAATAAATGAAGGAAAGCAATACAGATTTGGTAATAAAACGGTAATGATTACTGGGATTGATGACCTTGTAGGAGGTAATGCAAATATCACTGACGCACTGAAGCACTTTAAAACCAGTGATTGCCACATTATTTTGAACCATTGTCCACAATACACTGAAACGATTGTAAATGAACTTACTTCAATAAATAACGCATCCGCAATTATATCCGGACATACCCATGGCGGACAAGTAAATTTATTTGGTTTTGTACCATATTTACCTCAAGGGAGCGGGAAATATCTTCAGGGATGGTATAATTTCGGCCCGACAAGAATGTATGTTTCCAGGGGAATAGGAACTAGCCTACTGCCCGTAAGATTTGGTTCCAGAGCTGAGGTAGCAGTGTTTAACATTTAAGACTTCCGTCTTTTCTTCTCTTTAATTATCAATCCCAATTCACGACTAGTTTGCCCCGCAATCGAAGTATTCTCTTGTGCCCTTCTAAAAAGATAGGGCATAACAGCTTTTATAGGCCCATAAGGGACGTATTTTGCCACATTGTAACCGCTATCAGATAAATTAAAACTTAAGTTATCGCTCATACCAAGGAGCTGTGCAAAATACACATGTGAGTGATTGTGGTCAATATTTTGTTTATCCAAAAGCTGAGTAAGCAATCGGGAGCTGTGTTCATTGTGGGTGCCGCAAACAAAGGCTATATCATTAATATGGCTCACAGAATACCGCAAAGATTCATCATAATCATCATCCGTAGCTTGTTTTGTGGGCTGAATCGGGGATGTATAACCCATTTCTTCAGCACGGTTTCGCTCCTTTTCCATATAAGCTCCCCTGACCATTTTCACTCCCAAAATGAACCCCTCTTTCCTCGCCCTCTCATGATCAGCTATAAGATCTGCTAATTTATCGTGTCTATACATTTGGTAGGTATTGTAAACGATAATACCATCCCTATTAAACAACCTCATCATTTCAAAGGCAAGATGGTCAATGGTATCCTGAATCCAGGTTTCCTCGGCATCAATCATTACTGGAACCTGATTATCAAATGCTGAACTGCAAATCTTTTCACAACGGCTCTTAACCCTATCGAACTCCTGCTGCTCTGCTGTAGATAGCGGCTTATCAGCATCCAATTTCTCTAATAAACCAAACCTGCCAATTCCTGTAACTTTGAATACAGTAATCGGAATCCGTTTATCTCCAGCTCCCCTGTTAATCGTCCTGATGATTTCCTCGCACGTAAAATCGAAAACACCCTCTTCTTCCTCCCCTTCTACAGAGTAATCCAAAATGGTACCCACTTTGACTAAATCCAACTGCTCAATTGTATGCTCGCATTCTGAGATTGTTTCTCCCCCGCAAAATTGCTTGAAGATCGTAGCTTTAATTACTCCCTTAATTGGTAAACCGATATTTAAAAAGAAATTCGTTATAGGCGGACCAACACGAGTCAGGAAGTTACTGCTGATGATTTTAAATAGCAAATAAGCAGCATTCAATTCAGCGTTAGACTTACTCTTGAAGGCTATTTCAGTATTCTCAAAGTTCAGTTCTTTCTCAGGGGACAATTTCATTAAGTCAGTTTCTTATTGTGCAAAAATATGCAATCCACCGCAAGGGGTGGTAAAACAGTTTATAAATAATTGTAAGTTTGCTTCAAGATGACAGAATTCAAATTAGAAGGCGAATTTATACCGCTTATTGCGTTGCTAAAAGCAACAGGCACAGTACAAAGCGGCGGCGAAGCACAAACTGTTGTGGAAGATGGACTTGTTAAATACAACGGCAAAGTTGATTACCGCAAACGGTTAAAAGTACGTGTAGGTGATATAGTAGATTTTATGGGTCAGAAAATAAAAGTCATTTAATGAAAACTCTCGACAGCGCCGGGCATTCTATCTATTTTGAGACGGGATTGGCCCCAATGACTGATATTATAAATTCCGAAAAATACAGTAAAGTCTTCGTTTTCGTAGACCGCAATACTGCTGAGTCATGTTTGCCAATTTTCCAGGAGATGTTAGAAGATTACACGGGGTTTGATCTGATCGAAACAGACCCTGGAGAAGAGAATAAGAACATTGACTTCTGTATAGGTATCTGGAAAACTCTTTTAGATTTTGAAGCTGATAGAAAATGTTTGATGATTAACCTTGGTGGTGGTGTAATTACTGATATGGGTGGTTTTGTGGCTTCAACTTACAAACGTGGGATCGATTTTATCAATATTCCTACCACCCTATTATCACAAGTAGATGCTTCCGTAGGTGGTAAAACTGGAATTGATATTGACAATGTGAAGAACATGGTGGGTACTTTTAGCTTACCTCAGGCCGTATTTATCGAGACACTGTTTCTAAAATCATTGCCGGAACGAGAACTACTATCTGGTTTTGCAGAAATGATTAAGCATGGTCTGATTGCTGATGCAAACTATTTTCATCAGTTGAAATCATCTAACTATAAAGAAGTGTCCGCAGAAGCTATCTACAGGTCGGTGGAGATTAAGAATGAAGTAGTAACTGAGGATCCATACGAAAGAGGCTTAAGAAAGATCCTTAATTATGGCCATACGATTGGTCACGCTGTTGAAACTTATTCGCTCATTAACGATAAACGTCCATTAAACCATGGCGAAGCAATCGCTGTAGGAATGATTTGTGAGGGGTTTTTATCAGTGAAAAACAATACATTAAAAGAAGAAGAACTTGCCGAAGTTACGAGCTATCTTCTGGGGCTTTATCCTAAATATGAGATCAAAACAAAAAGTCATGAAGAGCTAATTCAATTCATGCAAAGCGATAAAAAAAATGAAGATGGGCAAATAATGTTTTCGCTATTAAATAGTATTGGTTCTTGTGCTTACAATTGCAGAGTAACAAAGCAAGACATACTCGACAGCTTGAACCATTTCAACAAACAGTTCAAAGCATAAAATTTTAAATTTTTTTTAATTAACTATTGACAAATTAAATTTTGTACGTACATTTGAAAAACAAAAAGAAAAACTTTGAAAAACATCACTACATATTGGTTTGGTTACTTCTATTACTTTAGTAAGAGCCGGGACTGATATGCACATATTCAACTAAGATAATTGTATAAAAAAGTCCCGGCCTAAAGCCGGGACTTTTTTGCGTTTTAGCCACACAAACAACATTACGGATTACCAATAAAATGAAAACAAAAACAAGAGTAGCAATCCAAGGTATAAAAGCATCGTTCCACGAAGAGGCGGCATACAAGTTTTTTGGAAAGGAGATACAAACTGTTGAGTGCAATTCCTTTAAAGAAACGTGTGACAAGCTGGAGCAAAAAGATGCCGACTTTGTTGTGATGGCTATTGAGAATTCCATCGCAGGAAGTCTTTTACCAAACTACACGCTCATCAGAGAATATGGTTTTTCTGTCGTAGGAGAGGTTTACTTAGCTATTCAACTACATCTAATGGCACTGCCTGGCGTTAATTTTGAAGACATCAAAACCGTAACTTCTCATCCTATTGCCATCCGCCAATGTGTTGATTTCTTCTACGACTATCCACACATTAATATTGTGGAAAGTAATGATACCGCTGCTTGCGCTAAACGTATTAAAGACGAGAATCTTACTGACACCATGGCAATTGCAAATAGCCTTGCAGCAGAATTATACGGTCTTAATGTTCTGGAACGTCGCGTAGAATCGAACAAAAAGAATTACACACGTTTTCTGATCCTCAAAAAGGAGAGAACTGATGAAGGCAAGGAAATAAACAAAGCATCGATTTGCTTCCAGGTAGGGCACAAACCAGGTTCCCTGGCAATGGTGCTTAACATATTTGCTGAACAAGAAGTTAGCCTAACTAAGATACAGTCGCTCCCTGTTCTCGGCAAAAGAAACGAATACTATTTTTATGTTGATTTGGAATGGCCAAGCACAGAGAAATACGATAAAGCAATCAGAAAAACATTAAAATACACTTCAAATTTTAACATCCTGGGAGAGTACCAAAAGAACGATACCGTTTAAAGCACTCCCCGAAAATATTAACTATACAAACCCCAAAACAATGAAATTAGAATTAAACATCCAGCCGTTAAGCACCTGGTTAAACATCAAAAACGAACCATTAATCATCTCTGGGCCTTGTAGTGCAGAAACTGAGGAACAACTGCTAACTACAGCTCATTTATTGGCCGCAACTGGAAAAGTATCTGTATTAAGAGCAGGTATCTGGAAACCACGTACCCGTCCGGGAGAATTTGAAGGGATTGGGAGTATCGGCTTACAGTGGTTGAAAAGAGCAAAAGAAGAAACTGGCTTGCCTACAGCCGTTGAGGTTGCGAATGCAAAACACGTAGAAGAAGCTTTAGCAGCAGGTGTGGATATCCTTTGGATTGGTGCACGTTCTACAGTAAATCCTTTTACTGTTCAAGAAATTGCTGATGCCTTAAAAGGTGTTGACATTCCTGTATTGGTTAAAAATCCAATAAACCCTGATTTACAATTATGGATCGGTGCTTTGGAGCGTATCAATGGGGCTGGCATTACTAAATTGGGCGCTATCCACCGTGGTTTCTCTTCATACGAAAAAACATCTTTCCGTAATGAGCCAATGTGGGAGCTTGCTATCCAGTTGAAAACTTTATGCCCGGAATTGCCAATCCTTAACGACCCAAGTCATATTTGTGGTAACAGAGAATTGATCCCTTACATTTCGCAAAAAGCATTGGATCTTGACATGCAAGGTCTAATGATCGAAGCGCACATAGATCCTTCAGTAGCATGGACTGATGCAAAACAACAACTTACCCCTGCTGCCTTGGCAGAATTGGCAGATCGTTTAACCATCCGCGAACCAGAATCGGCAAATGAGGTTTTTGTCGATAAGCTTGCAGACCTACGTAAAGACATTGATAAAATCGATGACCTTTTATTACAGAAATTAGCGGAGCGTATGGCTATTGTTGGTAAAATAGGCGAATACAAACGTGACAACCAAGTAACTATTCTTCAGGTTAATCGTTGGGATGCCATTAGTAAAAAGGGAGCATCCTTTGCAAAAGCCTTAAAATTAGACCTAAACTTTACAGAGAAGTTCTTAGAACTTGTTCACAGTGAGTCAATCCGCAAACAAACAGAAATTATGAACGACGGTAAGGTTGAAGAGGGTATTGCTGCAGAAGCACATACCGATACAATTCAATCTTAGTTAAACCGCTCAGATATTAGTTATGAAGAATGCGCTTGTTTCCTTTACCGGCGACAAAAAAATCCATGCGGAAATAACGCTTACTGGATCAAAGAGTGAATGCAACCGGGCGCTGATCATCAGCGCCCTTAGTAAAGGTTCAGTTGCAGTAGAAAATATGTCTAACGCTGCCGATACGGTGACCTTGAAACGGATATTAAAAGAGCTTTCGGAAAATAGCCAAAATCAGAAAACTGTTGATGTGGGCCCTGCGGGGACAGCTATGCGCTTTTTGACGGCTTTTTTAGCCGCAAGAGATGGCAAGTTCTTGCTTACGGGGTCTGAAAGGATGAAGCAGCGCCCTATTGGTATTTTAGCAGAGGCACTGAAGGCTATTGGCGCAGATATCATTTATGCGGAACAAAATGGCTTTCCCCCTATCCTTATAAAAGGACCATTGAAGCAATCTGCTGACTCAGTAAGAATTAAAGGTGACATCAGCAGCCAATACATATCAGCTTTGTTAATGGTCGCTCCTACCCTTTCTCAAGGTTTAACTCTAGAGATTCAGGGTGAGCTGACTTCCCTACCCTATATAAAAATGACTATGGATATGCTCTCAGAAGCAGGAATTTCTCATCAATGGTCGGGGAATAACATTAGCGTTAAACCACAGGAGTTTAAAAGAGCAATTTTAACTGTAGAGCCAGACTGGAGTGCTGCTTCTTACTGGTACAGTATTGCAGCCTTAGCAGATAAAGCGCAAATTGAACTTCCCCATCTAAAAGAAAAAAGTCTGCAAGGAGATAGCCGCATCAGGGAGATCATGGTCGATTTTGGGGTTAAAACTAAATCAACAGCCACTGGTATATCAATAAAAACTTCTTCCAAGAATTTTTCTGATAAGGTGATGGATTTGAAAGACTGCCCGGATTTAGCTCAAACCATTATTGTATGTGCCGCTGTTCTCGGCAAAAATCTAAAATTTACCGGTTTAGAAACCCTTAAGATCAAGGAAACAGATAGGGTACTGGCACTGCAAAACGAATTGGCGAAGATAGGCGTTTCATTATCAGAAAATGATCTGGTCTATACATTGAACTGTGAATCGCTACATTTCCCGAAACATATTACTATCAAGACTTACGATGACCATAGAATGGCAATGGCCTTCGCTCCAATCGCGCTATTGATTGAAACAGTAGAGCTGGAAGATATGGATGTTGTCGAGAAGTCGTATCCAGACTTTTGGAAAGATCTGGAAAAAGCGGGATTTACTATTAAAGAACACTAAAAAAATAAAACACATGGCAGGTAATTCAATTGGTCAGTTATTTCGTATCAGTACTTTTGGAGAGTCTCACGGAATTGCCATCGGAGTAATTTTAGATGGTTGTCCGGCGCAACTTCCAATAGATTTGGACTTCATTCAGTCTGAATTGGATAAACGCAAACCGGGACAATCTAAGATAACCACTCAGCGAAAGGAGAGTGATACTGTGCAAATTCTTTCAGGAACATTTGAAGGAAAAACTACAGGTACGCCAATTATGATGCTGATCCCGAATGAGGATCAGCGTAGCAAGGATTATAGCCACAATACTGATGTTTACCGTCCTTCACATGCTGATTATACTTACCATGCAAAGTACGGCATAAGGGATCATCGCGGTGGCGGTCGTTCCTCTGCTAGAGAAACAGCCGCACGTGTGGCTGCTGGTGCAATTGCGAAGCTTCTTTTGAAACTTCATGGAATTGAGATATTCGCACACGTATCTTCCGTTGGGAAGATCGTAGCACCCAATCTAAGTGGTGATTCTATTGAAAATCTTTTGACGATAAGAGAAGAGAACATAGTTCGTTGTGCAGATCCGGCGACGGCCGATCAGATGATCGATTTTATAGATGGTGTACGTAAAGACGGAGATACGGTTGGTGGAAAGATCAGTTGCATTGTGAGGAACTGTCCTGTAGGATTAGGTGAGCCCGTATTTGACAAACTTCATGCGGACTTGGGTAAAGCGATGCTAAGTATTAATGCTGTTCACGGATTTGAATACGGATCTGGCTTTGAAGGCAGCGAAATGAGAGGCTCAGAACACAATGATGTCTTTTTAGTTGGTACCAAGCAGCCTAAAACACTAACCAATTTTTCTGGAGGTGTACAAGGTGGTATATCGAATGGGATGGAAATTAACTTTACAGTTGCTTTCAAGCCTGTGGCCACTATTATGCATAACCAACAAACGATTAACTCGTCTGGCGAAGCAGCAGAAATTAAAGGCAAAGGCAGACATGATCCTTGTGTAGTGCCGAGAGCAGTAGTTATTGTCGAAGCAATGGCTGCTTTGGTCCTTGCAGATCATCTGTTAAGAAACAAAGTAAGCAAGGTCTAATCTAATATTCTAAAATATGGCGGGAAACTTTGACGCGTTATTATCATGCATCATTTTGTAAACCGCCTCAATTACATCGTCTACCGATGGTTTACTGAAGTAATCACCATCAGAACCATATGGAGTACGGTGTGCTTTAGCAGTAAGCGTTCTAGGCTGCCCATCAAGATGATAATATCCGTTCTGTTCTTCCAGGATATGTTGCATAATGAAAGCTGCACCTCCTCCAGGAACATCTTCATCTACTACAAGCAATTTATTAGTTTTCTTTAATGATTTTGCACACAAATGATCAATATCAAATGGCATTAGCGTTTGAGGATCAATGATCTCTACAGAGATTCCAAAGGTTAACAGTTCTACAGCGGCTTCTTCTACAATCCGCAGTGTTGCGCCATAAGACACCACAGTAATATCTGAACCTTCTTTTATTAAATCGGCTTTCCCTAGTGGCACAGTATATTCCCCAACGTTTTCAGGAAGCTTTTCTTTTAATCTATATCCATTTAAGCACTCCACCATTAAAGCTGGTTCATCTGCCCTGAATAACGTATTGTACAAGCCTGCAGCTTGTGTCATATTTCTTGGAACACATAGATGGATTCCTTTCAATGAGCCCAGAATCATAGATATTGGCGAACCAGAGTGCCATACTCCCTCTAAACGGTGTCCGCGTGTTCTAATAATTACAGGGGCCTTCTGTCCTGCCTTAGTTCGGTAAGATAGACTAGCGAGATCATCACTCATCACATTTAAAGCGTATAACAAATAATCCATGTACTGAATCTCTGCAATGGGTTTCAGCCCACGCAAAGCAAGACCGATACCCTGACCTATGATGGTCATTTCTCTAATTCCTGTATCTGAAATTCTTAATTCACCATACTTAGATTGCAAACCGGCAAACCCTTGATTTACATCGCCTATAGCACCTAAATCCTCTCCGAAAGCGACTAAACGCATATCTCTCGCAAAATTAGCATCAAAGCAAGCATTCAGTATTTCCCGACCATCAACCATTTTACTGGACTCTGAATATTCAGCATCAACGTGTGGCACCAGTAAAGGGCTTTCTTCACCGTCCGTAAAGAGTTTAGTATGATAACGATCCTCGTTGATTTCGTCCTGTAAATTATACCAGACAAGCAGTGCGGATCTTTCTGGAGAATCTGTAGAGGCGGTTAACCTCAATACTTTACGTACGGTCGAAATTACTTCTTTTCGTAAAGCATCAGGAGTTGAAGAAAGTTGTGAAGCAATTTTATGTATTACTGGATTACCATTAACAAGGCCCTTTATCAATTCAACTGCCTGATCTTTTTCTATTTTAATTGCTGCCAAGAATTCATTCCAGGCTTCACGTTGAGTTTCGCGAACAAATGTTTTTGCTGTTTCTTCTAGTTCAACGATCTGCTCATCAGTTGCAATTGCAGATTCAATCATCCACTTACGCATCTGCACAATACAATCATATTCTTTCTCCCACTCTAAACGCGCCTTTTCTTTGTAGCGCTCATGAGAGCCTGAAGTAGAATGTCCGAGAGGTTGTGTAACTTCAGTAACATGAATCATGACTGGAGTATGCTCAGTGCGACAAACCGCTATTGCAGTTTCATATAATTCACAAAGTGCTGGATAATCCCATGCCCTTACCTTATAAATTTCTACACCTGGAGCACCCTCTTCTCTTTGAAAACCTTTTAAAACTTCAGATATGTCTTCCTTAGTGGTTTGATACTTCGCTGGAACAGATATCCCGTAACCATCATCCCAAATAGATATCGCCATTGGAATCTGTAACACCCCCGCAGCATTGATCGCCTCGAAAAACACCCCTTCAGAAGTGGAAGCATTTCCTATTGTTCCGAAAGCAACCTCATTGCCTGAAACAGAAAAATCAGTAAGGTAATCAAGTTGTCTATTCTCCCTGTACAATTTTGAGGCGTAAGCCAAACCAACCAAACGAGCCATCTGACCACCTGTAGGGGAAATGTCTGACGATGAATTCTTCATTTGGGTAAGATCCTTCCAGCTTCCGTCTTCATTCAACGATCGTGTGGCAAAATGACAGTTCATCTGTCTCCCTCCCGACGCAGGTTCGACTTCGAGATCTGGATGAGCGTATAATTGCGCGAAGAATTCTTTCATGGTACAAATGCCAGCGGCAAACGCAAAAGTCTGGTCTCGATAATAACCTGCGCGCCAGTCTCCATTTTTAAAAGCTTTGGCCATTGCAATTTGCGGAACTTCTTTCCCGTCGCCGAAAATACCAAATTTAGCCTTCCCTGTCAGCACTTCCTTTCGGCCTAATAAGCTCGCCTGCCTGCTTTCATAGGCGATTTTATAGTCGTTGATGACGATCGTTTTGAAGTCATTAAAACTCAGTTCCGAAGCGTCGATTGGGTTGGTTGTAAATTTACTATCTGGCATCATAAGCAAATCGGTTATATCACAAACATACACAAAATCTAAAGTATGACTTTAAGGTAAAATCGAATTTATATATTGGAATACTTTTTGTAATGTTATATAAAACATTAAATTTGTTTTAAAACCCCATCAAAATGAAAAAGTTAATCATATTATTCGCCTTAGTTTTAGGCATCGGAGTTGTTGGAAAAGCTCAAACTACTACGCCTGCTGACCAGTCTGATGCACCGGATTTTAAATTCGACAAGGAGACTTATGATTTCGGTAAAATACCAACAACAAAACCAGTTTCAGTTGAGTTTAAGTTTACTAACATAGGCGAGAAGCCCTTGATCATTACCAATGTTGCTGCGAGTTGTGGTTGTACTGTTCCTGAGTGGCCAAAAACGCCAATCAAAAAAGGACAAAGTGGAGTAATCAAAGTTACCTACACACCAACTCCTACTGCAATGCCTTTTACTAAACCAATAACAATAACTTCAAACGCTAAGATCAGTACCAAATACCTTTACATTAAAGGTCAGACGGTTGCTCCGGGCGATGCTACAGCGTCTGCCAATTAATAATTTAAACATATTTTGATAAAAAACCTCGTTAATCAACGAGGTTTTTTATTTTTGTACCCATGCCTAAGATTTCAGAAAAAGGGGTACTGATGCCTGCATCACCAATCCGAAAATTAACCCCGTATGCCGACAAGGCAAAACAAGAAGGGAAGAAAGTTTACCACCTAAATATTGGTCAGCCGGATATCGCGACTCCAGAAGGAATGCTAAATGCTGTCAAAAACATTGATTTTGATGTGTGGGCATATACTCCATCTGAAGGAACACTAAGCTATCGTACTAAACTTGCAGAGTATTATAATAAACTAGGCTACGGAATCACTCCTGCCGATATTCTTGTAACTATCGGGGGCTCAGAAGCAATTACTATTGCTATGCAAACCTGTGTTAACGAAGGAGATGAAATTATTATTCCTGAACCTTTCTACGCAAACTATAATGGCTTTGCTTGTATGAGTAATGTGGTCGTTAAGCCAATCCTTTCCTATATAGAAAATGGTTTTGCACTTCCAGCTATTGCAGAATTTGAGAAACTCATCACTGGGAAGACAAAAGCGATCATCATATGTAATCCTAATAATCCGACCGGCTATTTATACTCGAGAGAAGAGCTGGAGGCACTGAAAGACCTTTGTCTCAAATATGACCTTTTTCTATTTTCTGATGAAGCTTACAGAGAATTCTGTTACGATGGTAAAGAGTTTATTTCGCCAATGCATCTTGATGGACTTGCGGAAAACGTTGTGATTATGGATACCGTATCCAAGCGCTATAGTGCATGTGGAGCCCGCTTAGGCTGCTTAATAACCAAAAACAAGGAAGTTATTCAATCCGGCTTAAAGTTCGCACAAGCAAGGTTAAGCCCTGGCATGGTGGAGCAAATTGCAGGAACTGCTGCTGTAGATACACCGGATAGCTATTTTGATGAGGTTAATAAAGAATATACGTTACGCAGAGATACACTAGTTAAAAGGTTAAACAATATTGAAGGCGTTTTTTGTCCGAATCCGGGTGGTGCGTTTTATGTAGTAGCCAAATTCCCCATTGACGACTCAGATAAATTCTGTCAATGGATGCTTGAAAGCTTCGATAACAATGGCGAAACCGTAATGATGGCACCCGCGACAGGTTTTTATTCCACTCCTGGCTCAGGGAAAACCGAAGTCAGAATGGCTTATGTATTGAATACTGAGGACCTTAACAAAGCAATGGATTGTCTTGACATAGCGCTTCAGCAATACCCTGGTAGAACTATGGCATAATTTTAGTACTTTTGTACTTAACAACAATACGGGGCCGTTTTGGATTTGACAGGGTGGAGGTACGTATGTTAGCATGTAGTGCGTTGTACGGAGAGCACTTAAAAGAGAACGTTCACACTTTGATTGGCGAAAATAACTACGCCTTAGCAGCCTAATTTAGAATTAGTTTGCTTTTGTCCCTCTGGCTGCCGCGATGTTAGGCTAGAATCCGGGGCATCGAAATAACGACGCTGGCATTTGTAAGGTGTGGTACAGATGCGAGATAAAGCACCTAAGGTGAACGGTAAGGTCGGTTTCCAGCCCGCCAGATCCCGAAAATCAATTGGAAAATAAACATGTAGAAGGCATAATTTGCCACACAACTGGACAAGGGTTCGAACCCCTTCGGCTCCACAGTAAAACCTCTATTTTATTGATTTACAATTAGTTAAATCTTTAGAATAGAGGTTGCTTTTGCCATCAACATTTAACATCACTGATAATCAGCTAGATAGAGTTCGATTCCCCTTTGGCCTATTTTCTTCCTAAAATCTTATTAGTCAGTCATATAAAGCCATGCTTTTTCATTTTATTGGTTCGTTATTAGAATAGAGTTCCCTTAAGGTACCGTCAACGATAATTTTTACGATTAAATCTATTAAAGCCTGGGTTTTGAGTTCTTCATGATCACTTCTCGCTTGATCTAATTGAAGGTCAATGACACTAGTTGATTTGATTCTTTTTGCTTTTCTCTTTTTCATATTCTTTTGATCAAAATTTATGAAAAGGAAATTCACAGTTGTATACCTCTATTAAAATCGAAAATAGAATAAGTTATGGCGGCCAGCGGTTAGAACAATAGACGTTAACTGCAATCTTACCGATATTTTTATTTAACTTTATGCTTTTCTAAAATTAGGCTATACATAACGTTAAATTACTGTTAATTAATGAATTACGTAGATTTTTTTTCATTCTTAGGCTTTAACTTTCAGGTGGATCTGGCAGAGAAAGTTATTGATATAGAAAAAGAACCTACTTTATCTGATAAGCTTAAAAATTCGGTTTTTTTTTATGATAATCCAAACAACACCAATACATCTTTTTATCTCGTCACAACACAATTAGATGATTCTGAACTTGAGAGGTTGAGAAAATATGTTTGGAATAAGAACGATGCGGATATTATCTTTCACTACAAGCAAGATCAAAACAAACTTGTAATGATCTATGCTAGGTACTCCCCTAAAGTTTCAAATAATGAAAGTGAGCTTGAGGTGTTTTCAACCAATCGAAAAGATTTAGAGAACATTGAGAACATAAAAAATTGGCAGTTTGATAGTGGGGCATTCTGGTTGAATTACCGCAGTTTTATAAGCAAGGCGAAATACAAAGGGATAGACAAGGAACTGGTTGCGGCACTGCAGGCATTAAAGGAACAATTAAACAACGTACTGGCTCAATCCATTTTTGTTGACGCTAACAGAAATGAAGTCGTTCAAGCATTGATAGATCGCACGCTCTACATTAAATACTTAGAAGATAACCATATTATTAACTCGTCATTTTATCAGCATTATTTCAGTGATACAACTCTTAATTACGAAAGGTTATTAGAAACATATTCCAATGTTGATATTAACAAACTATACAAAATCATTCATGAGATATTTAACAATGCGCTTTTCGACCAACCGACAATTGATGATCAATATCTTACAAATGAAGTCCGTAACATCATCGCTACTTCATTCAAGGCAAATCTGAGTACTGGTCAGTTGAGATTATATGACTTTGGCTTTGATGTTCTGCCGGTGGAATTCATCAGTTACATCTATGAAGTTTTCCTTTCTGACAAACAAAAGGAGAATGGCATATACTATACACCTAAAAAGCTCGCACAGTTAATAATAGATGATGTAATAAGTGAAGATAGGATAGGCTCTATTTTAGATCCCTCAAGTGGTTCAGGAATGTTTCTTATTGTAGGCTATCAACGTCTGCTGGAAATAGCTAAAAAGCAAGGAATAGAACCCAAGGACAGCATAGGAAAAATACGGTACCGGACACAACTGTTGTCAGAAAACATTTTTGGCATTGAAAAGGAACTAACGGCACAGCGATTTACTCTTTTCTCCCTGTCATTACAGATCTTTGTTGGTATAGACCCAGCAGATATAAAGGATTTTATTTCCAATGAATTACAGGAGAACAAGAAAATAAATTTATTTTCTGAGTATTCCTTTTTTCAAAATATCAAACATGCCAACACGCTTGATATTTCCGAAAAGGCATTTGCGGGCAAGTGCTTCTCGTATATTGTGGGAAACCCACCTTTTTTTGAAATACCCAATACTTCCGAATTTAGAACCGAAATTTCTTTTCTAAGTTCTTATCAGGTCGTTGTTGCTGAACAACAATTATCTGCTAGAAATCTTGTTGGCAGATCCCAAATATCCCAATGCTTTTTCCTGAAAATAAAAGAGTGGAGTGACGGTAACACAAGGTTTGGATTTGTTTCGAATAGCTCTAGCTTTTATAATGATTATTCGCAAGCCTTTCAGCACTACTTTTATTCACAATACGGTATTGAAAAGATTTATGAGCTATCCAAAGTAAAAAAGATTCTGTTTGAAAAAGCTACGGAAAGCGTTGTGGCTATCATTTTTACAAATAACGGTGACAATAACCTGATTGACTATTACTCCGTCGAATTAGGCGTTTTCTCAGAGAAACCCTTTGAGCTACTGATAATTCAGGAAGATCGAGTCATCAAGATCAAACGAGTAGATCTTTTGAACGGGGATGTTAGGTTAAGAGACTTCCTTGTTGGAAATGCGTATGATAGCACATTGATAAAGAAATTATTAAAATCGTCTCCATTACAAGATTATATATTGCAGGAGGAGAATGATTATTTTCTACATAGAGGCATCCAGGTGGTTGGGTTTGAGGAAATAGAAAAAGAATTTAACGTTAGTGCTGAAAAATGGAGATCATTATCGAAAAGACAGAAAGATGAATATAATGAACTCTTCAAGAACAAGTATTCGAGGCCACAGGGAAACGAGCAATTTCCTATAGCTTTTGTAAAGCCTGGAAATATAGAAAAGTATAGGATAACTTCAAATAACACTTTTTTTGGTCATGACATCTCGATGTTTCATCGGCCAAGAAAAAAAGAACTGTATGAAGGCAGGCGGATTATATGGAGTAGGATTGGTAAGCTGAAAGCCGTCTACTTAGAAAAGTTAGTTTATTTTGATTTTGATATATATGTTCTCAAGTTAAACGATGATAGTTATTATGAATTGATTACTGCTATTTTAAACAGTGATCTAATAAGCTACTTCATTAATATTCATCTAAAAAAACGCATTGACGGTTCATTTCCAAAAATTGGGGTAGACGACATAAAGAAAATACCTGTGCCGATTGAATTGGATAAGTCTTTACTGGCTAAAATTTCCGTGATAAGTGCGGGACTATCTGAAGGGAAATATGTGTATGCGGACAAAGAGAAAGAACTAAATGAGTTAATTTACGACATGTATGAGCTAACCTATTGGGAAAAGCAAAGGATCAGCGACTCCTTTCTGCCTAAGATAAAAATCGGCCCTAGGAGAAATGCCCTAATTGAATACAAGTCTGTCTTAAATGAAATAGTTGGGTTTTATTTTAATTCGCCAATCTGCATAGTAGAAACAACGACGGATTTTAATTTGATTGTGGTAAAGCTTTCTTTTGGGGGAAAATCTGAAAGTCCTGATGTCGCCAAGACAAAACTATACCTCCTCAGTGAGATATTTGAGCAAAATCCGAAGGCCAACTTTCTTGCCAACCAGGAGAAAATTTTCGGAAAAGACTGTGTATATATTATCAAACAAGATCTTAACAAAAACTGGACCCCAACCAAGGCATTTGAAGATGGGCACGAGATCCTACAACATTTAATACCGCTCGAAAATGGAGAGAGAATACATTAGGATAAAAAGGCCTCCTTCGTTTCCCTTTGACACCCGCAAACTACGCGATTTGGACGACGAGTTTTGGAAAAAATGGGTATTCTATTATCTGTTGCAGTTTTATCAGGGCTATGATAGCGCAGAATTGAAAACAAAGATCCAAGTAGAAAAGAACAAGCGATACCCTCGAACCGAGCGGGAAATAGCAAAGTTCATACGGCTGAAGTTAAACAACAACAGGAATTTTGGTCTCCATTTTAGTGTTAAGGGAGAGGTAACTAATGATGAAGAAGTAGAAGGGAATTATGATATCAACATTCATAGTACAAACTGGAAAAGCAAGGACTTTTATTTTGAGTGTAAGAACCTGGACGGCAATTCAGACTTGATAGCCAAATATGTTTGCTATAATACTTATAAAAAAAATAGCGCAAATGAGAATATATTTGATGGCGGAGTAGTCCGCTATTTTAACGGTAAGTACGCCCAAACTTCAAATTTCGGTGGAATGATTGGATTCATATTGGCCGGAGACCCTTTAAAAACTAAAAGTAATCTTTTTACAAAGCTTGGTGAAAAACTCAGCACTTCTCCAGAAGGTGATTTGATTAGCATTTCTGATAATAGTATTGAAGGGAATTCGTTCACTTTTGATAGCTTACACACGCGTAAGAATACCCATTTTACAATCCATCACATACTTTTTGATTTTTCTAAGCATCTCACTAGTTAGCCAGTCACTCAGTTGAAATATAACTTAAATCAGGTTTTTAGGCTACTTAAAAATGTCAAAAACGGTAAAAGGTGTTCGATTGTGACCCCTCTATCTCCACGAAAAAACCTCTATTTTATTGATTTACAATAAGCTAAATCTTTAAGATAGAGGTTTTATTTTATTATTAGAATTTTTATAACCTAAATTGAAAGATGTTTAGCTTAATCCATTACAAGCACCTCTATATTAAACCTAAAGTTCGTGTAATGCATCATAAGCTGCTAAAATATCTTTGTACCGTTTATCTTTATCTGTAAGGGAATTAGCTATTGCCAGATATTCATCCGGATCATGCACTGAAACATATTTAGCGTCATAACCACCCAATAATTCGTTTCCTTGTTCGTAACATTCCAAAATACCATCGTAGCACACTTGACTTCTTCAGGTAGCTCCACATACAAATTACCCAGACTACTGGTTCCAAATTTTACTTCAGGCAAATTCATTTTTTAATTTCTTGCAAACTAGGAGGTTTTTCTCTAATTCAGTTCCACTTTAATACCAAGCACTTTCCAATCAGGCAGTTTTTCGGGCATAACTATTACCAAAGCATCATTTTCTTGCTTCCATTTTACCACCTGCTTAAGCCCAAGTATGCTAACCGATTTTATTTTTTGGTTGGTAATTTTTGCGGCCTTCCCTAGTGAAGTAATTTTGATACTCTTCGAAGGAACGTCCAACAAAAATGCATATAGCTGTTTGCCTTTAGTAGTGAAACGGATATCAGTTGCAGTAAATTTGCTTTCATCACTCAATCCACCGAAATGTCCTTTTTTCTGGTTTGCTTTTATTGTCGATGGCCCTTCACCATAAATTTTCCATGGGCGGGAACCGTAAATACCTTCGCCATTTACATCGATCCAAGTGCCAATTTTGTCCAATGTTGCCAGCATATCTGGCTCAAGGTCGCCTTCCGGGGTTTGTACAATATTAATCAGCAGATTACCATTTTTGCTCACAATATCAGTGAGCATCTGGATGATATCTGTGGCGCTCTTATAACGTTGCCCGGTACGGTAATACCAGTCTCCTATAGAGGTGTCCGTTTGCCACGGGTACGGACTTATTGAATCCTGCACACCTCTTTCAAGATCCTGTGCCCACATGCCTTGTGAGGGCTGCTTGCAAGTATAAACGGCGGTCATCTCACCTTTATGAAAAGCCTTATTACCATTATAGAAGTTAGCAAGCATGCTTCGGCCAATCTCTCCGAAAGGCAATTGGCTATCTGAATAAAGTAGGTCTGGATGATACGTATCCACCAGTTCTTTCACATTGTTGAAATATTTTTTATAATACTCCGGATTGTTCGTCAGCCATTGGCGATCGTCTGGAGCTGCTTTAGAATGGTACAAATCCTGATTTGCCGGATCATTTCCGTCGTAGGGAATACCTTTATACAAGCCACTTGTATCTGCCAGGTGAGCCGTTTGGAACCAAGTATAACTGGCAGCCAGATGCTCAGACAAACCAAACTTGAGGCCTTGCTTTTTTGCCGCTTCTTGCCATAATCCTACCACATCTTTCTTCGGGCCCATCTGAACCGCGTTCCATCGGTTAATTTTAGAATTCCATAAAAAGAAATTGTCATGATGGCTAGCCATGCTTACAAAGTATTTAGCACCGGCTCTCTTATAAAGCTTCATTAATTTCTCCGGATCCCAATTTTGCGCCTTCCACAGAGGAATTATATCCTTGTACCCAAATTTTGATGGATGACCATAATGCGCCAGATGATATTTGTATACATCACTGTTCTCTTCGTACATCTTTTTCGCATACCAATCCCCCTGTCGGGGAACTGCCTGAGGCCCCCAATGTGCCCAAATTCCAAATTTGGCATCTTGGAACCACTCTGGATACCGATAATTTTTAAGTGACTCTTCGGTTGGTTTAAATGGGCCATTATTAATTGGCAACTCTTGTGCTACCGCAATGGCAGCCAATCCCGTTAAGGCAACAAAACAGATAATAGTTTTTAAAGCTTTCATTTTAATGACGATTTTTAAATTTACAAAACTTGTTATACAGGCAAGGTGTTTGTTTCCTTGCAGGATATTTTATGACCGGAGAAGCCGAAAACGACGACGACGACAAAGCAAATCAACGGAACCCAGTAACCATCCTGAATATTGCCGATTTTATCACTGATGTAGTCAAAAATACGTGAGAATATCGACCCGCCTACAATAGACATGATGATACCATGGTTAAGTACCGCATTCACGCAAAGTAGCACGTTTATCGCTGCGTATATAGCCAAGAGTTTGTTGGAACTAATAAATTTTATTAAACCCGTACCCAAAAACCTTCCGACTAAAAGTGCTAGCCCGGCGCCACTTAAATAATACGCAGCTTCGGTTTCGGTAACTCCGGCAGCCTGCTTTGAATACAAAATAAATAAGCTGAATACGCAAACTTGCGCAACGACATAAAAAAACTTCGCTGCCCATGATGAATACCTATGCTTCAAGACGTAAAAAATGCTATTGCTTCTAGCCGTATCGTCAGAATTGTCATCATATACAGCCGGCATTTTTGCGAAATAGAAACACACAGCGATGATTACCAAAACAATCCCTAAAATAAAATACGGCGCTTTAACAGATGACTCTTCAGAGGCAAGTGCAATCTGCCTTGTTTCGGGTGTCACTACCCTCAGAACCACATCAGAATAAGTTTGGGTTAAAATCAAACGGGCACCAACAATAAGCACCAGCATGGTTGTCAAATCTTTGAATGACTTTGCGAAATTCAACCTGATTGTTGCGCTTTCTGGATCACCAATAACGGATATATACGGATTAGCTACAGTTTCCAAAACAGTTAATCCACAGGCAATTATGAACAACGCTATCAGAAAAAATGAATACAATTGTATATTGGCCGCTGGAATAAACAGGTAGCATCTTGTAGCAAAAACCAGAAGACCAACTATGATACCTGCTTTGTAACTCCATTTTTTCAGAATCATTTCGGTAGGTATGGCTATTAGAAAATATGCTATAAATACCGCCGAATCCACCAGCGTAGCCTGCATCGTTGTTAAGGTGAATGAACGCTTCAGGTGCGGGATCAGGATCGGATCTAAATAGTGAGCAAATCCCCATAAAAAAACCAAAACGGTAATAAGCGCAATCCCCGTAAATTGATTTGATTTAGTCATATTTTTTGCATTCGTAAAAACTGGTGTACAAAATCAGGAACCACGAACCAACTGATATTACGGAGTTCTCACACCACCCTTTGCTGGTTACATCTTTATTGTTTCGAACAGGTCTAATCGGTTTATTAAAATCCAACAGAATCCGGAAATCGATTTCTAAATGTAATTATTTGGAAATCGATTTCAAACAAATAATTTAAAATATTTCCTTGTTTGTTTATGATTTGAGTCAACTAAAGTTAATACTAATATATCCTGCCATTACAAACATTTGATAAGGCTAAAAACAGCCTCTGCGACGACCAAAAGCATAGCGATTAGAGATGCTTTCAAGTATTCTTGCTACCTTTCACGCTTACTTTCAAGGTGGTAACACAAAATTCGCACTATGGCAACGCTGTGACGTTAACCCTAGTATTATGGATTGTTACACTTTAGTTTGGCGTTATTTCGTCTAAATTGTTATGGGGATTGTCTAAAATAAGGTAGAGTTAGAGTTGCGCATGTGAGCTTGCTTATCGCCGGTGTTCTAATTAAACAGTAGGTTTTATCAGTTCAACAATATTTCAATAGCTATTTTCATTGTAAACCTAAAAATAATCATCAAACTAACCATATAAACAGGCAAAACGGCGATAAAAAACCTATAGAAGCATTGCTTTCTAAATCAATTAAGAATAGCTGATTTGTCAGCGCATAGCAAGATTTCCAGATAAAAAAAAGTGATCAAGCAAAAATATGGTCTACTTGATCGCTTTTAAAAAGTTAATCTATAAAGGGGTAACTTTTTCAGTGACCTCGATTCTATAGCCCTCTTTGTTTTTTCATAGCTCTGCATGGCTTATGGAATACGGTTAAAGATTCTCAGCAAAAGGCTCTTTAAAGACAATACTTAATCAGATGACTCAGTTTGTGTGATAATGGCATGTCAGAATAGTAATAATCCATTTGTATTGATAATAAGTGTCAATTACTTACAACTTAACCTGCAAGGTTAAATAAAATGTGCGGTTATCAGATGGTAAAATGCCCGGTCCTGGGTAACCGGTTGCTCTACGCGTAAAGTAATAGGCGTTTGCCAGATTATTTACACTCCCTTCCAATTTATATCTTTTGTATTCATATGACATACTTACATCCATTATGGTGTAAGCCGGAACTAAACCAACAACTGCCGAAGCATCTCCCTTAGTTGCATTCGTTGCATCCGAATACTGATCAGAAAGATGGGTAAACTGAAATGATCCCTTTAAATTTTTGTAACCAAGCCTTAAGCCGCCCTTAAAATTTAACCTCGGAACAAACTCAACCTCATTTCCTTTAATAGCTGTAATATCGCTCCTTTTATATTCCGATTTAATCAATGCTGTATTTGTAAATAACACCGCACTCCAGTCCTCACTTTCTGGTTTTAACAGACGTAAAAAATCTGCTTCAGCATAGGATTCAACCCCAATAATTACTGCCTGACCAATATTAGTACGCAAACGTATTATCCGTTCTGAAGCATCATATGTTTGAACCTCTCCTATCCGATTGTTATAGTTTAAATAGAATGCACTCACATCATAGGAATAAAACTTAGTTTGCTGACTACGTATACCCACGTCAAATGAAAAACCTTTTTCATCCTGCAAATTTGGATCAATCTCTGCCGACGGATTCGCAATGCGCATATCGCTAAAAGTAATTGAACGATAATTTTGTGATAGGTTGGCATAAACATTCGTACTTTCTGTAGGTTGATAACTTAACCCTAATCCTGCTATAACAAATTGACGCTGATTACTTCTAGGCTCATAAGTTCTGGCACCTAAATCAATGTCGGTAGGGATATTACTTGGGATCTTTGCGGCATAAAAACCATTTGCTTTAGTATTTATATATTCAAATCTAACACCTGGTACGATTGAAAATTTCTCGTTTAAACGAAGGATATGCTCTGCAAAGACAGAAACATTCCGGTTCGGAAAACGATAATCATTCAGAATTAACTTGTCAGGATCTAAGAAATTAAAATTGGCATCTTTACCCAAACTACCATAGCCTTGTATACTATGATTTAATCCATGATAGTAACGCACACCCACTAATAGCACTGAAGGTTTGTTAAACAGGTTATAACGCTTAATGTATCTCCCCTCAGCACCCCAATTTTCAAAATCTCCTTTAATCAAATCTCTCGGTTCTGATCCGTCATCAGCTGTAGCCACACGATTTGGCCTGAAACCTACCGTATACCGGCTTGCCGACAAGCCAAATAAGCGCAGGTTAAACTCGTTATTAGCATTAAATTTATGATCGAAATGCAGAGCAAATAAATTCCAGTTCACCTTAAACCAGTTTCTCTCCCGATTACTTTGCGTAGGGTCTTCGGCAAACATATCATCTGTTAAACCACCCGGCTGATGCGCCAGATAATTCATATGTGTAAAATCCAACCCTAATTTTGATTTCTCATTAAACTGGTAATTTACATTAGCATATCCTGTATAACTGTTAAAATCAGAATTACCTCTAAAGCCATCTCCATTTTTATATTGAAAAAATGTGTAGTAGCTCACTTTTCCAACGGTGCCGCTGGCGCTGGTAAAGGAATTATAAAAATTATAAGATCCCGCACTTTGGCGTACTGTAAGTTCAAAAGGTTTATCCTTTACTGGTTTTTTCATAACAAAGTTCAACAAACCGCCAAACTGTGTCCCGTACTGTAAAGATGCTGCACCTCTTACAATCTGAATTTGCTCCAACGCCTCAGTGGGAGTAGTATAATAACTTTCAGGATATCCGAGCGCATCAGCGCTGATGTCATATCCATTTTGTCGCGTATTAAAATTGGACGTGCGGTTTGGATCTAAACCCCTGCCCCCAATACTTAGCTGAATCCCCCCCCCATCACTTTCCCAAATATTCAGACCAGCTACTCTTGAATAAATCTGTCTTGCATTATTGGTAGCTAAATTGGCTACCAGCTGATCGGGAATAATAACTTCAGACTTTTTCCCTTCATAAATCCCGAAGTTCTCTACTCCTTTCAAATGTGAAAAACCAAAATCTGTCTTTTTATTCTTAATCACCACCTCTTTTAATTTCTTAACTTTAACCGCCGTATCGGGCTTATTTGTCTTAGAGGTATCCTGGGCAAAAATAGCTGTTGAAATGAAACAGCAACATAATAAACTAAAAACCTTCAATCTCATCATTCATTGGTAAAATCCACATCTTAGTACTAAAAGAATCACTTTCTTTAGCCAAATCTACATGTGGATTGATAAAAACTTTTCCGCCCCGGCCATTTAAGGCCACATAGGAATCTACATAAACTTGTGGCGACTTAAACCCTTTTTTGGCATAATAGTCGCGTAATATATGTGCATATTGCAGGATCATATCTGATTGTGTACTCATCATTTTTTCCTGCAATACGGTCAAAAATTCATTGTTATTTGCTACAGCAAAATTTCCTGTAGCATCTTTTATGGTAAACTGTGCATATCCTGCTTTTTCCATTAACATTACACGCCATGAAAATCTATAGCCCTCTTCTGTCCAAAATAATTCTCCGGGATACAGCATGTACCTGAACGGAAATATCAATTGCACCAGAAAAAACAAGGCAAAACCTATTAGCATTACTTTTTGCACTGCGGGTTTAAAGGTAAATCGGACATTAGGCCTGATAAATGTTGGAGGGCACTTAAACAGCTTATTCAAAAAGTCGATTATCCGTAAGTGAAAATCAGCAGAGAAAAAAATTAATGCCGCAACAATCATTACATAAGGAAACATTCCTATTGGAAACAATATGGCAGTAAGAACATGAAATACCACTACTGTAAGATAGGCCAGTAAACGTGTTCTTCTGTTCCAAAGTAAAAAAGCTATGGTTAAATCGTATAAACAACCAAACCAGCTAAATAGAAATGCGGTTGCTTGATAGCTTAACAGCGTTCCAATTATTGGCAAATCGTTACGGGAGGGCAACCAGATCTTTAATGGCAAAGCACTTAACAGCCAATCGCTGTTAATTTTGGCTAGCCCTGCATAAAAATACAATATAACCATCATCAGCTTAAGCACATCGATATTCCACTGCGGAATCTGATCTGATAATATGGATGGCCTACGCTTTGCATCTATAGAAAAATAGCGATGTGCCGGCAAGAATATAAGGATAAACAACACCAGACTCATGAAATAGTAATGATTCAGGTAGGTGGTTCTATCCATTAGTTCTATATAGGTAAAACTAAAAAACAACATCACAATTGCCGTACGATAGAACAATCCGAATGCAACCATTAACGCCGCTATTGCACAAACAAAGAACAGTACATAGGTATAATTACCCAATGGTTTTACAAACTCAAAACCATAAAAAGAAAAGAAGTGCAAGGGCTTTATGTAAAGCTCATAGATCCATCCTTTAATCCAAAATCTCAGAATACTGATAAACAGCATTAGCCCTATAGCTATTCTATAAATTGCTAAGGGGGCCGTATGTGTTGTCTTCAGGAAATAGCTGTTCATTTAGAAAATGAAATTAATCTCCATCATTGTCTGTATAAGTAATGGTTATACTCATTGCAGATGTCATATCCACTTTAGCCATACGCACAAATTTCTGCATTTCTGTATAAACATCAATCATTTTCTGATTGTTGTTTTTTACCTCATTGTTCAGGTTTTCTGTTAAAAGGTTCAGCTTTGTAAAAGTAACTCCCAACTGATCCTGAATAGCATGCGTAAGCTTAACATTTGTTTTGCTATCCTTTGCTCCCAAGGCATCAAGATAGGTTTTAAAAGAGCTACCCTCAGTTCCGGTTTTTACACTTTTCCCGTTAAAGAAATCTACAGAAGCCTGTTGCGCTGTTTTTGCTAATGTTAAGGAGATGTCCTTTTTATAAAGTGCTTCTACTTTTTCGGCTGACACTACCCCGTTTATCATTGACCCGGAAGGGATACCGAATTTTCCGGAACGAATGTACCTTTCGTAGTTTGAAACATAGCCATTTACCAGCCCAGCTAGTGACGAGCTGGCATCTGTTCCTGATTTACTAATGAACTCATCACGGTAAGCACCGGTAGTCCATGGCGTGTAAACCTTCGCGAAAATGCTGTTCATTTCTGTAAGTATTTTCTTCACATAAGCAATGCGCTTTGCCGCATCAGCCGCCGTGCTGTAAAATGTAACAATATCTGTGTCGTTATTCGCAAGCCCATTAATCAGATAGTCTAACGCCGGAAAACCCTGTTGCGCGTAAGTAGCTGGTACATCAAAATTAACAGTGCCACTGGCAATGCCTGAATTGATATTGGCAACATTGGTTGGGTAAACATTGAAGAATGCCCTTAAGGTCTGACTGCTTGCCGGGCCTACATCTATCAATTCTATTTTTTGCCATTCTACATAAGCATTTACCCAAGCTGTCCTAAGTTCAACCAAAGATGCTGTAGTTGGTGCTGCTGTAAAAGCGTCACTTTTCCCCTGTAATAGATCTAACTTTGTTTTAAAATTAGCGTAAGACGGAATGATAATGTCATCGGCAAGGTAAGTCAATAAAGCCTTTCTGTCGACGCCCAGATTGCCGCCTTTATCAGGCTGCTCAGTACTTTTCATTTTTGAGCAGGCGAATACGGTTAAAGCCAGTAAGCAAGCCAGGCTGATGCGTTTAAATTTTAAGTGATTCATATCAAATCTTATAAAGGATAGAAGTGGATTGCTTTTTTTTGCAGAAAGGGTAACCCACTTTAATAGAAATTATTTTATAATTACTAAAGACCGAATTTGGCTTTAATAGCATCTTGCGCAGCAGTAACCTTAACAGGAGTTAAATCCCAGGCTCCACCATCCGTACCTATTAATGAGGCAATGATATCATCCGAGAATTTAGCATCAGCTTTATGAACAGTTGCAAAACGCAATGAGTAAATAAATCCTAATGCTTCACCCAAAGCATGAGCAGCAGCACCAGCATCTTGTGCAGTACTTCCGTCTTTCCACTTTTTTAGGTAATTCCAGGCCGAATTTGCAATTGCATATTCTATTTGTGTTCTGAGAAATAAGGCTTGCGTTTTTATTTCTGTAGCATCATTATTAACAACTGCAGCACGTCCTTTTAAGAAAGCAGGGAAAATTTTAGCATAATTTGCCTTGTTGTATTCCCAAATGTATGAACCAATAAAAGATTCGGTAGTACCTCTTATAGCATCTGTTGAACCTGCAAGATAAATTGGATTTAAAGTTAGTGAACCATAGGCTTCATCCCAATTCTGTTCTAACTTTGTATAGTTCTTACCAGAAACTAAAGTCTTGTTATCTGCTTCCAGACCTTTATTAAGTAAAACATTACCGATATAATCCAGGTCAAATGCGCCAATTAAACCTTTTTGAATTAATTGCCCCACTTCAAGACCTTTTGCATCCAAAAGATATTTAGTACCAGCATTATTAGCTACATAACCAGCAGTTCCTTTTACAGCAGCAACATTGGCTGAAGCACTGATAGTTGCAAGAGAAGCAAGATCTGATTCGATTTTTTTACGTACTACTTCCGCTGAAGCTGCATCCCATGAAGAAGCTGTAACATTACGTAACTGAACACCGGAAACATTTATTGCTGCAAAATCAGCCGGAGCTGGATTAGATTCCCCTGTAAATGGATTACCAGTATTTGAATACATATTTTTTAATACATTACCATCAATCAATTTAGTTTTCCATACTCCGCTATAAGTGTTTATGCCTTGAAATACCCTGTAACGGAAATTACCAGTAGTTAGGTCAATTGTGCTTTTACCCGCTGCATCTACAAAGATGGTATTTGTTACATCGTACTTTGTGCCTTCTACCAACTTAGTATAGTCAATTGCTGGGCGCAAAGTTTGGTTTCGCGAATCCTGATCAACTGTATCTTTCTTACATGAAGTAACACCCGCAACTGCAAGGGCAATAAATACCAAACTCTTAAAGTATTGAATTTTCATTTTTGATTTGATTATATAATTTATTATTATATTACTTGTATTAAGTCTAAATAAGCGCTAATCTTGTTGCAAATATTAAAGCCAATTCTAAAGAATTTCTAAAGAATCTAAAAAAATCGTATTTAATTTGAATAATAATTATGAAGGTGTTGTTTGTAGAAGATGAACCAGTGCTATTGGAAGAAATGGAAACCTATTTCAGCTCACACGATTGCATATGCGAACAGGCCGTAACTTTTGTTCAGGCAGAGCAGAAACTAAGAGACTACACGTATGATGTAGTGGTACTCGACATTACCCTGCCTGATGGAAGCGGAATAGACCTCATAGAAGATATCAGAAAAAGCCATTTGGAAACCGGAATCCTTATCCTTTCGGCAAAAGATTCGCTGCAGGATAAGCTGAATGGGCTAAATCTGGGAGCTGATGACTACTTAACAAAGCCCTTTTATCTGGAAGAATTAAATGCCCGGGTGAATGCCATATACCGCAGAAAAACATTAAAAGGCGTAGAACAAATCACATTTGATGATTTCACAATGCACCCCTCCTCTAAATCATTCTTTTTCAAAGAAAGCGAGGTAAGTCTAACCAGAAAAGAATACGACATGCTCATTTATTTTGTCATCAATAAAAACCGTGTGGTTAGTAAAGCATCAATAGTTGAGCACCTTTGGGGAGATCATTTTGACCAGAGTGATAATTTTGACACGGTATATGTACACATGAAGAATTTGAGAAAAAAACTTTGCAATATTTCAGGTAAAGACTACATCAAAACAGTATATGGAATGGGCTATAAGTTTACCTATTAGTGAGACTGCTATCAAAGATTAGTTATTACCATTTTTGGCTTAGTGCAGTGGTATTGGGCATTACCGGCTGTATGTTGTTCCTTTTTCTGAGAAATGAAATATCTAAAGAAATACAGAAGCAGCTCGAATTACAGACTGATATGGTAGCTCAGGAAATCCATATGGGCCGAACTGTCAATTTCCCACTAATAAACATCACTAAGGGTAGTGATGGCCTGATGAAACTACCTAAAATTTTTAAAGACACCATGATTTATGATAGACTCCAAAAAGTAACTGAAGGTTATTACTACTTTTCGGAGAGCAAAAAGATCAATAGTCAGCACTACCGCATCATGGTTATGACCACCTACATCGGCTGGGACAATTATTCTAAATCGATCATTTACATTTTCCTTTCCATAGCAGGCCTGTTAATCGTACTTGGCACTTTGGTTAACTATTTCATTAGTCGCAGAATTTGGAAACCGTTTTTAATAAACCTGAAGCGGATAAAGGCGTATTCTGTGAGTTCAAAGGAAGAATTACAGCTAACGCTTACCGATGTTACTGAATTTAAGGAATTGAACAATGTACTTATTGATTTGGCAGCCAGGAGCAAAAGGGAATATACCGCATTAAAAGAATTTACCGAGAATGCTTCCCATGAAATTCAAACCCCACTTAGTATATTAAAAACGAGATTGGAAAGTATTAGTCAGCAGCCATTAACGGTAGACATTGCTCGTTTACTTAATGACGCAAAACAAGCAACAATACGCCTTAGTAAAGTAAATAAGGGATTACTGCTATTGGCCAAACTAGAGAATAATGCTTTTACAGACGTACAATGGGTATCAATAGAAGCTGTTCTGAAACGTAACTTTGACTTAGTGGAAGACCTGTTTCAGCATAAACGTTTGCATATAGAGAAGCGTATTCAAAGAAAAGTTGTGAATGCAAGCCAATTCCTGATGGAAATTTTGATTTCCAATTTGCTAACCAATGCCCTTTCTTACTCACCTTCTGGTGCCAGAATAATTTTTAGCCTTAATGAACAATTGCTGGTGATTAGCAATGAAGGGGAACCGCTTTCTTTCCCGGAATCTAAGTTATTTACAAGATTTGGCAAGGGGGCTACTGACAATAAAGGGAATGGACTTGGACTTTCAATTGCAAAACAAATCTGCACGCTTAATAAATGGCAACTCAGCTACAGCTACGAAAAACATATGCATCATTTTAGTATCCATTTCTAGGCCAAAATAAATATAAATGGAGAAAATAATGCACATTTCCCTGCCTATAGGGAAGAACAATGTATTAATAGCCAATGACGTTCCCGAAATCATGGGAAGAACAAACGAAAATGAGAACAGATCAAAAATAGCAGTGAGTACAGAAAGCCGTGAAGAAGCGGATAAAGTATATAACGAACTATCAGCAGGCGGAGCTATTGAAGGTTCAATTGGCGACAGTCCCAGGGGTTCATACGGCGGAATGTTTAGAGACAAATATGGCATTGAATGGATCGTGGAATTTGACCAAAATGACAATGGTCCGGTTTAACCGAACGACAAACCATTCCGGTTACAGATGACGATCCTAATGTCATTAAGTAAAATCAACTATTTTTAACAGAGGGATTGAAGCCCCCTCAAGACCACCATTATCGTCAAAAACCCTTTATCCATGATTAGTTGGAGAAGGCGTCAATTTCTAGGATTTAGATGAAGCGGCTGAGAAGATTGGCAAAATAGCATTAAGAAAACATACGATCAGCATTTTAAGTGAACACTTAAGGATTTAAGTGTTCACTTACCAGTTTAAGTGAGCAGTTGACCTTTTTTAAATAATAAATCTGCTTTTTTTAAACAGCAGTATTGTAGGTTCGTTTAAGCAATCAACCAATGCTGCTGCTAATTATGCTACTATATACTTCTACATTTCCCTATTTCAGGGCCACAAAGAACTGCGTTACTAGTTTATTACTAGTGCCCTCAGCTATGTCTCGGCTTCGGGTCTGCTTCGTGTCTGCTTCGTGTCTGCTAGCGCTCGGCCCGAAGGAAACACCCATAAAACACATACCACAGCGGTATTTGAAAAACTTCAGTACAAACCTCATATCAACCAGAATATTTCATTAAAGAACAATGTAGGAAAGGTCTAAAATAAAAATAGTCGAATGCCGGGATCAATTATGCCGCCTATAGGAGTTGTATTGTGGTTTGGTTGTAGTCGCCACCAATAGACACACACAGCGCAAACGCATCATAAATTGATCAATTTTTACATATAATAATTATCCCATATGGCTTTGAGCCCTTTTCCTTTAACTCCGACTTGGGAATTGGGAAAGAATTGTAGAGGAAGACCAGCAAGGAGCTTAAAATTGTACTTGATGTTTTCTAATGTGTATTTCCCAGGCACTACGCAGGGAATTGAGTTATATTTGAACAACAAAGCCATCAAACTAGAAAGCAAGTATCCCACATTACAACAGTTGCAATGAATCTGACAATTAAAAACTACAAATCAGTCCTCTCAGCAGAATTAATAAAGCAATCACAAAAATGTGCAGTTAGAGAGTGCGATGAAATTAACCCTGGCCATTTTGAATCTTATGTAGATGTCCTTGATAAAAGCTTCGATGTGAGTCTAACATTAGACAAGTCTACGGTTGTAGCTCATAAATGTGATTGTGAAGACCCTACCGCTTTCTGTCAACATAAAACAGCCTTGCTGTTGTTTGTCGTTAAGGGAGCTAAGCGTCTACCTGCAAAAATCACCAGGTCAAAAAAAATAGATCCAATGATGGAGGCTATTGAACTTGCAGATCCTCAGGTTTTAAGAGACTGGGTGTTAAAAATTGCTAAAAAACATAAAGACATAGGTATCTCTCTATTAAATGAATTTTCCAATAAGTCTTCAAATTACACGCCACAGGAAATCATCGACCTAACTCAAAATAGCTTGAGAGCAGTGATCAACAAAAAGACTAAAGCGGATGCTCAGGAGGTTAAAAGAATCGTTGACCTTTGGTCTGATCTTCACCAAAGCATATTAGAAAGGTATCGTGCAGAGCCCACGAATGAAGTTTATTTCTTACAGTTCAATGCAATAATAGATGCCTGTAGTTTTTATGAAGAGCGCCTAAATACCACCAGCAAAAGAATTAGCAGCTACATTAAGCAGGTCATCGAAGATGTCAGCGCAGTCATCACAACCACCCGCGATAACGACGCCTGGCAAAAAAGCTTGAACTATTTTGTAAAAGAAATATTTCTGAGAGATTATGGGTTCCGCCGACAATACCTAGACTTGATCGCAACACTGTTTGACTCCAGCGAAACGGGAAGAAAAAGCATAATAGTTGAATTAATGGTAACACTTTACGAGGAGAACGCATCTGCCTCGCAACAAGACAGGAATCATTTTCTACAACATTTCTTTAGATTGGTGATCTTAAACAATCAGTTCCAAAGCTATAAACACTTGTTTTTACCTATCAGGCATGCGCTAAGCTATAACCTTAGGCTTATTGATACTTTGATTGCAGGGGAAGATTTTGAAACTGCTGAAGTCTATTGTGTGCAACAGCTAAAGGAAAACACCAATGATGACTACGATCTCGAATACCATGCAAGACTCATAGCGATTTATAAGACCTCTGGAGATGAGGTTAAACTTGCGGGAATTCTTAAGCTTCAGTTGTTGAAAATACCTGATTTTATTGACTATCAATTTGTTTCCCTCCATCGTTCTTCTGATGATGATTTCAATCATTGGAGAAATAGAGTTTTAGCAAATGCGAGACAAATGGCATACTATGACAGCAATGCTGCTGCATTTTCTTTAGCGCTATTAGAAAGCGAGGGCAATTATGCCCGGTTAATAGATTATATCGATGAAAAGATTGATTATCAAGTCATCTCTAGATATGCTCCGGCACTAATTTTAAAGGCTCCCCAACGCTTTTTAGAGAAACTTATGAGTAGGAGGGACAATCATGAAGATAGGAATTGGCATCAGTATGAGCCTGAAACGTTAAATGACTGTCTTAAAGACCTCTATACATTACTCTTGAAGCATTATTCAGTAGAAACGCTAACCTTGATTGCAAAAAATGGCAAAAGCACCTACAAAAATTGGTCAAATCTCTTTATAAACTATTTGAACCAAAGAATTACCAAAAATTAAAAGTCTTAAACAGAAAATTTAAATCAATTGCAATGCTCCTGATTCTACCCAGCCGATATTTCCGTTTGGTAGCTCCACTTTCAACCAATCTTCTTTAAGCTCAATGATCCGAACTTTCGTACCCTCATGGATTACAATTAGGGTTTTCTGCTTTGCGCTTGCTGCGCTTTTCACGTTCACTTTACCATTGAAAACTACAGCCTCTTTTTGTGTTTGCAAATAATTATCTTCTGCACTCGCAAAAGCAATAAAGCAAATACCAACAAATATCAACAAGAAACCACTGTAAAACGAGAGGCGCTTCCACTCATATTCGTGTGAAAACAAGTAAATTATTACCCCAGCAAATCCTAGAAGCAAAAATACAACTGCAAGAACCGACCAGTTTTGAACCGTAAGCAGTAGAAGGAATGATGTCCACCATCTTTTTAAGAATAGCTCTGGTACTACTTCCATTTTATCTGTGAGCTTAGAATTAGCAAAAGCGAGGTTAGCATTAATGTCTTTATCATTAGGAGAAAGGCGATGTGCACGCTCATAATTCAAAATTGCAGCTGCAATACTGTTAAGTCTGTAATGTGCATTACCTAAATTATAATAAACAGCTGCAGTTTTCACACCAGCAGCTAAAACCTGTTGGTAGGTGTTTGCCGCAGCTTCATAGTTCTTCTGCGTGTATTCCCTATTTGCTTTCGCAAAAAGTAGGTCAACGGGTTCTGCCGCATTGCTACAAAAAGGCAAGGTAAGCAGCGCAATAAGCAAAATTAAGTTACGTCTGTGCATTTTCAATGTCTTTAATAATACGTTTTGCTTTTTCAAGTACCTCTGGTTGTGAAACGCCCGACATAGGTGCATATCGCGCCATTTCGCAGAGGTCTATCGTTTCTTCCACTTCGCTAATGATCGCTAAATCGACTGACCTATTTCGCAATGCTTCAACTATTATTTCCTTGCTTAAATCAGCTGCAGATATGTTTAATTTATCTGCAAGATACCCGTACAGCCCCTTATAAACTGCTTCGTAAAATACTTTCTTATCCCCGGCGGCCAATTGTTTCTGTGCATTCGCCATATGCCTGGCCGCAATTCTGCTTGCCTTACGGTTTTTAACAGCCACGGCATCCTTATTGTAATTTCTATACCATGTTCGATAAGCCAGTGCCGCCAAAAATGAAATCGGACCGGCAATGATTAAAAAGAAGAATGCCAATGATCCAAAAAAGCCATCGGAAGGTATACTTAATGCAGACGAATCGGTTTTAATGTTTCGGATGTCTTTGTCGAGTTCAGGACCATCCTTTTCAGCGCCTTTTGCAAACGCAGTAACATTGGCGGTTGGATCCCCTTTCGCAACCACTAGATCATGCGGCTCGGTGTTTAGCACCACATATTTTCTAGAAACTGGATTAAAATAAGAGAATTTGAAGGGAGCTAACTTGTAGTTACCGCCATGTCTTGGAATTAGCAGATAAGTGTATTCTCTGCTTCCAGATACACCATCAAGACTTTCTATAAGTTTATCATCAATCTTAGGATCATATTTTTCTAGATCTGTAGCAAGGGTTAACTCGGGTGTTTTCAGTAACTTAAAATTCCCGGTTCCTGAAACTTTGATCTTATAGTTGAGCGCCTCATTTGCCTTCAAAGTATTCTTATCAACAGACGAAGCAACGGCAAAGTTACCCACCGCTCCTTGAAATCCGGCTGGCTTACCTGCTTCAGGAAGCTGCCTCACGTTGATGCTGATTGGCAAACTCTTAATCTTGTACTTCACATCCTTAACTGCCCCGCCAAAGAATTGCTCCATGGGATCGTTGGATGGCACCTGCTGCCTTACCACAAACGTCATTGCCAAGGGGTCCAATGCAAGCTTCCCGAACCTTTCCGGAAACAAAATCACCTTCTTCAACACGGCAACATTATATCTTGCACCATTGAAGATCTCGGTTGTCCAATTTACATTTTGAGTATTAATCTTTATCTCCTGACTCCAGAAACCATTGAAATCTGGAAGCTTATCCAGCGCATTATCAACGATGTCAATACTTGTGTACAGTTTGTATGTAACTGCAAGTTGTTCACCTTGAAATACGCTTTTTTTATCACTAACTGCCCTGATAAAAAGTCGTTTACTGATATCGAAAGAAGCATCAGAATTTGATACATCGGCGGTGGCAGGCCCTCCCCGAGAGCTATTCTGACCAGCAGGCGACCCTTTAACGACCGTTATTTTTATGGCATTAGACCGGTATTGCTTTCCATCAACCACCGCTACAGCTCCAGGTATCGTATATACCCCTTCATTTATACCCACAAGGTCATAGCCTAGCGACATGCTAACTGTGGTGGCCCCATTAATGGAAGTCATACTCGAAGACTGATTAGGTCCCCCTACTACTTGAAAACCTTCAAATGCTGGCGGCCCGAAGCGTTGCAAATTTCCATTAACGGCAAAAGTCACTTCAAAAACTTCTCCCACGGCCACTTTAGTCCTGCTTGCCGAGGCAGTAAAAGTAATGTCAGCTGCTAATAGCGGCCTAGAAAACAGCAGCAGCGATAAAAGTATTGTGATATTCCTAAGATTCATTGTCGATCAAACCTACCAATCTTTTACGATACGACCTTTAACGCCCTTTGCTTTTTTATTTTTAAGCTTATCCTGCGTCTTTTTCTCTTCCTGATTTAAGGCCTCCAGCATTCGCTCTGCCTCTTCTTTAGATAACTTATCGGGCTGAGGCTGTTCGCCTTTACCATCCTTTTTATCCTGATCCTTCTTATCCTGATCTTGCTTGTCCTTATCCTTCTTGTCTTTGTCTTTCTGGTCTTTGTTTTGATCCTGCTTATCTTTGTCCTTTTGGTCTTTCTTATCCTTATTCTTGTCGTCTTTCTTCTTATCGTCCTTTTTCTGCTGTTGCTGCTGCTTCAGCTTTTCTTGCGCATAGGCAAGATTGTACCTGGTTTGATCATCTTTCGGATTATTGATCAAAGACTTCTTATAAGCAGCAACGCTTTCTTCTAATTTACTTGATTCCAGTAACGAATTTCCAAGATTATGGTAAGCCTGCGCTTTTACTCCTTTATCGGCAGAAGAATTTGCTATATCGGTAAACTTTTTACCAGCATCTTCTAATTTCTTTTGCTTGTATAAAGCATCTCCAAGGTTAAAATTACCGGCAACGGATTGTTGAGACTTGGCAACTGATTTCCGGTAACTCGCTTCTGCCTCCTTATACTTCTTCTGTTCATACAGCTTATTGCCATCATGAATGTCCTTTTTTTCTTTCTGCGCGAACAGAAAAGAACCCTGAAATGCAATAAAAATTATTATGATCAATACCCTCATGACTCCCTTACTTCAAATAAATTCAATGCACTTAATTTCAAATTTTTCCTGTTAGATATAAAAAACTCTACTAACAACAAGATCAATGTAATCCCTATAAAAAACTGGAACCTATCTTCATAGTTTTTAAACATACGGCTGTCATAGGTCTTCTTTTGCATCTTATTTACCTGATCCAATACGATATTCAGGCCGCTATTTGCATTTGTTGCCCTTACATAAGCGCCATTACCTGCAGCAGCAACCTCTTTACACATCTCTTCATTTAACTTGCTCAGCACGACTTTGCCGTTCTCATCCTTCCTAAAGCCCACCGGATTTCCATTTTGGTAGATCGGCATCTCTGCGCCTTCCGGGGTACCTAATCCAATAACATGTATCGCTACATCTTTAGAACTGGCTGCTTTGGCCGCACTTACCGCATCATCTTCATGGTTTTCACCATCCGTCATCAAAATCATTGCCTTGCTCGTACCGTTCACCAGGTCAAAGGATTTCATTCCCATTTCGATCGCAGCGCCGATGGCAGTTCCCTGAGTGGGTACAATATCGGTGCTGATATTGTTTAGAAACAGTTTGGCAGCCGAGTAATCGGTTGTAATCGGAAGCTGAACATAAGCCTCTCCGGCGAAAATAATAATTCCCACGCGATCATTATGCAGGTTATCCAGAAGCTGTGATATTGCCCGCTTAGCGTTCTCGAGCCTGTTTGGCGATAAATCACCCGCCAACATACTGTTAGAAACATCCAGCAATATCATTAAATCTGATCCACTTCGTTTTGCTTCCTCTGTTTTTGTGCCTATCTGTGGGTTTGCCGCTGCTAGAATCAGCGAAGCAAAAGAAACCAAAAATATCCAAAACTTAATTTTCGGCCTGCTAAAAGAAACCTCCGGGATCACTTGCTTAACGGTCTTGTGATCGCCAAAGGCCTTTAGCACTTTCCGCTGCCATCGTTTAACCAGTAAAAATACAAGGATCATCACTGGCAACAATGCCAATGCCCATAATAACTGTATGTGTTCAAAACGTAACATAATATTAACTTAAGGCTCCTTTAAATAGGGTGTTTCTCAATGCAAATTCTATAAGCAAGAGCAATAGTGCAATCAGCACAAATGGCAAGAACCGCTCGGTTTTTTTGTGGTATTCAGTCACAGCAATCTTTGCTTTCTCCAGCTTATCAATTTGTTGATATATCTCTTTCAATTTATCGTTGTTAGTCGCTCTAAAGTACTTACCACCAGTAACCTTAGCAATACCGGTCAATGTTGTCTCGTCAATCGTAACCGGTACTTGTTGGTATTGAATGCCTTGATCAGTCCTAACCGGATACGGTGCCATACCTTTAGTTCCAACACCCACTGTGTACACGCGAATGTTCATCTTTTTTGCAATTTCCGCAGCTGTCAATGGAGGTATCGAACCTCCCGTATTTGAACCATCTGTCAAAAGGATGACTACTTTACTCTTCGCCTCACTGTTTTTCAAACGGTTAACAGCTGTCGCAAGTCCCATTCCAATCGCCGTTCCATCCTCAATCATCCCATTGTTCACGTCCTTAAAAAGATTGATCAACACATCGTGGTCAATGGTAAGCGGACATTGGGTAAAGCTTTCTCCGCTGAAAATAACTAGTCCGATCCTATCATCAGGACGGTCTTTAATAAAGTCTATCGCGATGTTTTTGCTTGCTTCAAGCCTATTGGGCTTCAAATCTTCCGCCAGCATACTTCCTGAAATATCGGTCGCAATCACGATGTCGATACCCTCAGTAGTCGAGTTCTGCCAGCTTAAGGCTGATTGCGGTCTTGCCATCGCGATCACTAAAAACACCAAAGCCAACACTCGAAAGAAGATCCCATAATGTCTTAAAACCCTATAACTCGATTTTACTTTCATAAAACCAGAGACGGTAGACATCCTCAAGGTTCCCTGCAGCGTCTTATTCTTCCAGATATACCAGCCAATCATCAAAGGCACAAATAAAAGGAGCCAAAAGAAGACTGGATTGGCAAACTCAATTCCTTTAAATAGGTTCATCTTTCTGCGCTGTATCTTTAGGTGATTGAATTATTGCTCCTGCCGCGCCAACAAAGGCAATGGCATTATCCATACTCTGTTCATTATCAGTACTTAATGGTTTTTGCTTAGCAAACTTAACCAAGTCTGCCAGCATTAAAATTTGTCTTAAACGGCTCCTATCGGCTTCTTCGATTGCCAAATTCCTCAAACCCGAGAAAATCTCGTCAGACGTTTGCTCCATTGCTCTGATTTTATACCGCTTTTCTAAAAACTCTCTGATGATATCGGTGAGTTCGCTATGGTATTGTTTTACCTCATCATGCTGCCAAAGTTCTTTGTCTCTTAATTCGGTCAACTTATTCAAGGCCCGAATATGTGGAGGAATAAAAGGCGTTACTTCTACTACAACAGGCTCCGCTTTTTTTCTTTTCTTGAAATAGAACCAAACACCGATCAACACGATGATCAGCAATAAACCCAACAAAACCTTCACAGAGTTATCCCTAAGCCAGTCCATAAAACTGTATTTAACAGCGAGTGGTTGCTTTATGTCATAGATAGCCTTAGTGGTATCTACTTTCACAGCTTCTACCTGTAAAGGAATAGGATCAGTTTTTAAAGTCGATCCATTTGCGGTAAAAGTAAAAGCCGGTATGGTCTGCACACCAGAGTCGAAAGCGGTAATGGTATATGCCTGGGTGATCGTCCATCTTCCGGATTGGTCTTTTAAGGTGTCCAACTTTCCCATGCCCACAATCTGAACTTTGGAAGAAAGCGTGTCCGTCAAAGCGGGGAAAGTCACCTTTCCATTGGCTGGCAAATTCGCAGATAACCTTAACACAGTCTGATCCCCCAACAGGATCGTCGGCTTATCAAGCTTAGATGATACGGTTACATCCTGAGCTTTAACAGCAAAACTAGCACCAGTAAAGGCAAATAGTAAACACCAGTTAAAATATCCTTTCATACTTATCGCTTCGCTCCTCTTTTCTTAAATAATGTCATCAATGGCTTTACGTAAGACTGGTGCGTACCTATTTTGGTGAAATCGACGCCCGACCTTTTAAAAAGATCTTCCAGCCTACCGTTACGTTCAAGGGCGGCACGTTTAAACTCAAAACGCACTTCCTTATCACTGGTATTTACCCAGGCCGTTTGTCCGGTTTCTTCATCCTTAATAGGGATCAAACCCAAATTAGGGAATTCCTCTTCATGCAAATCATATAACCTCAGGGCCACCAAATCATGTTTTCTATTGGCAATCTTCAGCTCGTTTTCGAAGCTGCTGCTCATAAAATCTGAAATCAGAAACGAAGTACATCGTTTTTTGATTGCCCCGGTGAAGAACCTTAAAGCCTCAGCAACATTGGTTCCTTTATGTTTAGGTTCAAAATTGATCAGCTCCCTGATGATCATCAAAATATGGCTTCTACCCTTCTTTGGCGGGATAAACTTTTCCACCTGATCGCTAAAGAATAAGATGCCTACCTTATCGTTATTCTGAATGGCCGAAAAGGCTAATACCGCGCAAATTTCAGTTGCCAATTCCTGCTTCAACTGCGTCTGTGTACCGAAGTTTTTAGACCCGCTCACATCGACAAGCAACATGACAGTCATCTCGCGCTCCTCATCAAAGACCTTCACATAGGGATGGTTAAAACGAGCGGTAACATTCCAGTCTATCGTTCTGATCTCATCACCCACTTGATATTCCCGAACCTCAGAAAAAGCCATACCACGGCCTTTAAACGCGGATTGATATTCCCCGGAAAATATCTGGTTACTCAATCCCCGAGATTTGATTTCGATCTTTCTAACCTTTTTTAAGAGATCTTTGGTATCCATAAGTTATGGTACTTCAACTGCATTTAATATTCCAGTGATGATATGCTCAGCCGTAACGTTTTCGGCCTCGGCCTCATACGTAAGGCCAATACGATGCCTTAGTACATCATGACAGATCGCTCTCACATCTTCCGGGATCACATATCCCCTTCGTTTGATGAACGCATAGGCTTTAGCTGCCAAAGCAAGATTGATACTTGCGCGGGGCGATGCACCAAAGCTGATCAAATTCTTATAATCTGCAAGCTTATATTGTTCAGGGAAACGGGTAGCGAAAACAATATCAATAATGTATTGCTCAATTTTTTCGTCCATATAGACTTCTCTAACTACTTTCCTTGCCCTGATAATATCATCAGGATGAAGTATTTTAGAAGGCTTGGGCATTCCCTGAGGCGCGATATTAGCCCGCATAATCTTTTTCTCGTCTTCCCTTTTTGGGTAGCCAATTACGACCTTCAGCATGAACCTATCCACTTGAGCTTCTGGAAGTGGGTAGGTACCTTCCTGTTCAATTGGATTTTGAGTAGCCAATACCAAAAACGGCGTTGGAAGCGGAAAGGTATTGTCGCCAATAGTTACCTGACGCTCCTGCATGGCCTCCAATAAAGCACTCTGCACCTTGGCCGGAGCTCTGTTAATCTCGTCTGCAAGGATAAAGTTAGAAAACAAAGGTCCCTTTCTAACGATGAACTCTTCTTTCTTTTGGTTGTAGATCATGGTACCCAACAAATCGGCTGGCAGCAAATCAGGCGTAAATTGAATTCTGCTGAAACCTGCGTCAATACATTTAGCTAACGTATTGATGGCTAAAGTTTTCGCCAATCCAGGAACACCTTCTAAAAGGATGTGACCATCAGCCAAAAGGCCAATCATCAGTCGCTCAACCATATAACGTTGTCCCACGATCACCTTATCCATCTCATTGAAAAGGAGGTCTATAAAAGTACTCTCCTTCTGTATCATTTCATTCAAAGCACGCAGATCGGTGCCGTAAGTTGAACTGTCTGTATTTGTATTTAATTCTTCCATTTAGACCAAATTTTTCGCTGCGAAAATTAGACAAACCTTAGACTTCCTGCAAGTTTTATAGGAAGTGTTTTGTGTTAAAATATGTTAAAGGTTCTTTGGGCTTTGAACACTTCCCCCTCAAATATGTCTAGCTTAATGCTTTATATATTTTCAACCAAATTTAATTTTCTTAATTCAAATTTCTACGATATTTATAGTTACTTTACTAGGCATTAAATATAAGCCAGCAGTTAACTGTTTACTGAAGAAGTCGGTATGTAGTTTAAATTAACTAGGAGGTGATAGGGACATAACAGGGAGGTAACAGGGACGTAACAGGGATGTTGCCCCTGTCAACTCCTTTTTAACTCCTATTTAAATACCTGTTATCTTTTGGCTAACTAAAAGCCTTTCTTTACGCCAATCTTAACTCATCATAGGCCTTAAATAGTTGCAACTAAAAAAGGAATCCCCTAAATCATTTTAACATTTCTTAACATTTTGCAGATTAAACTATTCCAAACTTTTATGCTCTATTCACTAAAAAAGAAAGGAATATTATGAAAAAATTAATCTTAAGCGCTATACTATTCATCAGCATGGGTACTGTAGCAATGTCACAGACAGACAACAAAAAAGTTCAAAAAACTCCTGAAGAGCGCGCCCAACGTTCTACAGACATGTTAGATAAAAAACTTTCTCTAACAGCCGATCAGAAAACTAAAATCTACGCGCTAAACCTCGCGGAAATGAATAAGATGAAAGAGAAGCATGTTAAAGGCGAAAAAAGAGATATGACTGCCATGAAAGCGGCTATGGAGGAAAGGGATACTAAAATCAACAACATTCTTGATAAAAAACAACGCAGTTCTTACAAAGAGTGGAAAGAGAAACGCAGAGAAGGCATGAAAGATCACGCCGGCAAAAGACAAGGTGATAGAAGAAATAAAGAACAAAGCAGAGAGAAGATTTAGACTGAGCATGTTTTAGGGAGAACATAATTAGTTCATATGGGCGGCAAGAAATCTTGCCGCCCATTTTTATTGGTGAATTCTGCGGTGTATTTACCTAGTCCCTGAAAAAAAAATGCTATTCAATATAAAGAGGCAGCTAAAAAATAGCATAGCAATTTATAATATTCCAATTTCTGTCAACATTTTAAGGATGTAAACTAATTAATTAATTGATTATCAATACACTAAAATAATAATTTGTAAACTTTTTAATTATTCGTATGCTAAATGTTTTCGATTAGGTACCTTTACCCTGTCACCAAATCAACAATTTTCCATGGAAGCTGAGCACCAAATCAAACAAAAAACAACCTATACAGCTGATGAAGCGTACCAAGCATCATTAAAATTTTTCAATGGGGATGATTTAGCGGCGAGGGTTTGGGTAAATAAATATGCTTTAAAAGATTCGAGTGGCGCAATTTATGAAAACACACCCAACGACATGCACCGACGAATCTCTTCGGAAATTGCACGAATCGAACAGCGATACCCGAATCCGATTTCAGAAGAGGATATATTCGGTCTAATCGCTGGTTTTAAATATATCATTCCTCAGGGAAGTCCAATGACCGGAATAGGTAATCCATTCCAGATTGCATCCTTGTCCAATTGTTTTGTGATTGGCAATGACGGTAATTCAGATTCCTACGGTGGAATAATGAAAATTGATCAGGAGCAGGTGCAACTTATGAAGAGACGTGGTGGAGTTGGGCACGACCTCTCTCACATCCGTCCGAAGGGCTCGCCTGTTAAAAACTCTGCACTAACATCTACTGGCATTGTGCCTTTTATGGAACGCTATTCCAACTCTACACGGGAAGTGGCGCAAGACGGAAGACGTGGCGCACTGATGATGTCAGTAGCTATAAAACACCCGGATTCCGAGGATTTCATTGATGCAAAAATGGAACAAGGCAAAGTAACGGGCGCAAATGTTTCTATACGTATCGATGATGCCTTTATGAAAGCGGTTGAGTCTGGACTTCCTTATCTGCAGCAGTATCCAGTGGATAGCAAAAAACCTGTGTATCAGAAAGAAATTGATCCCAGTTTGCTATGGAAAAAAGTAGTTCACAATGCCTGGCGCTCTGCGGAACCTGGAATTTTGTTCTGGGACACCATAATTAATGAGTCGGTGCCCGACTGTTATGCAGACCTCGGCTACAAAACAGTTTCTACAAACCCTTGCGGAGAAATCCCCTTATGCCCATATGATTCTTGCCGATTGCTGGCCATCAACCTATATTCTTACGTAGAGAACCCCTATACTGCGGATGCAATTTTCAATTGGGACCTATTTAAGCAACACATACACCTAGCACAACGAATGATGGATGACATCATCGACCTGGAACTGGAAAAGATTGACGCAATCTTACAAAAGATCGATGACGATCCGGAACAAGAAGAAATTAAACGGATAGAGCGAAACCTTTGGGTAAATATTCAGACTAAAGCAACTGAAGGGAGAAGAACCGGAATTGGCATCACTGCTGAAGGAGATATGCTTGCGGCTTTGGGCTTGCGTTACGCCAGCGATGAAGGTACCGCCTTTGCTGTAGAAATCCATAAAACCATTGCGATTGAAGCCTACCGTTCATCCGTAATCACAGCTAAAGAGCGTGGTCCATTCACGATTTTTAATGCCAAGCGGGAGAAAAAAAATCCTTTTATGCTTCGGTTAAAGGAAGCAGATCCGGAGATGTATTTCCAAATGCTGGAGCATGGAAGAAGGAATATTGCACTGCTGACGATTGCTCCTACCGGCACAACGAGCCTGATGTCTCAAACCAGTTCTGGAATTGAGCCTGTGTTTATGCCGGTTTACAAAAGGAGACGTAAAGTAAATCCTAATGATAAGGATGCACGCGTTGATTTTGTAGATGAACTTGGTGATTCCTGGGAGGAATATGTCGTATTTCACCATGGCTTTAAAAAGTGGATGGAAGTAAATGGCCATGACCTCACTAAAAACTACGGACAAAAAGAACTGGACGAACTGGTAAAGTTATCGCCTTATTATAAGTCAACCAGCAATGACGTGGATTACATGAAGAAAGTAAGGATGCAGGGGCAGATTCAAAAATGGGTGGATCACTCGATCAGCGTAACCATTAATATGCCAAATGATGTGACCGAAGAGCTGGTTGGCGAATTGTATATGGAGGCATGGAAAGCCGGATGTAAGGGTATTACGGTTTACCGTGACGGCTCTCGTTCCGGGGTTTTGATCGCTAATACTGAAACGGCTCCGAAGGAAACTACCGTAACCGCAACCAGCTTTCCGACGGAAAGGCCCGCAGTATTGATGGCAGATGTTGTCCGTTTTCAAAACAAGAAAGACAAGTGGATCGCATTTATCGGCCTGATTGACGACAAGCCTTATGAAATTTTTACGGGTTTTTCTGATGATGAAGATGGTATTTTAATTCCACGGTGGGTGAATGATGGTCTGATTATTAAAAATAAGGAAGCCGACGGCAGTTCCAGATATGACTTTCAATACCACAATAAACGCGGACATAAAACAACCATTGAAGGTTTATCGTATAAATTTAATCCGGAATACTGGAATTACGCGAAGCTGATTTCCAGTACACTTCGACATGGCATGCCGATAGAAAAGGTTGTGGAACTGATTAATAGTCTTCAATTGGATGAATCCATTAATACCTGGAAAAATGGCGTAGCACGTGCATTTAAACGCTACATACCAGATGGTACAGAAGCTAAAAAGCAACAATGCGAGAGTTGCAATTCTGTCAATCTGATGTATCAGGAAGGGTGCCTGACCTGCAAGGATTGCGGCTCTTCAAAGTGCGGATAGCTTTCTGCTTTAAGTATACATGTAATTATCATGCTTATAGTTTTTACGAACTGTAATAATTATATATTTGATCAAAAAAATATGTTAGCTCATCACGTTTTATTTTGGTTAAAAGCCGAAACTACAGAAGGTCAAATTGCCGCTTTTAAAAAAGGGTTAGAATCATTAGAAAATATTGAAACTGTGAAGACGTTTCATATTGGAACCCCTGCAGCAATCGATCGTGCAGTTGTAGATATCACTTACTCATTTTCATTGATTATCTTTTTTGAAGATATGGCAGGTCACGATGTATATCAAGTCCACACCTTGCATCAGGCTTTTTTAGATCAATTCCGCGAATTGTTTGAGAAAGTTATTATTTACGACGCTCATTAGCACCACATTGGCCGCATTGTTTAACCATATTACTTCGTAACATCTACAGCAATGCGGCCGCTGTTTCTACTTCCTGCAAAGGGCTCTGTTCTAATAGAAAACTCTAATTTATACTTACCGACTCTGTTTGGAGTTTTGATCATGGCAGGGATAACAATGGACTGACCCGGGGCAATCACTGCATCTTCTAAATTAGCTTCGATAGCAACCAATGGGTCAATAAATTTATTATCTACCTTATAACCGTACTCCAGGAAACACTTCCAAAACTGGTTTCTATTACCCAAAGTGATAGTATCGGGATATGGGTTTGCAATCTGAAGTCGTAATCGAAGGGTAATGCCAGCTTTTAGCTTCTCCGAAATATCAAGTGGAGTTATATTCACACGTTGATACATCCTAACCTGATCAATCCATGTTCCAAAGACAACTCCCTTATTGGTGGATATTGTATCCATCTTTTTACTTAGATCAGGTTGTGGTAGCAGGTAGTAAGCACGTCCATTTCTGAACTCATTGTCCAGCGGCCATATATCGTATTGGTTTTTTCTGTAGTTTCTTGAATCGTAAGAGAAACCTTTAGTGCTATTGGTATAATAATTATACTTGGAAGCAAGCTGAAAAGAATTTTCAAATAGTACTGGACTTTCTCCTGCAAATTTATGAATTTCCAAGGCCCACTCCTCAGTGCCAAAATAACTTTTAATCAAGTTATTTTTCATCAATAACGGAATAGGAATGATCAAAACTATTCTCAGCATCATAATGAGCGCAATATTAATTACTGCGGCTTTTATAAACCACACTGGAACTTCTTTTTTAGACAATTGTAGGTAAGCAAGCAGCATCAGGCAAATCATTGCCGGCAAAGTCCAGTGTGCCTCTACTCTACCTTTGAATGTACTGAAGAAAAAGAAGATGAAGATGCCGTAAAAGTTGAACTGAAGCGCTTTTATAAAGTCATCTCCAGATTTGTACCTGGAGGCACTACTGTATAGAAACCAACCGACTAGTGGTCCTGCTAAAAGCAGTTGTCCGACTACATACTGATAGGTAAATTCGGCACGGTATGCTTCTGCAGAACGGTCAAGGATGTGGTAATAGAAAGAGGGGTAGTTATTTTGAATCTGCCACCAGAGGTGTGGTGTAAAAGCGGTGACCGCAAACAGGATGATTAGCCAGAAAGAACCCCTTTTAAATAATTTGAAATTGGATAAAATTGTAAAGAAAAGTATAAGAACAGCATGATATTTACTGTATAGCAAACAAGCAATAACTAAAGCTAAAATAGAGGCGGTCAGGTAACTATCTTTTTTGAGGTACCGTTGATAGAAATAGAAAAACAGTACGGTAAAGAAAAACAATGGGGAGTCTGGCGTGGTGATAAAACCATACACATGGAATAACACAATAGATCCGGCCAGGAGAATGAAAAGCTTTATGTTTTGGGTGTAAACGCTTACTACTTTCCAAAGTAAATAAAATGCAGTTGTAGTAGTAATCACTGTGACCATCCTTAGTCCAAATGGGGTATGCGTAAGGCTATCCCCTATTTTTATAAATAGGGCAACCATTGGTGGGTGATCGAAATATCCCCAGGCTAAAAATTTTGAGTATAGCCAGTAGTAAGCTTCATCAGGATGGAGATCCATAAAAAAGGCCTGTATAAAGTTTACTAAGGCCCAGATCGCAAGAAAAATGGGAAGAATTGACTTAGAGTTCCTGACTTGATCTAACATCCTTTATCCTGTAAAGGTGTAAATGTAGTTTGCAAAGAAATTCCATAAAGAAACCAGCCCAATTGCGAATGCTTTTGCAAGATAGAAATTCCACTTAAGTTTTTCGTGAAAAAGATAGATAATGCCGTTACTCATAGCAAGTCCTATCAATGAAATCAGGAAAAACTTACTAAACTGAGTTACGGTATTTGGATCATGATTGTTGAAGGTCCATAGCCTGTTTAAGCTATAGTTTGTACCCGTTGCTATAATAAAACCCATAGAGTTGGCGACATACTTATGAATCTTAAACTTCTCTTTAAGCAGGTAGGTAATCCCGAAATCCACAAACATTCCTGAAAGACCTACAACTCCAAACTTTATAAATTTTAGAATAAAAGCTTTATTGAACTCAATTGCGGCGATTTGGGTCATAGAAATTTCTTTCAGCAAAAATAAGATAATAATAAGACAACTCCATTTCCTTTGCTTATTTTTGTTTTCAAATTATAGGGATTGCTAAATTTTTTCAAGTATAAAATACCAATTAACTACTCCTCAGAATTCAAAGAGGTTTCCAGTCATATTAATGTCAGGCAAATAAGATTGCTTAGCACAGGGTTGTTTATACTAGCATCTTCCATTAGGTTACTTGCCCATTTCTACAATGCAGAAATCATCACTATTCCAAATATCTTGGAATACAATTTGAGTAACTTTATACAGCTAATTGGGTCTTCTTGTTTCATCATTTTAAGCTCTTTGGCACTGAAATTTAAGAACTTGCAAAGTGAGTATCGAAATATCCTTACGCTTTCTTTTACCTTATTCATTTTGACCACAAGCTTCTTTATAAGCTATATATACTCAATGCATAATGCAAAAAACACGTTGACGCTATTTTTAATAGGCATAGTGCTCGTTAGTATTTTCTTTTCTCTTGAGTTCAAATACGTTATCACGTTGGCATTATATGTAATTTTTTTATTTACAATCGGTATGATGGTGCCAAGCCTTAAGCCGGCCCAACAATTGTTCAACTTTTCAGCTTCGGTTGTTCTGGCATTTGTTCTATACATATGCTCCAGCTACAGTTATTTCTATAAATCGCAGCACTTTATACAGCTGAGACAACTGGAAGAAAAAAATATTGAAGTGCAGGAGCTCAATAGGCAGAAGAGTGAGATACTAGGATTTGTTGCCCATGATCTTCGAAATCCCCTCAATAATATAGAGGCTTTAAGCCGTATACTTATTGAAGAAGATGAAGATGATGGTGAGCATACTGAGCTTGAGCTGATTTTAAGTTCTGCTAGACAGGCAAAACATATTATTAATGACCTGATAGAGGTAATTCAGGTTGAAAAGGCTGCATATCAGCTCCAGGATGTCGACTTGGTTAACTACATCAATGGCATTTGCAAGAGCTGGCAAGCTAACGCTCCAGAAAATCGCAAAATAAATTTTATCTGTGCGGAAGGCGTAATATTTTCACCATTGAACCCGGACAGGTTTAGCCGAGTCATTGATAACTTAATAGGTAATGGGCTTAAATTCTCTGATAACGATACCCCGATAGAAATAGAAATCTATAAGACGGAACAGCACTGTCTGATTAGCGTTAAGGATCATGGAATTGGCATCCCTGAACATTTGAAGGATTTGTTGTTTGATCAATTTTCTAAAGCTGGAAGATCTGGTTTGAATGGAGAAAGATCTCTTGGTCTGGGACTACATATTTCTAAAGATATTGTAGAACAACATGGGGGCACGTTAACTCTTGAAACAGAGGAAAATAAGGGATCCACCTTTATTATTTCAATGCCGCTTGCTTGCTAGGTTCAGGCTGTACTTATTAATACTCTTCTTCTAACACACTTGTGAATAAGCTGTTTGAGAAATTTACAAGGAATAACTCCTTCTTTGCCCGAGTTACTCCGGTATAAAGCCAACGCATGAAATCCATGTCTACCATTTCATCAGTCAAATATCCCTGGTCCACAAAAACAGCATCCCATTGTCCACCCTGGGCCTTGTGACAAGTTACAGCATAAGCGAATTTAATTTGCAACGCATTGTAATATGGGTCTTCTTTTATAGCATTGAATCGCTCTCGCTTATTACTCAAATGATCATAATCCAAGTTGAGCGCCTCAAACATTTTGTTACTTTGCTCATAATTGAGGCTGGGCGATTCTGAGGTTAGCGTGTCCAGCATTACTTTACATGTGATATTCCCTGCTTCGGGAAAGTCAATCAACTCCAGATTAACTTCACAGAACCGTAGGCCATAACGTTCCTCTATCCCCCTCACTCTTTTAACTCTAGCCATATCACCATTGGCTATAAAGGCCGCAGATTCATTTTCAGGAAGCCAGAAATAGTTGTTCTTAACCACCATAATTTGATCTCCTCCAGTCAACTCTTCCTCGCGATATAGCAGGCGGGACCGAATCTGCTGATTGTAAATGTTTGCCGATTTATTAGACCGACAAACGACCAGAGAATTTTCTATACCAAACTTATGATAGGCATACTCAAGACCCTCGACGAACTTCAAGCCCGTCATTCTAAATATGTCCTTATAAGATTTGGTTAGAAACTTCGGAAGTTCGATTTTCTCTTCATCTTTAAGCTCCTTGTTGATAATCTTCCTCAACATAGTAGCGTTCGCCAATATGCCTGATTTCTTCTCCTGTCGGACAACTTCTTTTAATTCAACCGCTTTAACTTTCAGACCAAATTGCTGAGCAATATAGTTTGCGTTCAAGGCCGGACTATCTATACTCCCAACCGGGGGAAGCTGTGCGGTATCTCCAACAAATGCCACTGCACAGTTTTTACCATTATATACATATTGCATTAAGTCCTTCAAAAAAGAAGAGCCTGTTTTTATATTCCATTCATCGGCAATCATGGAGGCCTCATCAACAATAAACAAAGTGTATTCAGCGACATTAGGGGCAAGTAGGAAAGACATTTCGGTCGCAATCGCTGACTTTTTCCGGTAAATTCTCTTATGCACCGTCAGTGCCATGCGACCTGTATAATTACTCATCACCTTTGCTGCACGGCCTGTTGGAGCCATTAAAACACTACGGTAACCAAACCTCGGGAGTGCTTTAACCAAGGCACCAACAGAAGTGGTCTTTCCGGTTCCAGCATAACCCCGTAAGATAAAACATTGCTTGTCTATCGGTTGTGAAAGGAAAGTGGCCATTTCCCGACAAAAAACGAGTTGCTCTTCAGTAGGACTAAATTGATATGATTGCGCAATCAAGCTGGCTTTATCCATTTATCAAATATGCAATGGTGTTGTTATAGAAAAAAAGAATATTTTTGTGAACATGAACAGCAAAAATAGCATATTATTAGTTGATCCTGATTTTGATGTTAGCTCGGCAGACAATTGTGACTTGCTGATCAAAATTACTGCAGACAATTTCTCTTATGCGATAATAGATGGATCAGAAAATCGTTTGGTAGTGTTATATGACCAGCAAGAATGTAAAAATGTAGCTGCTGCACTTAATGATGTTTTGAGTGATGATCAACATTTGGCTATTCCATTTAAAACTGTGAAAGCATCTGTTTACACTCAAAACTCTATTGCCATACCCAACGAATTTTTTGATGCTGAAAATCTAAACACTTATGCAAAGTTTTTCAGTAAGGAACAATCGGAACAGTTGCATCTTCAAAATCTGGCAGGGCAAGACTTTACTACTATTTTCAATCTTGATGACACTATGGAAGCGCTACTGAAATCGACGTTTGGTATAAGCAAAATTTACGACCATATGGCGCCTCTTTTGGTTTTATCCAGTATTCTTCCCGAAAAGCACCTCATCTTAGATTTCACTGTAGGTACTTTCACTGCAGTTTTAACGGAGGCTGGAAAATTAATCTTTGAAAACTGCTATGAAACGGAGGATGCAGAAGAATTTAAGTATTACCTTCTATTAATGATACAGCAGTTAGAAATTGATACTAAAGAAACCAAAATATCTGTAAGTGGGATCATTCATGAGGGCGATAAAAAGTTTGATGCCTTAAACCATTATTTTTCAGAAATTGTGTTTAATACTACTAACGCTAATAAACTCGACAATAGAATTCTTGACAATATGCCTAGCCAATACTACAGTAGCTTACTAGCTTTGCAATTATGCGAATAATTGGTGGTCGTTTAAAAGGGATAAGGTTTAATGCGCCTGAAAGCCTGCCCGTAAGACCTACGACAGATATGGCTAAAGAGGCATTATTTAACATTCTGTATAATACGTATGATTTCGACAATTGTGATGTTCTGGATTTATTCTGCGGAACAGGAAACATAAGTTTCGAATTCGCCTCTAGAGGGATTAAAAGTGTTACTGCTGTGGACAAGCATTCGGGCTGCATATACTGGGTAAAATCTGTAATTGAAAAGCATCAATTGGAGGAGATGACTGTAGAAAAAGCAGACGTTTTCAAATATCTGACTGCCACAAAAAAAAGTTATCAAATTATATTTGCTGATCCCCCTTATGACTTGCCTACAATACCAAAAATTCCGGAACTGGTCATGACCAATGGCTTTCTTGCAGACAACGGGTTGTTAATTGTGGAGCATCCATCACTATTGAAACTTAATGCGCAACCAGGATTTAAAGAAACCCGTAGGTATGGAAATTCGTCTTTCAGTTTTTTTGAAAAAAGTAACTAGTATCATTCAATATGAAGATCGCGATTTTCCCAGGATCCTTTGATCCAATCACTATTGCTCATGCTGACATTTTAAAAAGGGCCTTGCCTTTGTTCGACAAGATTATTGTTGGAATTGGCCTTAATAGCGCCAAGCAGGGATATTTTAATCCTGAAAAAAGAAAAGATGTTGTTGAAGCAGTTTTCGCCGGAATAGATAAGGTAGAAGTGCAATTGTATGAAGGATTAACTGTTGATTTTTGTAAAAGGAATGATGCGAAGTTTATTGTTAGAGGCGTCAGATCTGTTGGAGACTTTGAATATGAGAAACCGATTGCACAGATCAATCAGACTTTGATGCCAGAGGTAGAGACCATATTGTTTTTTAGTAAACCTGAATATGGTGCAATCAGCTCTACAATTGTACGAGATATTTTAAGGCATGGCGGCGATGTCAGCAAGTTCTTACCTGCGGAAGCGATGCCATTTATAAAGTAAATTTTATTACTATTAAAGCAAACTAGCCTCTTCCAGTACTTGTAGGATTGAGGGAAAAGTGTTTTTTAATATTGGTTTCAATTCATCTGCTCCAAGCCATACCGCTTTAGTGATACCTTCCTCTTTTTGCGGGATCAATTTAGGCTCAGCTTTTACCGTCATGCTGTACCAATTTGTTTTCTTCAAAACAATCTTGTTACCAAGGGTATAAACATGAAAGGTTTTGCATAACTTTTTATCATTGGTGTAGATCTTTACTCCGCATTCCTCTTCTACTTCTCTTAATCCTGCTTCCTTGATTTTTTCCCCTTTTTCTACCTTACCTTTAGGCAGATCCCACCTTTTATTGCGAAAAATGAATAGGTAATTTCCCTTTGCACTCTTTACTAATCCTCCTGCTGCTTTGATCAACTCGCAGCTTCTTTTGATCTTATTGAAAAGTCTCTTAGGATCTGCGTCAATTAGGATGTAATCCTGAACAGTATCCTTGCCTATATTTTTATAGAATGTTGGAAAATCAAAATCCTCTGCATCAAGTCGTTGAATTCTCTTCAGTTGTTTGGGCGCAAATTCTGCGATGAACAAAGTATTGTCATTAATATAAATTCTGTATTTTTGATCCATGTATATTAAAAGTGAGATTGAATTAAAGGTAGCTGAATTTCTATTACAAATTAAGGCAATAAAATTGCAACCTAATAATCCATTTACATGGGCGTCTGGTTGGAAATCGCCAATTTATTGCGACAATAGAGTAACTCTTTCTCATCCTTCAATCAGAACGTACATCAGACAAAAACTTACACAATTGATACAGGAAGAATTCGGATCGGTTGATTTAATTGCAGGCGTTGCCACTGCAGGAATTCCTCAGGGTGCTTTAGTTGCTCAAGAGCTTGGTTTGCCATTTGCATATGTGAGAGCAAAAGCAAAAGAGCATGGAACAGGTAGCCTAATAGAGGGGGAAATTGTTGAAGGACAACGCGTAGTAGTTATTGAAGACTTAATTTCTACCGGAAAAAGTAGTCTGCAGGCTGTCGAAGCGCTAAGAGACGCAGGACTGTCAGTTGCGGGTCTAGTTGCCATCTTTACATATGGTTTCGACCAGGCTGATGAAAACTTCAAAGCTGCGAAGTGTAGGTATGCAACTTTATCAAATTACGACACATTGATATCCTACGCTGCCGAGCATAGCTTTATTGCTCAGAATGATGTAGACTTACTTACAAAATGGCGTAGAAACCCATCTGAATGGGGTAATAAATTAGAACAATAATCTTAATAATACAATGACAGTTATAGAAAGCAGTACAGAGATTAACCTTCCGGTTGCAAAGGTTTATGAGTTTTTGGCAGATTTGAACAACCATCAACAATTAATGCCGGATAATATTTATAACTGGTCATCTACCAAAGACGAGGCAAGTTTCACGATTCAGAATATGGCTAAACTAGCCATCAAAATATCTGAACGTATTGAGAACATAGAATTAACTGCTATTCCTACCGAAAAGCCACCTTTCGATGTCGAGTTGAAATGGACTGTTGAAGATAATGGACAAGGTGGTACAGTTGCAAAGCATATCATTACAGCTGATTTGAATATGATGATGAAAATGCTTGCCTCAGGTCCTCTGCAGAAACTGGCAGATCACCAAACCGAGCGTCTTAAAGAGATCTTGAAATAATAGTAAAATATTTCTTCAGTATAAAATACTATTTACCAGACATATAGACATTCAGCACTTCTATTATCAGACATAATTTCCGATATTGAATGGGCGAACCTGCTGGCACTAGGTTTGTTGGCTTGTAAGTATGAATTTCAACAACTTTACGATAAAAGCTCAGGAAGCAATTCAACAAGCTTCAGCAATAGCAGAAGGCAATCAACAACAAGCTATTGAGACCGCACACCTTCTTAAAGGCTTACTTACTGTTGATGAAAATGTTGTTTCTTATGTATTGAAGAAGCTAAATGTAAATCTAAATGTCCTAAATCAGAATCTCGACGCCCAAATCGGGAAGTTTCCAAAAGTTAGCGGAAGTAGTCCGTATTTAACTTCTGGAAGCAATTCAGCTTTACAAAAAGCACAATCCTATTTGAAAGAGTTTAAAGATGAATTTGTTTCTGTTGAACATGTATTGCTAGGGATCTTATCAGTCAGCGATGCTACATCTAATTTGCTGAAAGATCAGGGTGTAAATGAAAAAGACCTTAAAAAAGCGATTGTAAGTCTGCGCGGAGACAATCGCGTTACCGATCAAAATGCCGAGGCAACTTATCAAGCGCTTGGCAAGTATGCGCGGAATTTAAATGAATATGCAGAATCTGGTAAATTGGATCCAGTAATTGGCCGCGATGACGAGATTAGAAGGGTAATACAAATACTTTCTCGGCGTACTAAAAACAATCCTATTTTAATCGGTGAACCAGGAGTAGGTAAGACTGCCATAGCGGAAGGAATCGCATTTAGGATAATCCAGGGAGACGTTCCTACCAACTTAAAGAGCAAAACAGTTTACTCTTTAGATATGGGTGCTTTAATCGCTGGTGCAAAATATAAAGGAGAATTCGAAGAGCGGCTAAAAGCTGTAGTAAAAGAGGTTAGCCAAAGTGATGGCGATATCATCCTTTTCATTGATGAGATTCATACGCTGGTAGGCGCAGGTGGCGGCGAAGGTGCAATGGATGCCGCCAATATATTAAAACCTGCCCTGGCAAGAGGAGAATTGCGTGCTATAGGTGCAACAACGCTTGATGAGTACCAAAAATATCTGGAGAAAGACAAAGCACTTGAAAGGCGTTTTCAGAAAGTAATGGTAAATGAACCTGATACACAAGATGCAATCTCTATTTTGCGGGGACTAAAAGAACGCTACGAAACTCACCATAAAGTTAGGATTAAAGACGAAGCGATCATTGCTGCTGTTGAACTTTCACAACGCTATATCGCCGACCGTTTCTTACCTGATAAGGCTATTGACCTGATGGATGAGGCCGCCGCAAAGCTTCGTTTGGAGATGGATTCCGTTCCCGAAAAAGTGGATGAATTGAACCGTAAGATCATGCAGCTTGAAATTGAAAGAGAAGCGATTAAGAGAGAAAACGACACAAAAAAAGTCGCTAGCCTTGGAGAAGAGATAGCTAATATGTCTGCCGAAAGAGATGAAATCAAAGCGAAATGGCAGGGCGAGAAAGATTTGGTTGACAACATCAACAATGAACTAGAACAAGTAGAAAACTATAAACTAGAGGCAGATCAGGCCGAGCGTGCAGGTGATTACGGTAGGGTTGCGGAAATCCGTTATGGAAAGATTAAGGAAGCTCAGGATCGGGTTGAAAAGTTTAAGGAAACCCTTGCAAGTCAACAAAGCGAAAGCAGAATGCTTAAGGAAGAAGTTACTGCTGATGATATTGCTGGAGTAGTGGGAAGATGGACGGGAATTCCTGTCACCAAACTGATTTCAAGTGAGCGTGACAAACTGCTTAATCTGGAAGATGAACTTCATAAAAGAATTGCTGGACAAGACGAAGCTATTGAAGCAATATCTGATGCCATTAGAAGATCTAGAGCAGGATTGCAAGATAAACGCAAACCAATTGGTTCGTTTATTTTCTTGGGGACAACTGGAGTTGGTAAAACAGAATTGGCTAAGGCGTTGGCTGAGTTTCTTTTCAACGATGAAAACGCAATGACGAGAATTGATATGAGTGAATATCAGGAGCGTCACGCTGTATCAAGATTAATCGGCGCGCCTCCCGGATATGTTGGATATGATGAAGGTGGTCAATTGACAGAAGCCGTAAGAAGAAAACCATATTCAGTAATATTACTAGATGAAATCGAAAAGGCACATCCTGATGTGTTCAACATTCTTCTTCAAGTCTTAGACGACGGAAGATTGACCGACAATAAAGGAAGGGTAGTGAACTTCAAGAATACCATCATCATTATGACCTCTAATATTGGATCTCACCTCATTCAGGACAACTTTAAGTCATTAAACGATGAAAATAGGGATGAGGTAGTGGCGAAAACCAAAAGTGAACTATTTGAGTTACTAAAACAGACCATCAGACCAGAATTCTTAAACAGGATAGACGAGCTGATCATGTTCACACCTCTGACCAGAGTTGAGATTAGAAATATTGTTGACCTCCAATTTAAGCATGTCCAGGATACGCTTACAGACATGGGCATAACGATCGAGGCTTCTCCAGAAGCATTAGATTGGCTTGCAGAATTGGGTTATGATCCACAGTTCGGCGCCAGACCACTAAAAAGAGTGATTCAAAAGCGTATATTAAATGAACTGTCTAAAGAAATCCTTGCTGGAAAAGTTGATAAAGAGAGCAAGATTAAACTGGACATGTTCAATAATCAGTTCGTTTTCGTAAATAATAAATAATCAGACGGGGCTGGTACCATTCTTACTATTAAGAAATCCCACCTTCCTCTTTTGTTAAATATTAAACAGTTTTAATTTAAATGTTAATTTTGTTTAACCACGCAGCAATTATTGTTGCCAAAGCACCCGAATTGAGAACATTCGTCCGTTTTTTTTGTTGTATTAATAAGACACTTATAAATCATGAAAATCGCTTACATATCCTCTTACCCTCCACGCGAATGTGGTATTGCAACTTTTAATCATAATCTCCTCAAAGCCATAGGCTTTAATAAAAATGCTGTTTCCGAAGAAAGTTTTGTTGTTGCCATGAACGATGCTGATTCGCTTGATGATTACGAGTATCCAAAAGAGGTAAAACATGTAATCAGACAAGAGAATCAAAAAGACTATATCCGTGCAGCGGATTATATCAATACCAGTATAGCTGATGCTTGTATATTAGAACATGAATATGGAATCTACGGCGGAGAAAGCGGTGTTTACATCCTTCCCCTGATAGCGCGGTTGCAGAAACCATTAATCACCATTTTCCATACGATCTTAAAAGATCCGAACCACATGCAATTGACTGTTTTGCGTGAGATTGCGAAATACTCCTCAAGAATTGTGGTGATGAGCCACCGTGCTGTCGGTTTTCTTATTGAGATATATGGCATACCTTATCACAAAATCCAACTTATTGAACACGGTGTTCCTGATCTTGAGCCAAAGGAAAACAACCCGATAAAGAACTCTATTGCTTTCAAAGGAAAAAAGGTATTGTTTACTTTCGGTTTGATTAGCCGAAACAAAGGTTTAGAGACTGTTATTGAAGCACTTCCTGCCATTGTAGCGAAGAACCCAAATGTGATGTATGTTATTTTGGGAACTACGCATCCCGGTGTAATCAGAAATTCTGGCGAGGAATATAGAGACAGTTTAAAAAGACTGGCTAAAAATTTAAATGTTGAAGAAAACCTCACATTCATAAATAAATTTGTTTCTGAAGAAGAGCTTTACGACTATTTAACAGCTTGTGATATGTATATCACACCTTATTTAAATGAAGCACAAATAACGAGCGGCACACTTTCTTATGCAGTTGGAGCCGGTGCAGCTGTAGTTTCAACCCCATACTGGCATGCGCAGGAATTACTTTCAGACCACCGTGGAAAGTTGTTCGACTTTAGAAAATCTGATCAATTGGCTGAAATTGTAAATGAACTTTTTGCGGATGAAGACAAACTTAAACTGTTAAAAGCGAATGCCTACGAGTATGGGTTACACCTTCGTTGGCCAAGTACAGGAGATGTTTTTGTAGATGTTCTTAATGAAGCAATTGACAAATATCTTTCAGAAAAGGAAATAGGAGGTAAGCCAATTATTGATCCAGATATCATGCCTGCTTTCAATTTGGCTCATATCCAACGATTGACCGACGATACTGGTATTGTTCAGCATGCTAAGTATGGTATCCCAAATTTGAAAGAGGGTTATTGCGTTGATGATAACGCCAGAGCTTTGATTTTGACAATACTTGCTTATCAGCAGAACAAGAGTAAAGTAGCGCTGGATCTTCTGCCAATTTATTTGAGCTACATTCAATACATGCAGTGTGACAACGGAAATTTCCGAAACTTTTTAAGTTTTAGAAGAGAATATCTGGATGAGGTAGGCACAGAAGATTCTTTTGGAAGAACGATATGGTCGCTGGGTTACCTTATCAATAATGCTCCAAACAACTCTTATAGGGAATTTGCAAAAGAGTTGTTTTTAAGATCGGTTCCGCATTTTAAGGATTTGAAGCATCTTAGGGGCTTGGGAAATACGATAATTGGCTTAACACATTTCATAAAAGCCCATCCGGGAGATGAGCACATTAAAGATCAACTTGATAAGTTAGCTGAGCCTTTAAAGGCAGCTTACAGGAAAAATAAAGAAGGGCATTGGCACTGGTTCGAAGAGAAAATGACTTACGATAATGCCATTCTTCCTTTGGCATTGATGAGCTACTATGAAATTAGCAAAAATCAGGAAGCATACGACATCGCTTTCGAAAGTATGGAATACTTGACTCAAAAGACGCTGATCAGTGGGTATTTGAATCCTGTTGGAAATGATGGCTGGCTATTTAAAGACGGTCCTGAGATGGCTATATACGATCAACAAGCAATTGAAACGATGGCAATGGTTTTGATGTATTTCAAAGCCTACGAGATCACCCATGACAAGACGTATATTAAGCAGATGTATGTGTCTTATCAATGGTTCCTTGGAGAAAACGTACTTCGGATTCCATTGTTTGACCATGAGACAAAAGGATGTGCAGACGGCTTACAAACTTATGGGATAAACCGAAATCAAGGTGCAGAAAGTACTCTGGCTTATTGGATATCCCATTTGGTAGTACTGAAAGCCATGGAATTTGAATATGAGTTTATCCAAAGTAGCGACCTCACAACATCACAAAAGCAGGCATTTTAGTTTGATGAAGATAGCAGTATTGGCACCGGTAGCGTGGAGAACCCCTCCACGCCACTACGGTCCTTGGGAACAAATGGCATCAAACCTGACGGAAGGGTTGGTAAATAATGGGTTAGATGTTACGCTTTTCGCCACTGGCGATTCTATAACAGATGGGAATTTGGATTCAGTGATAAAGATCGGATATGAAGAAGACCGGAATCAGGATGCCAAAGTTGTAGAATGTCTCCACATCAGCAATCTAATGGAAAAAGCCGGAGACTTTGACATCATTCATAATCATTACGACTTTCTACCATTGAGTTATAGTGGACTTATTAAAACTCCGCTGATTACTACCATTCACGGCTTTTCTTCAGAAAAGATTTTAAGGGTTTATCAGAAATATAATGCCATAGGGAACTATGTTTCTATCAGCAATTCAAACAGACACTCCTCTTTATCTTATATGGCAACTGTTTACAATGGACTGAATACTAAGGGCTTCGATTTTAATGATCAACCGGATGATTATCTATTATTTTTTGGTCGGATACATCCAGACAAAGGAACTGCAGAAGCCATACAAATTGCGCTGAAAACAAATAGGAAATTGATCATTGCAGGCATAGTTCAAGATTCAGAATACTTTAGAGAGAAAGTCGAGCCTTTTTTGAAAGGCGATATTGAATTTATCGGCTCTGCCGGACCGGAGAAAAGGAACGAATTATTACGTAATGCGCTCGCATTATTGCATCCAATTAGCTTTGAAGAACCATTTGGATTAAGTGTTGCAGAAGCTATGCTATGCGGCACACCCGTTATTGCATTCAACAAAGGTTCTATGCCTGAATTGATCAATGACGGACAAACTGGTTTCCTTGTTAATAATGTGGAGGAAGCGGCTAATGCTGTGCAAGATTTGCCAGGGATTGAAAGGCTGACTTGTAGAAACTGGGCGATGGAAAGATTCTCTCAAAGAAAAATGGTAGAAGACTACATCGCCCTCTACCATAAAATATTGTAGGACGGCTTTCTTTATAAGCCGTCTGGATTTTTAAGCCTTTCTAATAATACATCAAGCGCTACGCCTGCAAAAGATGAGCAATAGTCTGATAAGCCATAGGGAATAATCAATTCACCATTGTGAATAATGGAACCACAGGAATACAATACATTCGGTACATATCCTTCCCGCTCATCATTATTTGGAATGACCAAGGGTTCTCTTAACCTTCCAATTTCGATAGATGGATCATCCAGATCAAAAAGACTAGCTCCTAAGCAATACCGGCGCATTGGTCCTACTCCATGAGTGATCACAAGCCAGCCTGCTTCTGTTTCAATTGGCGAGCCACAGTTACCGATTTGAATAAACTCCCAAGGGTACTTAGGGGTTTGTAGCTTAACAGGGTTGTCCCAGACGGTTAATTTATCAGAATACATTAGATAATTGTTACAACCATCAATTCTTGACATCATCGCGTATTTGCCGTTGATTTTACGTGGGAAAAGCGCCAGGTTCTTGTTTTGTGCTCCTACACCATGTAAGGGACTAATCTTGAAATCATAAAAATCGGTAGTTTGTAATAGTTTAGGCATGATCATAGCACCGTCAAATGCCGTGTAGGTAGCGTAGTATACTATGGAACCGTCTTCTTTCACAAAACGAACAAACCTGGCATCTTCAATACCCTTACGTTCGAACTCCGATATAGGGAAAATTACCCGGTCTGAGATGTCAGTATCCCTGGAAAAACTGATTTCATGGTAGGTATCAGACAGCCACAGGATTTTATCGTATTCCAGCTTCTTCATGTCTTCTTCCTGAAGATTTTTAGAATCCAAAATAATCTTGCGGAGTGTAGCATAGTCAAACTTATCTTCTAACTGTACGCCCACTTCATCCAGCACTTCTACTTGAATTTTTGAATCAGCTCCCTTCTTTAGAAATAGCTTTTTATTGTAAACAGCATTCTTTATTACTTCAGCCTCGTCGATATAGTTTCCGGCAGGTATTACAGTAATATCATTATTGCGATCGATTAATGCTCTCCTGAATACTACGGAAGAAATGTGCCCCTCTCCCACGGCCCGGAAGCTGATTATAACCCTGCGTTCGCCCTCCACAAGATCTGACTGATCGGGGTCGTCAACAATAGAAGGGTTGAAGAAAGCCGCCGATTCAATAGAGTATTCATGTGTGAAGTACGAACCAATCAATAGCCTGTGGTATTTTTCCAGATCCTCATAATCAAATCCGGCATCCTCAATACAGTGCTTTACTTTTTTGCAGTGCCGGGTGAGTATTTTTGTGATATTACGGTGTCTCTTTGAATATTCTTGAAGAAGTGGAGAAATGATTCCAAAAACTTCAACGTCGCTCAGACTCATTACATGTTTAACTACATCTATTGCTCTTTGATCTCCGTTGAAAAAAAATCTTGCTATTACCCTTTTAGGATCGGGATATACTTTTACTGGTTTTCGTTCTATTAATAGTCTCATGTTTTAGATAACATATATTTTAGGTGTAAAGGTTTTATAATATAAAGCTTTTTTTTAAACAAGAAATTATTTTTTTCTTTCAAGCTCGCGATCTATTTCGATCATGTCAACCTGGTCTGGCGTTTCGAAGTCTCCGATAAGGTACTTATTGAAATGGTCAGCCAGCTTCCAGAAAGCATACTCCGTAAGGTCACCAAAGCCATGACGCTGACCCGGTAAAATCACAAACTCAAATCGTTTTCCTTCCTTCATCAACGCATTTGCCAATCTAATGGTATTGGCCGGATGCACATTATTGTCGATATCACCGGTCATGATCATCAAATGTCCTTTAAGATTTTTTGCAATTTGGGGGTTCTTATCAATGTCATACGTAAAAGTTGTATCGCCCTTTGCTGAAATGATCTCTTTAACACCATGATGTTTCTCACTCCACCATCTGTTATAGATACTATTGTCATGATTACCTGCTTTTGAAACCGCCACCTTAAAGAAATCAGGATATACTAGCATTGCAGCTGTAGACATAAATCCACCACCAGAATGTCCTGTAATACCCACCTTGGTAGCATCAATGAATTTATACTTATCCGCCAGTTGTTCAATAGCGGCCTTTTTATCAGCCAATCCATAGTCACGAAGGTTTCCATATCCAAAAGTATGGTACCACTTTGATCTTGCAGGATTACCACCTCTATTACCTACCGAGATAACGACGTAACCTAATTGGGCAAGGCGATCAGTGTTGTCCATGCTTTTTGTGAATGACTTATTCACAGACTCAGTTTGCGGCCCAGGATAAACATATTCAATTATTGGATATTTTTTATTTGGGTCGAAATCAAATGGCTTATACATTACACCATAGATATCAGTTACCCCATCATCAGCCTTAACCTTAAATGGTTCTGGAAATTTGTAGCCACTCGCTATCAAAAGACTAAGATCTGTAGTTTCAAGATTCATAACTACCTTTCCAGTATTGTCTAACAGTACAGACCTGGGCGCAGTATTCACTCTTGATGAATTGTCTACAAAGAACTTTGCTTCATCATTCATACTAATTGCATGGTCAAAATTGCCAGCATCGAGCAATTTCATACCTGTTCCGTCAAAGTTGATCTTGTATAAATGGTAATAGTATGGATCTTCTTTATCTTCTCTGCCATTTGCAGTAAAATAAAGGATGCGGTTTTTTTGATCAACGTTAACGATGTTTTCAGTATGAAAAGAGCCTTTAGTGATCTGGTTCTTCATTTTTCCCGTTTTATCAAACAGATAAAAATGACCCCATCCATCCCTTTCCGACCAATGGATTAATTCATTTCCTCCATTTACCAATCCCGGACGCGAAATTTCTACGTAAGTGTTGAAGCGCTCATCTATTACAGGCGTAACTTTTTCGGTAGCTATGTCTATGCTGCAGACATCAATTCTTTTCAAGTCTCTGCTAGTGCGGGAGAAATATATCTTGCTATTATCTCCTAACCACAAAGATGGCCTGAATTCATTATCTCTATCTTTATTTAACGATGGAGCGGACCATACAGAAACGGACTGATCTTTGAATGCTGAGACATCGAGCTTTTTAAATGTCTTAGCACCAAAATTGAATAGTAGAAGCTCATCTATAGGTGATTCCTTTTCACCAGGCATTTGATATTTATAGCTCTCTAAAGTTGGACGCCCAACAGCAACGTTATTGATTACCCAAAGGTCTTTTACCTTTCTTGAATCCGTGCGATCAAGTACGAAGTATTTAGAATTCGGAGACCATAACACATATGCTCTTTTCCTTTTTTTAATATTTTTTATTTCTTCTTCATTATTTTCGCCATCTCCGTCACTTCCGTACGCATAAAACTTAACACCGTCTTTAGTTAGTTGTTGTTCAACAATAGTACTATCTTCTTCATTTTTAACTGCTTTTTTATAATTCTCCTTATCCATCCAGTACAGGTTGTAATTTCTAGAGAATATGATTGCTGATGAATCGGGCGCAACCGAACCCCAAATAGGTTTTGCCTTTGGCTTAGTAAAATTTGGGACTTCGGTTAACTTTTGAGTCGCAATAACATAATTGAAATTGAAGATTTTTTTCTGCAAAGAATCTGCAGCTTTCTTGTCCTTACGATCCTTCTTCAACTCGTCTATTGTGCTTAGAATCTCAAAGGTCAAGCTTCTCTCATCAGCAGAAAACTTTAAAGTCATCAATGGCAAATGTTGTGCATCGAATGGATCTCTGATAATTGTTGTAATCTCTGCGGCCAGTTTAGCATTATCAAATATTTTCTGTTTGTTTTTAGCAACTGGATCTACCATATACCATTCTCTACCATTCGGAGTTTCATATTCATACCAAAAACGATTGCTGGTTTTCAACCAATGAGGATCTACTGCAGTAGAATATACCATTTTTTTAACTTTATTGGGAGAGAATCTGGAAGCCAGCTGGTAATTTGCTTTTGGAGATAGTGGAACAACCTCCGACATTGTGTAGGTTTTAACCTGTGATAAAGCATTAAAACAAACAAACGAAATCAAAAAAAATAGAATGTAAAGTCTCTTCATAATGTTAATAAATTAGCTGCCTAAATTATTGATTAAAATATTCTTGCAGGGATATTAATTGTAATAAAAATGATAGCTATTGTATCATATGATCAGTTGATTTTATAGTTTTGCAGCAAAATATTTCTAAATGAAGCAATACCTATTATTCTTATTCACCGCAGCGGTAATTATCACTACCGGATGCCAATCAAAATCAGAAACAAGTAACGTTTCCGGAGACAAAAAAGATTCTACAACAGTTTCTTCAGAGAATGAAAATGGCAAGACAGTTGAACAAACATCAACAACTGACAAGATTGATGTCAACAAAATTAAAGTAGCGAATCCCAAAACTGTTCTTGCCCGCAAACAAGTACCTATCCTTTGCTATCATCAGATTAGGAATTGGAAGCCTACAGATGGCAAAGTCGGTAAGGATTATATTGTCGAAGAACAGAATTTCAAGGATCAAGTTAAGATGCTTGCTGATAGCGGATATCATTCTATCCTTCCAGATCAATTGTATGCCTATTTGAATACGGGAGCTTCTTTGCCAAGTAAACCAATAATGTTCACATTTGATGATACAGATATGGATCAATTCACCGTGGCAGCGCCAACTTTAAAGAAATATGGTTTTAAAGCAGTGTATTTTATCATGACTGTATCCATTGGTCGAAAAGGGAAGTTCGTGGATTACATGAGCAAAGAACAAATAAAAGCGCTTTCAGACGCCGGAAATGTAATAGGAAGCCACACTTACGACCATAAAAACTTTAAAAAGTATACTGGTAAAGACTGGGAAGAACAACTTGATAAGCCTACTAAAAAGTTAGAGGAGATCACTGGCAAAAAAATGACTGAGTTTGCCTATCCGTTTGGATTGTGGAATGCAGAAGGAATTCCGGAACTAAAGAAAAGAGGATTCAAGATGGCTTTTGCGCTATCTACAAAGCGTGATGAAAATGAACCCTTGTTCACCATACGAAGAATTATAGCAAGCGGATATTGGAGTCCGAAAACGCTTAGCAATAGTATTAAAAACAGCTTTTAAGCTGTTTTTTTTTACTCAATGCTTTCGATCTGGTATTTTTTACCATTGAATTCGAATCCGCTCCCTTTTTTCTTATCCAGGAGCAATTTACCGATTGGCGATGCGGGCGAAATTGCAAAGATTGTTTTATCACCAATGTGCAGCTGACCGGCGCTAACACTTATATAGAAGGAGCCTTGATTGGTGATCACGTAGCTTCCGTGGATTACGTTCTCTGATTTAATTGATGAATCTATTGATTGTAATACACGCAAATTGTCTTGAGCATCTATTAACAAACGTTTATTCCTGTCAATATCCTGCTGCAGCATTTCTCTGCTGGTTTCGTATTTGTCTCCAGCGCTGCTCTTTGTGTCATCGTTACTAGCTTCCCTGGCTTGTTGTAATGCTGTTTCAGCGGTTTGAATTCTTTGTTCAATAAAGGTTAAGCTTTGTTGATATAGTTGATTTTTAATTACTTGCATAACTTATATGTCTATCCATTTGATCTTTTTATCAATGGGCGTCTGTGTCGCTGTTTTCGTTTTCTGATTATGATACCCCATGTGAAACAAGCCGAAACATTTTTCTTGTTCCCCTAAGTTAAGATAATCCTTCAATTCTGCAATTATTTCGGGCGAACTCCAATAAGCCGTAAACGTTCAAAGCTTCTGCTTTAAATGCCATATTTTGTACGGCGCACGCCAAAGAGGCAATTTCTTCCCACTCAGGTAGCTTTTTAGGATGGAGTTGAGCAACGGAATAGTACTTCCATCCTTATATCAAGATCAATTTTAGTTACTTCAGACCGATAAATTGGGCTAACTTTTTTATCACTTAGCAAAGAAACCATTTTTTAATAATAACTCATTACCGATTGATTTTTCGTAAGTGGCAAGGATATAAAAAGCTTATTCAGATGGATTAGTTATTCTTTATCCATTTGTTTAATTTAAGCATAAAACTAATGAGTAACTGTTTAAATCAATCTATAAATAATACTTACCTTTGCGGCTTATTTGCAATATATGATTTCAGTATCTAACCTATCACTCCGTTACGGAAAACGCACCTTATTTGAAGATGTCAACCTAAAATTTAACCAAGGAAATTGCTATGGCGTAATTGGCGCGAATGGTGCTGGTAAGTCTACATTTCTCAAAATACTTTCAGGTGACGTGAACCAAACGTCTGGAACCGTTGCCTTTACTCCAGGTGAGCGAATGGCTGTACTGAACCAAAATCACTACGAGTTTGATGAATTTACAGTAATTGAAACAGTCATGATGGGGCACAGGGATTTGTACGACATCATGAAAGAAAAAGACGCAATATACTTGAAAGAGGATTTTTCTGACAAAGACGGTGAACGTGCAGGAGAGCTGGAAAACAGGTTTGCTGAAATGGATGGATGGAACATGGAAAGCAACGCAGCAACTATGTTAAGCAGTCTCGGCATAAAAGAGGAGCATCACTACAAGCAATTGAAAGAGCTAGATGGTAATCAAAAAGTGCGTGTACTCCTAGCACAGGCTTTATTTGGTAATCCGGATATCCTTTTACTGGATGAGCCTACCAATGATTTGGACATTGACACCATCGCTTGGTTAGAGAACTTTTTGGCTGATTATCAAAGTATCGTTTTAGTTGTATCTCACGATAGGCATTTTCTGGATGCGGTTTGTACGCACATCGTAGATATTGATTTCGCAAAGATGAGTATTTACTCTGGTAACTATACATTCTGGTATGAGTCAAGTCAGTTAGCGCTTAAACAAAGAGGCGATCAGAATAAAAAACTAGAAGAGAAAGTAAAAGAACTTCAGGAATTTATTCAACGCTTTAGCGCAAATGCTTCCAAGTCAAAACAGGCGACTTCGCGTAAAAAAGCACTAGATAAAATTGATATTTCAGAAATTAAGGCCTCAAGTCGCAAATATCCAGCTATCCTATTCAACAATCTAGGAAGGGAAGCTGGTGATCAAATACTTCAGGTGGAGAACTTATCTTGTACTATGAATGGGGAGGTCATGTTTAAAAACGTCAGTTTCATGGTTAACAAAGGTGATAAGATCGCGGTTCTTTCACAAAATAGTCTGGCTACCACTGCATTCTACAATATTTTAAGCGGAAGAGAAAAAAATTATACTGGTAATTTCAAATTTGGCGTTACCATCAACATTGCCGACATTCCTAATGACAACTCTCAATACTTTGAAAACAAGGATGAGAACTTGGTGGATTGGCTTCGTGAATACTCTGGCACAGATCAGGATGAACAGTTTGTTAGAAGTTTCTTAGGAAGAATGCTTTTCTCTGGGGAAGAAGTTCTTAAAAATGTTAAGGTCTTATCTGGAGGTGAGAAAATGCGTTGTATGTTCTCTCAAATGATGCTGAAACATGCTAATCTTTTGTTGTTAGACGAACCAACCAATCACCTCGACCTGGAATCCATTACCGCATTAAATAATGGCCTGAAGGACTTTAAGGGAACAGCATTATTTACTTCGCGAGATCACGCTTTGACAGAATCTGTTGCTACGCGTATCATTGAGCTTACTCCAAACGGTGGCGTAGACAAGATGATGACTTATGATGAATATATTACTTCAGAAGAATTTGCTACTTTAAGGGGAATCAAATAATATATAGTCGTCTTAAGCACGATAGCTTTATTCATCAGTATTTACATTTATGATCATCCTAAAATCTGTTGCACATAGGTACAATGCTGATAAAATGATCCCGTTTAAAGATTGGGAGATCAGCACCGCTGAGCAATGGCTATTACTTGGATCTTCTGGAAGCGGAAAAACTACCTTGTTACACATTCTTACAGGTATCTTGAAACCAACTAATGGGGAGGTTATAATAGATAATACTTCCATCTATAACCTGGGGTCTAAAGCGCTCGACCAATTTAGAGGCCGTAATATTGGCATTGTCTTCCAGCGTCCTCATCTAATCAAGAGCCTAACCATTGCAGAGAACCTTGCAATGGCGCAAAGCTTTGCTAACCTTCAGGAAGATCATAAACGCATTTCTGAAGTTTTGGAATCTTTAGATATTGCGGACAAAACAAATGCCTATCCCAATGAACTGAGTCAAGGGCAACTTCAAAGAGTTTCAATTGCAAGGGCGGTAATAAATAAACCTTCATTGCTGATTGCTGATGAACCTACGTCCAGCCTGGATGACGCTAACGCGTTAGCGGTTCTAAATTTACTATTGGGTCAGTCAAATTTGAATAAGGCTACACTGATCGTGGCAACGCACGACAATAGAGTTAAGGAAGCATTCACCCATAGATACGAGTTGCTATGAGTCCACTAAAAATTAGCTGGAAAAGCATATGGTCTAAACCGCTATCATCTGCCTTGAATGTTATGCTGATCGCTTTTGGTATAGGCATATTAACGATACTTCTCCTCGCATCAACTCAGATTAGTGATAAGCTAGAAAATAACTCGAAAGATATCGACCTGGTAGTAGGTGCCAAAGGCAGTCCGCTTCAATTGATATTGAGCAGCATTTATTACGTAGACTTTCCAACAGGGAATATACCACTGAAGGAAGCGATGGAACTCGCACACAGTCCATTCGTAAAACGCGCTGTACCACTCGCGCTGGGTGATAACTACAACGGTATCCGGATCGTAGGTACAGATAGTAACTTCGTTAAAGTATATAACCTCAGGGTTGCGAAGGGTGAAATATGGTCTCGGGAATTTGAGACCACCATTGGTAGCGATGTTGCAAAAGAACAGCGTTTAAAAGTTGGCGACAAATTTTACGGTGCACATGGACTTACTGGCAACACTGATGTGCACATGGGCCATAAGTATATTGTATCTGGGATTCTGAAGAACCAGGGGAATGTTACAGATAACTTAATCTTAACCAATGTGCAAAGTGTGTGGGAAATGCATGAAGACCCTGATCACCATGAAGCAGAAGTACCTAAATATGAGGAAGAGCGTGAGCTCACCTCACTTCTTATTCAATACCGATCCCCAATGTCTGTAGTAATGTTCCCAAGAATGGTAAATGGCTCGACAAACATGCAGGCTACATCCCCTGCTCAAGAAAGTACACGCCTCTTTTCTTTGATCGGAGTTGGTGTTGACACCCTGAAATGGTTTGCTTTAATGATCATGCTTATTGCTGCAATCAGTGTATTCGTAAATCTTTATAATTCACTAAAAGAGAGAAATTATGACCTTGCTATCATGCGTACCCTCGGTGCCTCCAGAGGAAAATTATTTTTCATCATCATTTCCGAAGGTGTCATGTTAACTATCGCAGGAACAATTCTTGGAATTGCGTTGGGACATTTAGCCCTCCAGATTATTGGTTATTACCAAGAAAGCAATCAGGCAAAGTTAACTGGATTAGTTGTACTTAAAGCTGAAATTTACCTCTTTGTTTCAGGATTGGCAATTGGTATATTTGCTTCCATAATACCTGCGATACAAGCTTACCGAGCGAATATTTCGAATATATTATCTAAAAACTAACGATTTATGAAGAAGATTTTTTTTATACTCTTAATATTCTCAGGATTTGCTGTTAAAGCCCAACACAATCCTGACGATCAGATCATTTCAGATAACTGGGACGTTGTTGGTAGCGTAGATTTTAAGATTGTAAAGGATACAGAAATGTATGCTGTGTATAATAACAACATAAAGAAATTTGCCAATAAAAGTTTTGAACTGGAAGGCTATATAGTTCCAATTAAAGATGGAATGAAGCAAACGAAATTCATGCTTTCAACCCTACCCATAAATCAATGCTTTTACTGCGGTAAGAATGGCGTGCCCGTAATGGTAATGGTGGAAATGACTGAACCGATAAAGTTTACTTACCAAACCGTAAAAGTAAAAGGAACACTTAAGCTAAACGCTGGAAACGCAATGGATAACCCTCCAATCGCCTTGGTAGCATCCATAATTAACTAAGGACTCTGCTCTTCCTATCCCAACCAAACCCCTAACAATTACCGTCAAAAAAAAACGCTTTGTTTAATTTCCCGACATCCGGATTTTTCTTTAAAATCCGAGGAGGAGAATTAAACAAAGCGTTTTTTAGCAAGTGGTCAATTAGTGACCAGCATGACCATCTGCTCCATGAACATGGCCATGACTCAACTCATCTTCAGTCGCTTCACGAACTGAAAGAATTTTGCCCTCAAATATCAGATTTTTACCTGCCATTGGGTGGTTCAAGTCTACAGAGACTGTTTCCTCACCTACTGTGATAACGCCCGCCTGGAAGTGGTTGCCTTCATTATCCTGTAGTGGAATTACGTCTCCAACTGCAGGAAGGTCTACTTCTTTAAACATATCTTTTGGAAGGTCCGCAAATGCTCCAGGATCTAACTCTCCATAACCGTCCGCTGCAGACAGTTCAAATCCATATTCATCGCCAACCTGCAAACCCGTAAGATGTTCTTCAAATTTTGGCAACATCATTCCCTTACCATATAGAAATACTAACGCATTTTCCTCATCCGCCTTCTCAATAAAAACTTGTTGTCCTTCTTTATTTGTCGTATGCAATTCGTAAGTTAATGATACTACTGTATTGGGTTTAATACTCATTATTATATTGTTTAGTGATCAATAGTAATGCTTCATCCACCGTTGTTACGGGTAATTGGCAAGCTTTATTTCTGCAAATATAAATTTTTGTTTCAAAGCCTCGCTTATTTTTTAACAATGGAAGCTCAGAATTTGTTCCTGCTAAAAAAAGTTTATTAGGAATATATCTTTGATTAAACTCACGCTTCATTTCCTTTGCGTTTTCTCCGATTATTGCAATTTCATTGATTCCAAAAAATTCATAAAGCAATTGTATAGCCCAATTTGAATACGCTGAACCATAGCTTTTTATTTGCGGATGAACAGAGGCTAACATAGATGTGGCACGATCAGAAAACTCTGGAAGATCAAATACCAACCCTAATTTTTGCAAATTCTGCGCCATTACAGAGTTTGAGGCAGGAATCACATTATCCATTAATTCATGCTTCCTCGCAATTAAGGTTTCCCCTTCAACAGAAGTGTAGTAGAGCATCGGAGACCCAACGTCTTCGAAGTTACGCAACACATAGGCGGTAAGTTTCTTTGCTTCGTTTAACCAACGTTCATCGAAATCCGTTTCGTACAGTCCCAATAAGGCATCAATTAAAAAAGCGTAATCATCTAAAAACCCAGGAATGCTTTTCTTGTTGTTCTTAAAATTCCTATAGATACCACCCTCATTAGTTTTCAACTCGCTTAGTATGAAGTTTGCCGCCGTAGCCGCAAGTTCATAGTAATGAACGTTATCAAAAATCTGCGCACAATCAACAAGGCCTCTGATGGTCATCGCATTCCATGCCGTTAAACATTTATCATCCAATCCAGGTCTGGTGCGTTCAGTCCTGCGTCGAAGCAATTTCTTTTTGGCTTCAATTATTTTCTTCTGAAGTTCAAGAACAGTCAATCCTTTAACCTCTGCATATTCTTCTTCTGGATATTTAGTCCGGAGGATATTGGTCTCCTCCTCTTCCCAATTTCCGGCATCGGTAACATCAAAATAATCATGTAGCAATGATGCATCATCACCCAACACATCATCAAACTCAACTTTATCCCAAACGTAAAACTTCCCTTCCACACCTTCGCTATCAGCATCTAATGCAGAATAAAAAAGCCCCTGCTTTGATAGCATCTCACGCTCAAGCCAAGCAACAGTCTCTTCTACTACCTCTTTAAATCTGGCTGCTCTGGAATATTGATATGCTTCTGCATAAAGACTTAACAACTGTGCATTATCATAAAGCATTTTCTCGAAATGAGGAATATGCCATTGTCCATCTACTGAATACCTTGCGAAACCACCACCCACGTGATCGTAAATTCCTCCCATAGCCATCTTTTCAAGCGTAATCATTACCGAAACATGGGTAGCATCATCTTCCATAAGCCTACTATACCGAAGCATAAACTGCCAATTGTTTGGGAGTGGAAACTTGGGAGCCTTATTATATCCACCATCCAACATATCAAAATGTCGCTTCCAAGGTTCGATAATTTCCAAAAGATCCGCTTTGACAAATACGTTAGGCCCTTCAATCGGTATAATTATCTCCGAGTTCTGAATTCCATCGGTCAATCGATTGGCATATTGAAAAGCCTTTTCAGGCTCCTGCGACCATAGTTTAGACACGCTTAATAATACATTAATCCAGTCGTCCTTTCTAAAATAGGTACCCCCATATATCGGTCTTTGATCCGGCAAACATATGCAGTTGAGTGGCCATCCTCCACTACCAGTCATCAATTGAATGGCCATCATATAAATTTGATCGATGTCTGGGCGTTCCTCCCTATCTACTTTGATGCATACGAAGTGAGCATTCATCACCTCAGCAACCTCCTGCAATTCAAAGCTTTCCCTCTCCATTACATGACACCAATGACAGGCTGAATAACCAATGCTAACCAAGATCAGCTTATTTTCATCCTTGGCTTTTTGCAGCGCTTCAGTACCCCATTCAAACCAGTTTACCGGGTTATGGGCATGTTGCAATAAATATGGCGACGAAGCTTCGATTAAACGATTAGGTTTTGAATTCATATTTTAAAGGTAAAAGATATATCGTACTTTTACGGTACAAGCCCTGTGCCATGAAAATCACATACGTTGAAATATATAGGTTTAGCATCCCTACAACGCCTTTTGTTATTGCTACTGGCACCATGTATTTCGCTCAAAATGTTTTAATTAAAATTTTTACAGACCAGAACATCTTTGGAGTTGGCGAATGCTCCGCTTTTCCTATGATAGTTGGTGAAAACCAGGAAACTTGCATTGCCATGGCAAAGGAATTTGCCAAAGTAATTGTAGGTAAAAATCCTCTAGCCATTCCTGATAGAATGGACGATCTGCTAGGATACGCGGCGCACAACGGAACTATAAAAAGTGCTTTCGACATGGCCCTGTTTGATATTGCATCAAAAGATGCAGGCAAACCTTTGTACGAGTTTCTTGGCGGACAAAAGCGCAGTATCGAGACCGGCATTACCATAGGAATAGATAATCCTGAGAATATGGCGCTCGCAGCTCTCAACTTAAAAGCTAAGGGATGTAGTATCATTAAGATCAAGCTAGGAAAGGGCATACATGATGATATTGAAAGAGTAAGACAAATCAGGACGGCAGTAGGCGAGGAAATGACCCTTCGGTTGGATGCCAACCAGGGCTGGGATTTTGATGATGCACTATTTGCTCTGGGTGAAATAGCACAATATAACATCGAGTTCTGTGAGCAACCAATGCGAACATGGTACGACGACAAGTTACCTGAATTAAATATAAATTCTCTAATAAAGATAATGGCTGATGAAAGCTGTTACAATCATCATGATGCGCGAAAACTTATCAATAGTGGATCTTGTTCGTATTTGAATATCAAATTCTCCAAGTCCGGTGGAATACTTGAAGCACAAAAGATACATGAGATTGCGTTACAAACAGGAGTTAAATGCATGATGGGGGGAATGTTAGAAACCAGGATAGCAATCAGTGCAAGCATGCATTTCGCTTTAGCCAGTCCAAACATCACTTTTTTCGATATGGACTCACCATTACTTGGTCATTTAATAGACCCCGTAATCGGCGGTATTGTTTACAATGGATATACCATCGATGTGCCTGATACTCCTGGAATAGGCGCAGACGCCGATCAGGAATTCCTGGACACTTGTGAAAAATGGACAATCAGTTAAATAACAGATTGACTCTCCCAAACTTAATTACTTAATTAATAGGTTGTAGAATGCCAGGCTATCCCCGTTAAATGCATTAAAATCGACAACATGCCCTATACCTGAAATCTTTGCCTTATCGGAGTGTTGCCAGAACTGCCAATTTGTATTCTTTCCTACCTTAAGTTTTGGCTGATAATAGTGCGCGATCCACAATGGATATTCTTCAAAATGACCTTGCAAATAGTCTTTGTAAAACGACAAACCAGTGTAGATAATAGGCTTTACCCCAGTTTTCTTTTCCACATACCGAAGAAATTCCTTCAATTGAATTCTCATCTTAGAGGCCGGTACACCATTGAGTTCTTCGATATCGCAAACAGGAGGTAGATCACCTACTTCAAACTTCACCGTTTGCAGAAAAAATTTCGCTTGCCAATCCCCAGACTTCTGAGGCAAAAGATAATGATAAGCCCCGCACACTACGCCAGCTTTAGGCGCTTCTCTCCAATTTCTTTGGAAATACGGATCAACATTAAACATTCCTTCAGTTGCTTTAATAAAGGCAAAGGTTACGCTCACATCATCATCTTTCATGGCTTTAACCATTTTCCAGTCAATCTTTCCTTGATAAGACGACACATCAATTCCATGCACAGAATGACCTTTAGGAATTTTGATATCATAACTGCTATACGTCCTGTAACCAGGATCCTCTCCAATATCGGCAATCCATCGCCAGGTTGAACTGAAACCCTTTATTACATAGCCATAATAAAAAGGTGACAACAAAATAAGCAAGCCACAAACAGAAACAACCTTAAAGAATGTCGACAACCCCTTACCGGAACTTTTCTTCTTCCGCGGCGAAGCCAATTGCACCCTATTAGTACTTTTACTCCGTCCTGTTACACTACCCTTTCCCTTCTGTAAAATCGGATTCTTACGTTCCATTTATAATTTCCATACCATTATTACGACATCCATAACTCAAACACCTCTTTACCCGACAAATTGAAAACACCAATGTTTCTGATCGACATCCGGATTTTACTTCAAAATCCGAGGAGAGAAGGAACATTGGTGTTTTCAACAAAGGCGAAAGAATTTTATACTTTACTCAACTCTGCGAAATATTTATGAAACAATGGCAGTGTTTCAATGCCTTTATAGTAGTTATAAATGTCATACTTCTCATTAGGCGAATGCAAAGCATCGCTATCGAGTCCGAAGCCAAACAAAACAGACTTAATCCCCAGTGCACTTTCAAATAAAGCAACGATAGGTATACTTCCTCCTCCTCTTGTCGGAATCGGAGATTTGCCAAAAGACTCAACAATAGCCTGCTCAGCAGCGCGGTAAGCAATGCTGTCCGTTGGTGTTACCACTGGCTCACCACCATGATGTGACGTCACTTTTACTTTCACGTAAGCTGGAGCAATGCGCTCAAAATGCTTTGTAAAAATCTCAGCGATCTCTTCTGAGCTTTGATTCGGGACCAAACGCATGGAAATCTTCGCATTTGCTTTCGACGGTAAAACTGTCTTGGCACCTTCTCCAATATATCCACCCCAGATCCCGTTAACTTCTAGTGTTGGTCGCGTTCCAGTGCGTTCAAGTGTTGAATATCCTTTTTCACCCCATTCAGCAGCAATTTCTAAATCTGACTTGTACTCCTCTAGATCAAATGGCGCAGCATTGAGCGCATTTTTCTCTTCTTCGGTAAGCTCAACAACCTTATCATAAAACTCTGGAATAGTGATGTGATTATTCTCGTCATGTAAAGAAGCAATCATTTTGCATAAAATAGTTATTGGATTAGCTATAGCACCACCGTAAACTCCCGAGTGGAGATCGCGGTTTGGCCCAACTATTTCCACCTCCATATAAGCCAGTCCACGTAGTCCAGTCTCAATAGAAGGGTTTTCCATGCTGATCATAGAAGTATCAGAAATTAAAACTACATCTGCTTTCAAACGCTCAACGTTTGCATTCACAAAGATTCCAAGGTTAGCAGAACCAACTTCTTCCTCACCTTCAATCATAAACTTAACATTACAAGCCAGTGTATTGGTCTGCATCATCAACTCAAATGCTTTAACATGCATATAGAATTGACCTTTATCATCGCAGGCACCCCTCGCGTAGATCTTACCATCCCTCACGGTTGGCTCAAAAGGAGGTGTTTTCCATAATTCTAAGGGATCTGCAGGCTGAACATCGTAATGACCATAAATCAGAACCGTAGGTAATGACGGATCTATAATTTTCTCACCATAAACTATTGGGTATCCGTCGGTGTCACAGATTTCAACCTTATCCACACCGGCATCAGTCAACTTCTGTGCAACGAAATCTGCAGTTTTTAAAACATCAGCTTTATACTTTGGGTCAGCACTAACCGAGGGAAAGCGCAACAACTCAAACAGCTCATCTAAAAAACGCTGCTTATTACTTTCTACATATTTTTTGATCTCTTGCATAACAGATGATTTTGCACAAATATAATTATTCTTTACTTTCGTCACCTACGATAATAGAATACGCTCATGGAGAATTTTAGCAACGAACCAATCGATATAAATTCACTCCCTCGTTATGAGGAAGTCCCGCTTAACGCACTTGATCCTAATTATTGGAAGGTTATCGTATTAAATATTTGTATCAGCATATTATTGATAGGCACAGCATCAGGATTAATTTTCCTTTTGAAAAAAGAAACAAGAGCATATATAACACCTGTGATAGTCGCGATAGTTGTCTTTGGTGCATTTCTTTTCGTTTTGTTTCGAATGAGTTTTAAAAGACGTGGACTGGCTGTCAGAGAAAAGGACATCATTTATAGCAGTGGGATCCTTTCTGCTAAGACTACCATTATTCCATTTAACCGTATCCAGCACGTGGCGCTTAACGAAGGTTTATTCTCAAGAATGTATAATCTAGGCGCCCTGGAAGTTTTTACCGCAGGTGGCGCAACAGGAAACGTGAAAATTCACGGCTTAGAAATAAATCGGGCTAATAAAATAAAGGAATTGCTCGCCAAACGCGTCAACAATGGAATCTAGTAATTACGACTTCCGTACCCCAAGAAAACAGTCGGCAACAGGAATTATTTTTATGTTCCTTAATACGCTGCAGAAATTAATTAGAAACCTGGCGATTCCGCTATTTGTAATCATCTTTAAATCAAACATAGCTGCCAGGTACTACATTTTTCTAGCTCTAGGTATATTGATCATTCTAGTGGCGATTTTCGCCTATTTTAAATACCACTCCTTCACATTCTATCTCGATGAAGTTGATAAGAAGTTTGTGATAAACGAGGGTGTCTTCGTAAAAACCAACCTAACTATTCATTTAGACAAAATCCAGCAGGTCAACATCAACCAATCTTTATTGCAGCGGATCATAGGTTTTTACACGCTTCAAATCGATACGGCAGGGAGTGACAAAAAAGAAGGAACGATTCGGGCGATGGACAAAACTTCAGCTGAAGAGCTAAAGAAAAGGTTATTAAATCGAGCTGAAAACCCCGATAATACTGAGGAATTCAGATTTGTTGAATCGGTTGATGAGCCCATAGTCGCTATCCCCTTTTTGAAACTTAGTCCCCTTACGCTGCTAAAAATAGGGGCAACATCTAACTATGGGCAGACGATAGCCTTAGTGATTGCATTTCTGGCTGCGGGCTTTCAAAGTTTGAAGGATATCATAGATATATTTGAAGTAGACAAGAATCAAGTTGGACAAGCATTTCAACAGGGAGTAACACTCCTCTCAATTGCCTTCATGATCATTGGAGTGCTTATTTTCCTCCTGATTTTTAATATAGTTCGAACCTTCATCAAGTACTTTGACTTTGAAGTCTACAGGCAAAAAAACTCTTTGGTTGTAAATTCAGGATTACTCGCTAAGAAAAACACCTTTTTAAATGCATATCGTGTGCAAATCAGTATCTACACGCAAAACTACTTTCAAAAGAAAATGAACATGTTGGACATGCGAATGAAACAAAATTCAACAGTTACACAAAGTAATAAGGAGACCAAAAACAGCGACATTGAGATTCCTGGATGTAACTCAATAGAAAAAGACCAAATATTGACCATGATTTTTAATGAGGTACCTAAGGAGGGCATCAAAATGGAACCAAATTACCGTTATGTATTTTTGAGCTTATTCTTTTGGATCATTATACCGTTTACAATTTTTTTATTCATAAACAATTGGCGCTTCCCCCTAGCTGACTACGTGCCATATTTTCTGACATATACTTTATTTGCAACAGCTATGATTTATTATAGTTATAGAAATCACCGTCTTTTCGTGTCAGAAGATTACATCATAAAACAACAGGGAATTTGGGATATTGAACATCAAATTATACAACCGCATAAGATACAAGCAATAACAATTAAACAAATGCTTTGGCATAGGAGCGCAAATATTGGACACATCACTTGTCACACAGCCGCTGGAGATATTCGCTTCAGATTTGGTAACTATGACACCATCAAAAACTTGATGAATTATTGGCTATATCAGGTTGAAAGTTCGGAAAAGGACTGGATGTAATCTGAAAAAAATGTAGTTTTGTGGTTCTTAAGATTATGCACGCTTCTCAATAAAAATATCATTAAACAGCAAGAAACAGGAAACGCATTTGGATTATTTAGCAGGTTTAAACCCACAACAACGTGCCGCAGTTGAAAATACACAGGGTCCGGCAATGATAGTTGCAGGTGCAGGCTCGGGCAAAACCCGTGTGATTACCTATCGCGTCGCTCACTTAATCGAAAAAGGAGTAGATCCCTTCAATATCTTAGTACTTACTTTTACCAATAAAGCGTCAAAAGATATGCGAGAGCGTATTATGAAGGTGGTAGGAATTGAGGCTAAAAATATTTGGATGGGTACCTTTCACTCTGTATTTGCAAAGATCTTGAGAGTTGAGGCAGATAAGATCGGATACCCGTCTAACTTTACAATCTACGATACTGACGACAGCAAGAGCTTGATCAGATCTATTCTTCGCGAGCTTCAGCTGGATGACAAGCTTTACAATGCGAACTTTGTGTATAACAGAATCTCTTCAGCAAAAAATAATCTGATCTCCCCTTCGGAGTATTTAGAAAGTACAGAAATTCAATCTGAAGATATTAGCAATAAGCGTCCGCTCCTGGGCACTATCTATGAAACTTACACTAAACGGTGTTTCAAAGCTGGCGCCATGGATTTCGATGACTTGCTGTACAAAACAAATATCTTGTTAAAGACACATACCGATGTGCTCAATAAGTATCAGCAGAAATTCAAATACCTGATGGTCGATGAATACCAGGATACCAACTTTTCACAGTATACAATCGTCAAAAAACTAGCGGCAGCATATCAAAATATCTGCGTTGTAGGAGACGATGCACAAAGCATTTACGCTTTCAGGGGTGCAAATATTCAAAACATACTAAACTTTGAGCGTGATTACCCTGACTTAAAAGTTTATAAACTAGAGCAAAATTACCGTTCTACCCAAAATATCGTTGAAGTTGCAAACAGCATCATTGCAAACAACAAGAATCAGCTGGAAAAGAATGTGTTTTCTGATAATGAGACCGGCGACCGTATTAAAGTCCAACGAGCGTTCACCGATAACGAAGAAGGAAAAATTGTAGCGGAGGCTATAGTTCAGGAGCGAACTTCGAAAGGTTACAACCACAATGATTTCGCAATACTTTATCGCACAAACGCCCAGTCAAGGGCAATGGAAGAGGCCTTAAGAAAGCTTAACGTACCCTATAAAATATACGGAGGCCTCTCGTTCTATCAGCGCAAAGAGGTAAAAGACCTTATTGCCTACTTCAGGTTGACTTTTAATCCTTCTGATGAGGAAGCTATAAAAAGAGTCATAAATTATCCAAGAAGAGGATTAGGTGATACTACTGTAGAAAAGATTATTGTCGCCGCTGATAAACACGACATCACCATGTGGGAAGTAATTTGTGCTCCTCAGCAATATATTGAGGGCAGAATTGCGAATCAGCTCAATGATTTTTCAATGTTGATCAAGAGCTTTGCTGCTGAATCGAAAAAGCTTGACGCCTATGAAACAGCATTATACATCGCGCAGCATTCCGGCATTTTAAAAGAGCTCCATACAGACGACAGCATTGAAGGACGAAGTCGTTATGAAAATATACAGGAGCTTTTAAACGGTATCAAGGAATTCGCAGAGCGTGAGGATATTGAAGACAGAAGTCTGGCTATTTTTATGCAAGATATTGCACTTTTAACAAATGACGATCGTCAAGACGATAAAACAAGGGATACCGTTTCGCTGATGACCATTCACTCCGCTAAAGGACTGGAGTTCAAAAATGTCTTTGTCGTTGGATTAGAAGAAAACCTTTTCCCATCACAGATGAGCCTCAATTCAAGAACTGATCTTGAGGAGGAACGCCGCTTATTCTACGTTGCCATTACCAGGGCTGAAAAAAAACTTACGCTTACCTATGCGACTTCGAGGTACCGATGGGGCACATTGACCAATTGTGAACCGAGTAGGTTTATCAATGAGATCAATGCAAAATATCTTGAACTAGAGATCGTTAAACCTGCGAAAAGTGTGTTGGGAGACAATAGCTTTGATAGTGAACGCAGAACCTGGTCTCAACAACGCGAAACACCAACGTCCTCGGCTCCTTCAAGAACGCCGGTTCAACGACCGAAAACTACCTCGATACTACCAAAAGCGCATGTCCCAACCCCTGATTTTGCCCCTGATATGGCATCATCATTCCAAAATGGTATGGATGTTGAACATGAGAAATTTGGATTCGGTAAAATTGTAAGTCTGGAGGGTAATCTTCCTGATGTAAAAGCGACTGTATTTTTCCAGGGACTAGGCAACAAACAGTTGTTGCTAAAATTTGCTAAATTGCGAATTGTTAAATAAAAGATAAACGACTACATTCATAGAAATAAATACACATGAGTTTTGAATACAATACCACAAGAAACGAGCTGATACTGGCAGAATATGGCCGTAATGTGCAGAACATGGTGAAGTACATTATTGAGTTACCGGATCTTGAAGAAAGAAATAAATACGCGCAAGCAGTGATTGACCTTATGGGATTTTTAAACCCGCATTTGAGGGATGTTGCTGATTTTAAACATAAACTTTGGGATCATTTACACATCATATCCGGTTATAAGATTGATGTAGACGCTCCCTATCCTAAGCCGACTCCTGAAGCAGCCCTGATTAAGCCTGATCACATAGGATATCCTCAGCAAAGGATTAAGTACAAGCATTATGGTAAGACCGTTGAAGTAATGATCGAGAAAGCTAAAGCTGTAATAGATGAACCTGAAAAGAGAGCAGCTATGGTACAAGGGATCGCTAATTTCATGAAAATGGCGTACGTTACCTGGAATAAAGACTCGGTTGCAGATGAAACCATCATCAAAAACCTACGCGAGCTTTCCAATGGCGAGCTTGAGCTGGCTGAGAACATCAATTTGAATAAAGTCGAGTTTAAACCAGTGGTCGCCAGGCCCGCTAATAACAATCGTGGCAGAAACAACAACAATAGTAAAAATAGGCAAGGAAGTAACAACGGCCGTCCACAACAGCGCAATAACAATCCAAAACAAAGGAACTAAACTACCAAATTACGATACAAATACTTATTGATAATATGAATGCATTCGAAATAATTGGTGGAAAGAAGTTAAAGGGTGAAATCCATCCCCAGGGAGCAAAGAATGAAGCATTACAAATTATAGCTGCAGTTCTATTAACTGATCAAAAAATTACCGTTAGTAACATTCCCGACATTAAGGACGTAAATAAATTAATAGAATTACTTGGCGATATGGGCGTTCATATCGAACGTCTTTCTAAAGACACATATACTTTTCAAGCCAAAAATATAGACCTTAAATTCTTTTCATCAGATACTTTTAAGGCTAAAGGAGGTGGTTTGAGAGGCTCTATAATGATAGTAGGGCCACTCCTAGGTCGTTTCGGTACAGCTGCCATCCCTAAACCTGGAGGTGATAAAATAGGAAGAAGAAGATTGGATACCCACTTCCTTGGCTTCGAGAAATTGGGTGCCAAGTTCGTTTATGACAACAAAAAGGAATTCTTCAATGTAGATGCCACTAACCTTAGAGGAGCCTATATTTTATTAGATGAAGCATCTGTTACTGGAACTGCAAACATTGTGATGGCTGCTGTTCTTGCAAAAGGAAAAACTACTATATATAATGCTGCCTGTGAACCCTACCTTCAGCAGCTTTGTAAAATGCTTAACCGCATGGGTGCGAAGATAACTGGTTTGGGATCTAATCTTTTAACCATTGAAGGAGTTGAGAAACTTGGTGGTACTGAGCACAGAATGCTTCCGGATATGATTGAAATCGGTTCATTCATTGGTCTTGCAGCAATGACAGAGTCGGAAATTACGATTAAGAACGTATGCTACTCAGAACTAGGAGTAATCCCAGAGGTTTTTCGTAAGCTTGGCATCAAGTTCGAGTTGAAGGGAGATGATATCTATATCCCATCTCAAAAACACTATGTTATTGAGTCGTTTATCGACGGCTCTATGCTCACAATAGCAGATTCACCTTGGCCAGGGTTTACTCCAGACCTGTTAAGCATTGTATTAGTTGTAGCTACTCAGGCAAAAGGAAATGTATTAATTCACCAGAAGATGTTTGAAAGCAGGTTGTTCTTTGTAGACAAGCTGATAGACATGGGTGCTCAAATTATCCTTTGTGATCCACACAGAGCGACAGTTAACGGAATTGACAAACAGTATAAACTTAGAGGTATAAGCATGACTTCGCCAGATATTCGTGCAGGTGTTTCTTTACTGATCGCAGCCTTATCTGCAGAAGGAAAATCAACGATATTCAACATAGAACAAATTGAACGTGGATATCAGGATATCGACATACGCTTGAGGGCCCTGGGCGCTCAAATAAAACGTGTTGAGGCCTACGCTCCATCACACTAAACAAAAATGCCCCTTTGAAAAAAGGGGCATTTTTGTTTACAAACTTCTCCAGCAAATACTATCCTGAAATCGCATTTATAATATCATACTGCGTAATAATCTCTATTTTACCTTCTTCTGCTTCAACCAATACTGCACTATTTTCCCTATTAATCAATGCAGAAATGCGATCGATAGAAGTATTCATATCTACAAACGGAAAAGTAGCCGACATAATCTCCTGAACCTTTGCAGACTTCAGTGAAGGGTTTTCCATTAAAGCTTTTAAGATATCACTCTCCGACAATTTACCAACCACCATTTTTTTCTGAATTACGGGGATCTGCGAAATGTTCAGCATGTGCATTGTATTTATAGCCTCTAAAATCGTCTTTTCACAATCTATCGTTACGATTTTAGTATTGTCTTTTTTAGCGATAATTGTTTTCGCAGTTAGCTTCTCGTCTTTGAGGAAACCCCGCTCCCTTAACCAATCTTCGTTAAACATTTTACCCATGTACCGACTACCATGATCGTGAAAAATTACCACAACCACGTCTTCAGGCTTCAATTTATCTTTTAGCTGCAGTAATCCTGCGATAGCTGATCCAGCTGAATTTCCAACGAAAATACCCTCCTTACGGGCAATATCCCTGGTCATCAAGGCAGCATCTTTATCTGTAACCTTTTCAAATAGGTCAATGGTATCAAAATCAACATTTTTAGGTAAAAAGTCTTCTCCAATGCCTTCTGTTATATATGGGTAAATCTCATTTTTATCCAAAATACCGGTTTCTTTATATTTTTTGAATACTGAACCGTAGGTATCTATACCCCAGACTTTGATGTTTGGATTCTTTTCTTTTAAATATTTCCCAGTTCCAGAGATCGTACCGCCTGTTCCAACACCAACTACCAAATGAGTGATCTTGCCCTCAGTTTGCTCCCAAATCTCCGGCCCCGTCTGTTCATAATGTGCCTGTGTATTCGCAAGATTATCATACTGGTTTGGCTTCCATGAATTAGGAACCTCCCGCTCAAGGCGTGAAGAAACGGAATAATAAGAGCGGGGGTCTTCAGGTTCAACATTAGTCGGACAAACAATAACCTCAGCGCCAAAAGCACGTAATGCATCTACCTTTTCCTTCGACTGTTTATCCGTAGTAGTGAAAATACACTTATAACCTTTTACTATAGCAGCCATAGCGAGTCCCATTCCTGTATTTCCCGAAGTTCCCTCTATAATTGTTCCTCCAGGCTTCAGTTTACCAGACTGTTCTGCATCCTCAATCATTTTAATGGCCATCCTGTCTTTAATTGAATTCCCAGGATTAGTTGTTTCAATTTTTGCAAGCACGGTAGCAGAGATTTCTTTTGTTATGGTGTTTAGTCTCACTAACGGAGTATTACCTATTGTTTCTAAAATGTTGTTATACCACATAGAACAAAAATACTTATTACGGATCACTATTTTATTTTCAACAAACTATTCAAAATATAATTCTAATTATTAAAAAAATAGGAAACTTAATTTTATTCTAGTTATTCAATAGATTAAAAAACAGTCATATATAAAGGTCGAACCAAGAACATTTATTGATTTAGTTTATAGACTTTACCTGGAAGAGCTATCAAAATACCTTGCATTTCAAGATTTAAGAGGTGCATTGCTAGTTTACTTTGATTGATTCCAATCTTAATACCAAGCTCATCTATTCGCGCCGATGATACCTGTAAGATTTCCGTAATCTGCTGTTCTTCTTTGCTAAGTCCTAACGGTAACTGGATCTGCATCACGGGCTTGGAGACAACTGAATCCCATCCCATGTAATAAACAAAGTCTTTAGCATGGTTGATTAATGCGGCACGACTGGTCTTTATTAGAAAATTACATCCCTCTGAATACTCATCGTTAACCCTTCCCGGGAATGCATAAACATCTCTATCATACGAATTGGCAATATCAGCCGTAATTAAAGCGCCTCCTTTCAACGTTGCTTCAACTACAATAGTCGCGTCTGCTAATCCGGCAATAATGCGATTTCTTTTAGGGAAGTTTTCTTTATCAGGGTTAGTCTTTAAGGGGAACTCGGTTACAAGTCCGCCGTTATAGACCATTTTCTGGGCTACAGCATGATGCAATTGGGGATAAATCCGATCTAATCCATGCGCAAGAACCCCTACAGTGGGAATGTTGTAAAGAAGGCTTTCCTTGTGTGCTGTGACATCAATACCATAAGCCAATCCGCTAATAATCAATACATCGTAGGCAGCTAAAACCTCAGCCAGTTGTCTGCAAAGATAACGACCATAATCGGTAGCTTTTCTGGTCCCTACGATACTCACAATTCTTGGATGGTTTAAATTAACGCTCCCTCTGAAATACAATAGTATAGGAGCATCAAAACATTCCATCAATCTACGGGGATAGTTTTCATCACCAAAAAACAGAACTTCAATCTTGTGCTTCTCTAAAAATCTGATTTGATCAGCCGCCAGTTTTAGCGCATTGTTATTGACAATTTCGGCTGCGGTTACAGGGCCTACCCCTGGAATCTCCATCAATTGCTTTAAAGTAGCGCTGAAAACAAACTCCGCCGATCCAAAGTGACCAAGCAAATTCTTTGCTGTGATGTGTCCAACGCTCTTTATCAAGGTCAACCCAATTTTATGTACTAAACTCATGCTTAAATCTCTACTGATAATGTCAAGAAAACCACAAAGAGCCTTCACTGAGCTGATAATCAAACAAATAAAAATAAACTACATAAATAGTTTGTAAACTATAAAAATAGTAGTACCTTTAAATAACACCAATTAATAATAGATATGAGAGAACTTACAAAAGCTGAAGAACAAGTGATGTTAATATTATGGGATATGAAAGAAGGCCTCGTCAAAGAAGTGATCGAAAAGATGGATCCACCTAAACCAGCATATAATACGGTTTCAACAGTCATCAGGGTCTTAGAAGGAAAAGGTTTTATAAATCATAAGGCCATTGGAAACACTCACATTTATTTCCCCCTTATCACCGAAGAACAATACAAGCACTTTGCTTTTGATAAGGTAATGAACAACTACTTCGAAAACTCCTACCAAAGCTTGGTTTCCTTTCTTGTCAAAGAAAAAAATATGGACATGAACGAGCTCGACGAACTTATTCAATTGGCAGAAAAACTCAAAAACAAGAAATTATGATTTGGTTGTATTATCTATTGGAGGCTAACCTTTACCTAGTGGTATTCTATGGATTTTACCTTATTTTCCTGCAAAAAGAAACCTTTTATGGGTTAAATAGGGGTTATCTAATCTGTTCATCGTTATTTTCCTTTGCGATACCTTTTCTTCAGATCGGAAGGTTTAACGGATTAGTTTATGGAAACACCGCCATGGATCTGGTTTACATTAATCCAAATTTGGGAAAAATGCAAAACGATAGCCTTTCTTTAGCGTCTTCAGGAAACATAGTGGTAGCGGTTTACCTATTAATTGCCGTCTTGTTTATCATCAAACTGTCCATCAGCTTTTTCAAAATTATATCATTAGCTATACGAGCAAGACGGGAAAAACTGGGAGGCATTGTTTACATAGAACTGTCTAGCTCTGCAACTGCCTTCTCCTTCTTTAACCTGCTGTTTATTAACCCCTCGAGTACAGAGAAACTCACAATCCTAAAACATGAAATGGTGCATATACGACAGAGGCACAGTCTGGACATTCTGTTTTTTGAACTCTTAAAAATCCTAAATTGGTTTAACCCGATAGTATGGTTGATTCAAAAAGATATCAAGCTGTTGCACGAATACATCGCAGATGCCGTTACGACGAATTCTGATGTACAGAAACATGAATATGCTATGTTTTTGATACAAAATTCTTTTGGAGTAACCCCAAATTACCTCACCAATCAAATATTCAATCAATCAATATTAAAAAGGAGAATCAACATGTTAAACAAAAAAAGATCTGCCGGTGCGGCAAGGCTCAAAATCCTGCTCACCGTACCCGTTGTTGGAGGGATGCTCTTCGCATCAACCCTGGCGTTTAGTAAAGACTATGAAATGATCGACCTGTATCCGGAGAAATACAGTGTGGATAATTCGCAGGTCGTAACGAGTAAGCCCAATCAGGAGCCTGTAGCAAAGAAGAAACGGTTTAAATTGAATCACAAGATCAGCGAGAAAACAAAAATTTTTACCAGCTATGACAACAGACTTGTGGTCATCAATGGGAATAGTTCGCAATCTGGTGTTATCATGGAAGTGGAGGGTTACGACAAATTGGTAGAGTTGAATGCAAAAGAAGCGACAGCAAAATACGGTTCTGGAGCAGCCTCTGGTGCGTTAATCTTTACCGGAAAGAATACAAAAACATTAAGTGTACGGGATGATATCAGATTTCCACCGCCAATTGTGGTAAAAGACAGTAGGATTCCACCACCCCCAAAACCGGGAAATAAATCTAGATCCAGAACTGTCGATATTAATGGTGAAAAAATCAAGTTTCCACCTCCAGCTCCGCGAAAAGAAAAAAAGAAGCAATACAGAACCGTCGATGCCAATGGTCAAAAAATCAAGTTTCCACCACCTATTGTAGTTAAAGACAGGCCGATCCCACCACCCCCACCGCCAATAGATCCCCCTAAGCCAGAACCTACTACCGAGAATGAGCAAACAAAACTTGAAGGAACAGGGCAATATAGCTCCGATAGAAATTAATACTATTGAGGAATGTAAACCACGTATTTGGTTTCAAAAAACTCTTCTTTAAAATAAGCTGAAAGCGGATACAGTTCCGCTTTTAGCTTTGATTCCGCAATTTCCTCGGTCAAATCTCCACCTTTCAAATAAAGAATACCATTCGCTATCGCATTCTTAGAGTCTTTATTGAACTTTCCATGTACCCATGGATAAAAATCGATCAGCTTCGTAACAGCCCTGGAAACAACAAAATCAAATTTATCATTGATTTGTTCAGCGCGTAAATGGCTTGCTTTTACGTTTTCAAGCTCAAGAGCTGCCGCAACTTCAACCACAACTTTTATCTTTTTTCCAATAGAATCTACCAGATGAAACTGCGTTTCCGGAAACAAAATCGCTAAGGGAATACCAGGAAATCCACCACCTGTTCCAACATCAAGCACCTTTTCGCCAGGCTTAAAACTACAGAATTTTGCAATTCCAAGAGAGTGCAGAATGTGACGTTCATACAATTCGTCGATGTCCTTGCGAGAAATAACGTTGATCTGCGCATTCCAAAAACTATACAATTCATATAGCTTATCAAACTTTTCAATCTGATCTTCCGTTAAACCAGGAAAGTATTCTTGAATCAATGTCGACTTTATTTCCACTGTATTTTTTTGACAAATATAGAGACTATGGCGTTAAACACGAGAAAAATGAATAGTAGAATATCAAGAAGAGGGAACCACCAGCGCAATCCAGGGTAGTTTAACCTTTTCAATAACCGAGGGTAAACGAAACTTCTGACAATAATGCTGAGAGCAAATACACCCAAAGCGATAAACATCGCGGGTTTGAAGAACATTAGGAAGATCAACAATGTGTAAAATAGAAACTGCATGATAATCTGAAAAGAAAGAATAAACTTGTGTTTGCTTTTATATAGCTTACCAGCTCCAAAATGACGTTTTTTTTGTCTCAAATAGGCGCCAAACGTTGAATTCGGATTGCTCCATACATGGGCATCAGGATCGATTTGTATTGCCGTATTAAACTTGGTGGCGTGCGCATTCACGAATAAATCGTCGTCCCCCGAAGGAATGTGCATGTGCGCGGCAAACCCTTTGTTTTTAAAAAATAATGATTTTTTATAGGCCATGTTTCTGCCAACACCCATGTAAGGCATGCCCTTCAATGCAAATGAAAGGTAGTTCACAGCTGTGAAAAACGTTTCAAAGCGGATCAAGGCATTCAACAAACCCTTTCGCTTTAGATATGGCGAATATCCCAGCAAAATTTCAATATCATCATCTTCGGGTTGCTGCATGCCAAGTAGCCATTGCGAAGAGGCAGGGGCACAATCAGCATCTGTGAATACCAACCAATCGTGCTCCGCAGCTTTGATACCCATAGTTACAGCGAACTTTTTACCCGCTATAAACTTCTCTCCATCTACAATATTGACAACCTTAAGGTGCTTAAATTCCTTCGCTAGCTCCTCCAACAATTCATCTGTTCCGTCCCATGAACGGTCGTTTACCACAATTACTTCGTAATTTAGGTAGTTCTGTTTAAGCACCAGTGGTAAATATTCTCTAAGATTTACTACTTCATTCCTCGCACAAATAACAACACTCAGAGGCTTTCTAGCTTCTAAAGTAATCTCTGAGATTTTGTAAATAGCGAGTTTCAGATGGACAAACAAACTGTAATACAGCTGTATAAGGCAGCAAAAGGTTAATGCACCAAGAAGGCAAATCTCTGTTAAAGTTAATTCCAAAACGTCTAATATAATTTGCAAATTTCTGATTTTTAATCTGTAATGAACTTGAATGTTGATAAAAAATTACACCCTTAAATAGCTGGTTTTTTGCTACTTTTGGCAGATTTTAATGCTACCAAGCCAATCACTGGTCTTGACATTAATACATAAGAAAACACAGATGAAATTTAGTTTAGCGGCAAAGGATATAAATTCAAAGGCAAGAGCAGGCACTGTCACCACAGACCACGGAGAGATACAAACACCGATTTTTATGCCCGTGGGGACTGCAGGGACTGTTAAAGCGGTGCACCAGCGAGAGTTGAAAAACGATATCGACGCAAAAATCATACTTGGCAACACTTATCATCTGTACCTCAGACCGGGACTAGACATCATAGAACAAGCCGGCGGATTGCATAAATTTATCGGATGGGACCGCCCGATTCTCACCGATAGCGGTGGTTATCAGGTATATTCATTGAGTAAAGTTAGGAAGATCAAAGAAGAAGGAGTGACATTCCGCTCACACATCGACGGTTCAAAACACCTTTTCACACCCGAATATGCTATGGATATTCAGCGTACTATTGGTGCTGATATCATCATGGCTTTCGATGAATGCACTCCCTACCCTTGCGATTATAGCTACGCAGCATCATCTATAAATATGACCCACCGTTGGTTGAAACGCTGCTGTAAAAGATTCGATTCTACCGACTCCAAGTACGGATTCAACCAAACCTTGTTCCCGATAGTCCAGGGTTCAGTTTACAAAGATTTAAGAGTTAAGTCAGCAGAATTCATCGCTTCGATGGATCGGGAAGGTAATGCAATCGGTGGATTATCCGTAGGTGAACCTGCAGAAGATATGTATGCAATGACCGAAGTCGTTTGCGACATCCTACCCTACGAAAAGCCCAGATACCTTATGGGTGTTGGCACACCAATTAACCTTCTGGAAAACATTGCTTTAGGCATAGATATGTTCGATTGTGTGATGCCAACCAGGAATGCTAGGAATGGCATGTTGTTTACAAAGAATGGAATCATCAATATCGGTAATAAAAAATGGGAGAACGATTTCTCACCAATCGAAGCAGATAGTGACCTTTACGCCGATACCGCATATTCCAAAGCCTATTTAAGACATCTAACTCACTCCAAAGAAATGCTTGGTGCGCAAATTGCTACTTTGCATAATCTCCACTTTTATATTTGGTTGGTGAAAGAGGCCCGCGAAAAGATCATCAGTGGTGAGTTCTATGCATGGAAAAACAAAATGGTTAAGATTTTAGGAACTAAGTTATAAATGAACATATTCAACAACAGGATAAAGATCATTGATTGGTACATCATCAGTAAGTATCTGGGCACCTTCTTGTACACTCTTACCCTGTTTATTGTAATCATCATCATCTTTGATTTATCTGAAAAATTGGATGACTTCCTTAGCGCAAACCTTACATTTTGGCAGATATTGACGCTATACTACGCCGGTTCTATACCGTTCTATGTTAACATGTTATCACCATTAATCAACTTCATCGCGGTTATTTTCTTTACGGCAAAGATGGCTGACCAAACGGAAATCGTGCCTATTCTTAGTGGAGGCGTCAGTTTTAACCGCTTTCTTCAACCCTACTTTATCTCGGCATTCATTATTTTCGCTTTTAACCTAGCCTCGAATTTATACGTTCTTCCATATACCAATCGCCTAAAAAACAGCTTTGAAAACACATATGTGAAGAAGAATGATCCCTCGTCCAAGAATAACATTCATATGAGATTAGATGAGCATACCTTTATCTACATGGATAACTTTGACAACAAGACTAAAATTGGTTCAAAGTTCAATTTGGATAAATTCAAAGGCGATGTCCTCGTAAAAAAACTGATAGCCGAACAAATTACTTACGATTCTCTCAAGCGCAAATGGACTTTACGCAATTACTCCACTCGGTATATCAACGGACTAAAAGAATCGCTTAAAAGCGGTGCATATGGAACAACAAAAGATACAGTGCTTGACATGCGACCAGATGATTTCTCCGCCTATGATAATATTTTTGAGAATCTAAGTAATAAAGAGCTTGCCGATAAGATCAAAAAGGAAAAGATCAGAGGTACAGGTGTTTGGAACGACTTGCTTTTTGAACGCTATAAGCGCTGGCTAAGCCCGCTATCTGCGTTCGTACTCACACTTATAGGTGTGGCATTGTCTTCTCGCAAAGTTCGAGGCGGGGTAGGCCTACCCCTTGGAATAGGTATTCTTTTGAGTTTTGGATACATTGTATTAGGCCAGTTCGCGAAGATGTTTTCTCTAAAAGGGGGCATCTCACCACTGCTTTCCGTACTTGCACCCACTATTATTTTTGGTCTTTTAGGTTATTATCTACTTAGAAAGGCACCGAAATAAGCCACAACTATTCTAATGATTAACACGACGGCCAACAAAAACCTAATAATCCTTCATTTCACAGTATTTATTTGGGGATTCACCGGTATACTCGGCAATCTTATTTCTATCAGCGCAGTGCAGATGGTGTGGTACCGGGTGATGATAGCAAGCATCACTTTACTCGTATACTTCATGTTGACCAGAACCAGCTTAAAAGTATCTAGAAAGCAGTTCATTCAGTTTTTATTTACAGGTAGCATTGTGGCAGTTCATTGGATTCTGTTCTTTCATGCCATCAAAGTAAGCACTGTTTCTGTAACCTTGGTATGCCTGTCGTCCTTTACGCTGTTCACTGCAATTCTTGAACCGCTCATCAAAAAGCAGTCAATTCTTATTCCTGATGTCGTGATTGGACTAATAATTATCCTTGGAATATATCTGATTTTTAAATTTGAATCTCATTACACAGAGGGCATTATTTTGGGTCTGTCATCTGCGCTTGCATCCAGTTTATTCGCTATTATCAACTCCACTTTAGTACAGAAAAGTGACCCGAAAGTGATCGGTTTTTATGAGATTACAGGTGCACTTTTCTGGATATCTGTCTATCGTTTTGTTACGAATGATCTACAAAATGAGACCTTTAATTTAAGCGCCGCCGACTGGTTTTACCTAGTGATCCTGGGCACAATTTGTACTGCATTAGCTTATGTCGCCGGGGTCTCTGTAATGCGTACTTTATCTGCTTTTCGAGTAGCACTCATCACTAATCTGGAACCAGTATATGGCATCATTTTAGCCTTCCTTTTCTTCGGTAGCAGAGAAACAATGTCCATAGGTTTCTACTTGGGCGCAACACTGATTATCGGTTCGATTTTCTTGTATCCTATTTATAAAAAACGCAAAGGCTTAGCGTAGCTTACTCACAGAAATCACTGTATGCTGGATATATTCCAGCACCTTAGCCCTGCACCTTAGCCCTGCAAATTACACTTCAAATCCGGGGTGATGAACTGAATAAAGTGGGATGGTATTGGAATGAAAACTCACCATTTCCTGGCAACCACCTTCCTAAGCTCTAAAAAATATTTGTGAAAAATGACGCCGATTAGTGTATCTTAAGGGAACCAAAACAAACATTTTGAAACGACATTACTAATGTGTTGATTCTTGCATATTATCTGCCAACAATAGATGAATAAAGCTGAATATAAAAAAATAAAATATTAACATAAGCATGTTGTAAATCAATTATTTAAGACTTATTAAATAAAGTATTTATAAAAATAAACCCAGAGTTCACACCTATTTAATACTAAATATATTAGCACAGTCAACATATGCCTTATATAAACATAAAATTATCATTGATAATCAGCATTATAGCAACATCAGCTTCAACCTTTATTTCAATTGACTCAAAAGCTCAGATTTTCAACAACTCTCAGAACCCACTTAGTGTAAAATGGCGTCAGATTTCAGCGAATGGTTTCAGAATCATTTACCCTAGCGAGCTAGAGAAAGAAGCACAAAGAATGGCGAACACGCTGGGGTACATCTACCCTCGTGTAGGCGCCAGCTTAAGACGAGAAAAAACCGCTATCCCTCTCCTACTTCAAAACCGGGGAGTCATCGCAAATGGCTTCGTTCAACTCGCTCCCAAGAAGTCAGAATTCTTCACAACCCCACCGCAGCAATTCGACAGTCAAGACTGGTTAAACAACCTCGCAGTTCACGAACTCAGACACATTGCGCAGTTCGATAAATTGACCGGTGGCAAGACTCATCCCTTCCCCGAAGATGTATACTTTGCATGGTTCGGCGCCAGTCTTCCATTATGGTTTTTTGAGGGCGACGCAGTGACTATAGAGACTGCTTTAACAAAGGCAGGAAGAGGCCGACAACCTTCATGGATTATGCCATACCGAACAAACCTTTTGACCAGTAAAAATTACTCCTACAGTAAGATTAATTTAGGGTCATCAAAAGATGTCACACCAGGCTACTATCAATATGGATACCTCAATGTTTCAAACATCAAAAAGCAATTTGGAAAGGACATCTTCGACAGCGTGCTCACCGACATTCGCCACCGACCGTTAAGACTCTATCCTTTTTCAAACAGCCTCAAAAAATACACGCGATCAGGAACCAAGAAGTGGTTCAACCAAACCACAGAGCTCCTGAAAACAGAATGGGAAAAACAAGCAAGCACTTTAAACACCAAAAACTACGCTTCATTAAATAAGCCCTCAAAATACGCTACAAATTATTTTCTACCGATAAAACTTCCTGAGGGCAAAATTCTCGCACTAAAACAAAGCAAGGCGGAGACCTCGCATTTCGTGTTGATTGATGCCGCCAATAAGAAGGAAGAAAGATTATTCGGCATTGCCTATCAGGAGCAACCATGGTTCAGTTACGCCAATAATATGATCACCTGGGATGAGATCAGATACGATGCACGTTACCGTCAACGAAGCTACAGCGTCATCTGCACCTATAATCTGGTAACAAAAAAACTGACCAGCTTGACCAATAAGACCAGACTCTTCTCTCCTTACCTATCTCCAGATGCCAAAAAGATCGTAGCAGTCCAAATCGATTTGAGTAACCAATCGAATTTAGTGGAGCTTGACGTAGCCACAGGGAAGACGCTCAGAACTTTACCAAACCCTGAAAATCCAATTCTCCAAACCCCTTCCTATGATGCTACAGGAAATCTGATCACCTACATCAGCGTATCTGAAAAAGGAAAGGCATTATGGATCACAAATGGTGTAGCAAGAAATGAGAAATTAATTACCGAATCTCAACAGCAATTAAGCAGACCAATCTTTTTTAATCATGGAGTCGCATTTAACGCCCACTACAGCGGAATTGATAACATTTACCACATCGACACAACATCAAATAAAATAAGCGCCCTGAGCGCCTCTAAATACGGCGCTTTCAACGCCACCCCGACAACCGCTACAGAAATTATCTTTAACGACTATCAGGTTACTGGCTATCAGATTGCTAAAACTACTATCGATTCTAAATCCTCTTCTAACACTCAATTAATAGACACCAGTTCCTTCGTCAATTTTGGCGCAACAACGCAAAGCCAGGAAAGTAAAGGCAATGTCTTCGCCAACGTACCAAACAACACTTTTCAATCAAAGCCTTACCATTCTTTAGGTAACCTGTTTAGCGTACACAGCCTTAATCCTACAGTTGAAGATGAGTACAAAGGCGGACTCCAATTGGTTTCAAACAACCTGCTTAATACTTTTGACTCTTTCGCTGGTGTTGACTACCATCGAGATCTCAATCGCTTTGAATATAGCACCGGCTTTTATTTAAAGGCTTTTTATCCAATACTTTCTGCAACCTATCGAAATCGGCCCAGAAGAAATTTTTACACCCAAAACAAAGTAGTCAAACAGGGCGATTGGAGAGAAAACAATGTAAAACTCCAAGCATCCTTACCACTAACTGTAAACTCATTTAATGATTCTTACAGCTTTTCGCTCAATACGCTCAGCAGCTATACCCAACGTTACCAACTGGAAAACCTCCCATCGAACTTCATAAAGAGCTTAGACTTTCCGATGGAGTACAACGTTTCCTTTAGCCACAGCACCCGCCAAGCAGAGCGAGATATTGCTCCACGGTGGGCCCAAATACTAAGAGTAAGTTACCTTCATCAGCCTTTCGACAATAACCTTGTGGGAGGGCTTTTCGCTGCCGAAGGGTACCTTTACTTCCCTGGTCTTGCCAGAAACCATTCCTTCCTGGCAAACTTCAATTATCAAAACTCCTGGGGAATCAGGCGTTTTGACAGAGAGATTAACTCCGTGTACGGCTACAACAATATCCTGGCGAAAAGCAAACTCGAGAACACCTTGCTCTTCAATTACCGCTTTCCTATCGTCTTTCCTGATTTAGAAATCGGCCCGTTGGCTTACGTAAGAAACTTAAGAGCCAGCCTATTTTGCCATTATGAGAACATTGGTACAGAAACAAATTTATCAGAACCTAAAACATATGGCTTCGAATTGCGTAGTAACATGAATGTACTCCGTTACCAGCCTAATGTTGAGCTAGGCGGACGGGTCGTATTCGTAAATAAAATATACAATCAAAATCCTATATTGGAACTAATTTTAAATTACAGCTTTTAACCGCAAATCATGAGCGCAAAAACCATTTCTATAGTCATCATAACAGCAATAATTATCATCTTTCTGATGCTGAATACCGACGCCGTAGAGTTCAATTTTATATTTGTGAAAGCAGAGGTGTCTAAATTATTGATCGTAGGCGTATGTACGTTTATAGGCTTTGCCATTGGATACTGGGCAGCTAAGCCTAAGACAACTGTTACAACTTATGATAAGGAAGGTACCCAGGATAACCCCGAGGACCGTAGAAATGAGCTCAGTGATGAAGACCGCGATTATATCAGCTAGATTAACTGAGTGCTTGAGATATATCCTTTAGAATATCATCAACATGCTCCAAACCGATAGATAAGCGGATCGTTCCTTGTTCAATACCAACCTCTAATCGTTGCTCTTCAGTTAGTTTTGAATGTGTACTCGTCGCCGGGTGTGTCGCTATTGACCTTGTATCACCAAGATTAGCAGAAATGGAGAACATGTTAAGTTTATCCATGAAAGCACTTGCAGCATCAACACCGCCATGAATTACCATCGTAACTATACCACCACCTTGCTTCATTTGCTTTTTAGCGATCTCATATTGAGGATGAGATTTTAAAAATGGGTACCTGACCTTCTTAACGGTTGGCTGAGCTTCCAGAAATTCTGCTACTTTAAACGCATTTTCACAATGCCTGTCCATTCTCACCGCTAAAGTCTCCAAACTTTTAGAAAGCAACCAGGCGTTAAATGGCGACATAGCAGGACCGCTATGTCTTGCGAATCCTTCAATCTCTTTCATTAACTTTTTGGATCCCAAAATTATACCTCCTAAGGTACGGCCTTGTCCATCAATAAACTTAGTAGCTGAGTGTATTGAAATATCAGCACCTAGTTTTATCGGTTGCTGTAAATAGGGTGTCGCGAAACAATTGTCAACCACCACCAAAATATTACGCTTATGAACAAGGTTTACCAGCCATTCTAAGTCGATAATATCGATTCCAGGATTAGATGGCGTCTCCACAAATATCATTTTTGTATTTTCTTTGATGCCATTTTCCCATTGCTCAGGCTTATCAAGATCTGCGTAGGAATAGGTAATCCCCCATTTAGGAAAGATATTATTTAGCAACTGGTGTGTGGAACCGAAGACAGAGCGACTAGACAACACGTGATCGCCGGAAGCCAGAAAAGTCATGAAAGTTGTAAAAATAGCAGCCATACCGCTCGAAGTTGCCCAGCCCGACTCAGCACCCTCTAAAACAGACATTTTATTAATTAACTCATCTGTGTTGGGGTTGGCGTAGCGGCTGTATACATTTCCTTCTTTTTCATTTGCGAACAGGGCCCGCATTTCCTCAGCGTCATCAAATTTGTAGCTGGAAGTTAAGTATAATGGCACAGAATGCTCTTTATACTGGCTTCTCTCAATTTGCAAACGTATGGCCAGGGTTTCAAAATTATCTTCTTGCATGATCGGTAACGGGTATCTTATTTTTTAGTTATGAATGGTATAAGTAAAGTTCAAAGTTGCGGAGCGACCAAGGATATTTGATACAGAACAGTATTTATCAAAAGTCAACGCCAAAGCACGCTCTACTTTTTGCGTGTTTAATCCTCCGTAAAGATCGAAATGAATGTCGATTACATCAAAAATCGGCGGCATCTCTTCATCTTTTCTTGTTGCATTGATTTTTATCTTGATGTCATTTAAAGGCTCTTTTTGTTTACTGAGCACATTTACCACATCAATTCCACTACAGCCACCAAGTCCAACAAGCAGCATTTCCATCGGACGAAACCCCTTTCCTTCACCGCCTATTGCCTCTTTAGCATCTAGCTCGACTTTAAAACCTGTCCCGTTCTCCGCCTCGAAGTTAAACTTGCCACTTTTTCGTATTAGATTTATTTCCATTTTACAGTTCGTACAATATGTTTTAAATTCTTTAATTGCAAGCTTGATTAGTCACTGGATACCCAAAAACGAGCACTTAACATCCATAAAAGACCTTATTCTCACGCTCCAATGCTGCCAATTTCACCTTCCCTGCAAATATCCCAAAAACCGACGATCCGCTGCCACTCATGAGCGCAAATATTGCTCCGCTGTGATACAAATCCATCTTCACCTTTTCTATCTGCGGATATTTTTCAAAAACAGTCGTCTCAAAATCATTGAAAATATGAGACTTCCAATCGTTAGGTGGCAAATGTATCAAATCTTTAACTGAACTTGAAGGAACAGAAGGGATAATTCCTCGGTAGGCATCAGCGGTGGAAACCTGAACATGCGGCTGAACCAAAACGATTTCATACGCAGAGAGATTAAGTTCAACAGGAGAAAACTCGTCGCCCTTACCTTCGGCATACACCGGCTTATTCCTTATAAAAAACGCGCAATCGGCACCCAAAGGCCGAACATAATCTTCCATCTCCAAAGTAGACAAACCCAAAGAAAATTTATCATTAAGTAACTTGACAAGAAAGGCGGCGTCAGATGAACCCCCTCCTAAACCTGCCCCGATCGGGATATTCTTTAGTAATGTTATCTGTTGAGGGGGAATATCAAAGTCCCTTTTCAACGCATTGTAAGCCTTTAAACATAAATTATCCGCAGCATCCCCCGGAATACTAATTCCTGATGAAACAAAAGAGGTAACAGGAGCATCCGTAATCTCAACAACGTCATTGATTTTTAAAGGATAAAATACAGTTTCCAAGTTGTGGTAGCCATCAGCCCTCTTCTCTGTAACTTGTAACCCAAGATTTATTTTAGCGTTTGCAAAAGCAAGCATGTGAAACAATTTTGAAAAGCAAACTTACGAAAAAGCACCCTAAAGCTAAAAGGGGCAAATACATACACCCCCGTAATGAAATATTAGGGAGGAATCTATGATGTAGACAGCGTTACGTTCCTTGATGTGAATGAAGCGGCTATCCATCAATATCGCTACACCAGAGAAGAATTTATGAATCTCACCATTGCTGAGATTAGCCCAACTGAAGATCTTTGTTCTTTTATGGAGATCCTCAAGTGTAGAACCTCCTGATCTATCAGCATACGCTACTAAATCTAAATTCAGCGATAGCTTACAGATCAACCAGCCCTATGCTAGCGACAGCAATTTTGCTTTATGCATTCAACAATTTTAACTAATTTTGTTGTATACAAAAAGCAATATGGATAATCTCTTTCAGAAGTCTTACTTAAAGATTAATAATACGAGCCTTGTTTATAAAAGGTACTTGATGGACCTCATCGATTGGGAAAGCCGTTTAATAGGAATTAAAGGCGCGCGCGGCGCAGGTAAAACCACATTGATACTTCAGTATGCCAAGCAATCTCTACCATTAAATCACCAAACACTTTACACCAGTCTCGATAGTTTATACTTTACTGAGAATACATTGATCGGACTCGCAGAAAAATTTGCCTCCCAAGGAGGAAAGTATCTATTGCTAGATGAAGTTCACCGCTATGCTAACTGGTCACAGGAGATAAAAAATATTTACGACGATCTTCCTGACTTACAAATCATATTCACAGGTTCGTCCATTATGCATTTGAACACAGCAAAAGGTGACTTAAGCAGACGTGCCGTAATGTATGAATTGCATGGACTTTCCTTCAGAGAATTCTTAAACCTTAGGAACAAAACTAAGTTCGAAAGTATAAGTCTTGATAAGTTAACGAAAGATCACACCGCGATTGCGTTGAACATAACAAGCACAATTAAACCGTTAGCCTATTTCAAGCAGTATCTGGAATTTGGATACTATCCCTATTTTTTAGAAAATGAAAAGCTCTATCCGCAAAAATTAGCGGAAACGATTTCCCTTGCAATACAAATAGATCTTCCCTCATTTCATGAAATCACCTACAGTAGCATTGAGAAAATCCGTTTACTGTTGCATATTATTTCAGAGTCGGTACCTTTCAAACCGAATATTACTAAGTTGAGTGAGCGTATAGGGATTAGCAGAAACAGTTTGATCTTGTTTATCAGATACCTTGAAGATATGAGGATCATAAAGGGTCTGTATCCAGCTACAGGAGGAATAGGTATTTTGCAGAAGCCCGAGAAAATCTATTTACATCATCCAAATTTGCAATATGCACTGGCTAATGCCAACATCAACATCGGTAATGCGCGCGAAAGCATGTTTCTTAATCAGCTAAGCACACTTGGAGAGGTAAATTATGCAGAAGATGGAGATTTTATTTTCAAAGATTACACTTTTGAAATAGGCGGTAAGAACAAAACAAATAAGCAGATTAAAAACCTAAAGTCTGCCTTTGTTGTTGCTGATGAAATAGAGATTGGTCATCTTCACAAAATCCCACTATGGATGTTTGGTTTTTTGTATTAAATTGTTGAAATTGATTCGCATTAAGAATTCAAAGAGAACAGGCAATCTTAACATTCTTATGCCACTTCGCTAGAAATACTTCAGGCGAAGCCTTGAAAGTGTAAACTCCATTTACATGACTGATTACTTCAAAGTTAGTCTTCCAGTAATCATAGTTCTTAGAGGTATACTGTCCCTTTTGTTCCCTGTCATTGATTCCTTCATAACTGAACTTTTGTCCTGCCTTTAATTTTAAAACCTGTGCATTTGCGATCCCACAGATCAAGACAATTGCAATTAGAAGACTTATTCTCATAGATTTCATATCTGGTTTATTAATGTATGGCAAATAGGTTAATAGCAGGTACTTTAATATAGAAGCTTCAGAAGGTGAGAAAAGAAAGTAGGGCCCATTGCCAGAGTACCACTTATTCTACCTACATTGACAAAAACACCTACCAACATTACAATGCAAGTACCTGGGCTTGAGCAAGGATCGGATTAGGTTGTGCTTTGCCTGAGGCCGCCCTCCTGCCGCACTGAGGCCGCGGTGAGGCCGCCTTTTTGCTAGGGAAAAGGCGGCCTCAGCCCGTAAACACCCCGGGTACAAGGCGCCAACACCCAAACCACAACCAAAGCCTGGTATTAGCGGGACCTTAGTAACAATAAAGATTATTTAACGCTTATCAAATATAAACAAAATGGCAATAATGAAAGGAAATGATATCATTGGACTCGTAGGACCAATAGTTATCAAACGCGGCAAAAATGGAAAGAAGGTCGTTCAAACCAGGCCGAGGCAATATACACAACATAAAGAGTCTAAAAGAACTTCAAAGATGTTCGGCTTTGGAAGCTCAGTCGCTTGTTTAATCCGCCGCCAATTAAGCAGTACAATCGGCTCAATGCACGATTCTGGGATGGTAAACAGATTCAACACTCCAATTAAAGAAGTTCTCATTCATTGCTTTAACGAAAAGGACGGCATCTTTAATTTCGAGGAGGATAGCTTTAGCCGACTAGCTGAGTTCGAATTCAATATAAAATCACCGCTAATCAACTTTCTCTGGGTCAAACCTACACTGACTTTAGATGGGAATACACTTAAGGTGACTATCCCTGAATTCAAAATTCCTTCACAATTCACCTTTCCAAAAAGAACAAATACCTGCGAAATAAGTATTACAATTAGTCAATTAAATCTTAATCAGGCAAGTAAAAAACATGAGTTGTACTACAGCTTTGAAATTAATGCAAATCAGCAAAGTAATCCGGCAAAAGAGATCGTTTTTGAAGTTGCCAATGAATGTCTATGCGTCGCAGCAATAGGGTTAGACTATAGCCAGAGAGATAACAACATTAGTACAATGTACAATTCGAAGTTATTTAATCCTGCAAATGTTGTTGGTGCATTGATTATACCAGGAGTATATGTGGAACCACCGGCACCCCCAGTCAGCAACATTGCATACTCCAAAGAATGGACCTTAGAAGCTAAATTGAAATTTTAATTCCATACTTTTGCCTAGCTTAGAAACCCTATTATTTTATCAATGAAGCAATATTTAGACTTAATGCAACACGTGCTGGATCATGGTGCTCAAAAGCACGATCGGACTGGCACGGGTACTATCAGCGTTTTTGGCTACCAGATGCGTTTTAATCTTCAGGAAGGTTTTCCTTTGGTTACCACCAAAAAGCTACACTTGAAGTCTATACTACATGAATTGATCTGGTTTTTAAGTGGCGATACTAATATAAAATACCTGAAAGATAATGGAGTGCGAATCTGGGACGAGTGGGCAGATGAAAATGGCGACCTCGGACCTGTTTACGGCTCACAATGGCGGTCATGGCCTGCTCCCGATGGCAGTAAAATAGATCAGATTACCCAAATTATCAATACCATAAAAAACAACCCTGATTCCAGAAGAATTATTGTCTCTGCCTGGAATGTAGCTGATATTGAACATATGGCTCTACCGCCATGCCATGCCTTTTTCCAATTCTATGTGGCAGATGGAAAATTAAGTTGCCAACTGTACCAACGCAGCGCAGATATTTTTTTAGGGGTACCTTTCAATATCGCTTCATACGCACTGCTAACAATGATGGTTGCTCAGGTATGTGGCCTAGAATGTGGTGATTTTATACATACACTTGGTGATGCACACCTATATAATAACCACATCGAACAAGCGAAATTGCAATTGAGCAGAGAATTGAAGAAATTACCCACTATGGAAATTAATCCTGAGATTAAGGATATCTTTGGCTTCAAGTTTGAAGATTTCACGTTGAAGGGCTATGAATCGCATCCACACATTAAAGGAATAGTAGCAGTATGATAGTAACGATTGTTGTAGCAATAGGAGAAAATAATGCAATTGGTAAAGACAATGAGCTATTGTGGTATCTACCAAAAGACCTTAGACATTTTAAAACGATCACCAATGGACATACCTTGATCATGGGTCGCAAAACCTTTGAATCGGTAAAGAAACCTCTACCCAATAGAAGGAACATTATAATCACAAGGAACCCTGACCTCGAAATCGATGGTGCGGAAGTAGTGCATACCATCGAAGATGCGCTTGAAATCAGTAAAGAAGACGGTGAAGTATTCATAATTGGTGGTGCAGAGATCTACAAAATGGCCATGAAGCATACAGATAAAATCTACTTAACAGTAGTTCACGAGAACTTTGAAGCAGATGCCTTTTTCCCAGAAATAGACAAGAATATATGGATGGAAACAGCATCAGAAAAACACCTCCCAGACGAGAAAAACAACCTCAGTTTCACATTTTCAACACTCGAGCGCAAATAGCTCAATCGCTATAATAAAAAATTAACAACGTGGTCTATTAATTAAAAAAATAATTAGATTTGCCGACTTGTTAAAAAAAGATATAGCTGATATAGACTAATAATTACAAACAAATGCAGGGTAAAGGTTTTATTAAATTTATGGCAATCCTTTTAGGGATTGTCTGTGTGTATTCTCTCTCATTCAACCTCGTAACCTCGAAAGTTGAAAATGATGCAAAAGCGTACGCTAAAGGAGATCCAGATAAAGAAAAAGCTTATTTGGATTCTATGGCAACAGTCAAAGTATATCCTTTGTTTGGATTTGATTATCAATTTGCCAAATCAAAAGAAATCAACCTTGGGCTAGATCTTAAAGGTGGGATGAATGTAACGATGGAGATATCGTTAACTGAATTGGTTAAATCTTTAGCTAACAATACAGACGACGCTAACTTTAACCAAGCTTTAAAAACTGCCCAAACCCAATTGAATGCAGGTGGTAATGATTATATCGCGCTTTTTATAAATGAATTTGAAAGACTTTCTCCTAACGTTAAACTAGCAAATTTCTTCTCTAATCAGGATAACGCAACTACTTTAAAACCTGATGCGAGTAACGGAGAGGTTAAAAAATATCTTTCTGCACAAGCTAAAAGTGCTATTGACCGTTCATTCGATATCATTAGAAGCCGTATAGACGGTTTCGGTGTGGTTAGTCCGAATATGCAAAAACAAGAAGGTACTAACCGTATCTTAATTGAAATGCCAGGTGTTCAGGATAAAGAACGTGTTTCACGTTTGCTTCAAGGTTCTGCTGAATTGCAGTTCTGGAAAGTTTACAACGCTCAGGAAGTATATCCAATCTTGCAAAATATCAACAACACCCTTGCTGCATCTTTAAAATCTAACACTACCGCTAAAGCTGCAGGTGACACTACTGCTGCTTCAGGTGGTAAATTAGCCGGTCTTGCTAAGAACAAAGCGATTAATGACACTTCAGCATTGAAAACTGAAGCCTTAGCTAATAATCCACTATTTGCGGTATTAAACGTCCCAACATACCAAGCTGAAAACGGTCAGCAGCAATTGCGCCCTGGAGCTGTTGTTGGTTGGGTTGCTAAAAACGATACTGCTAAAGTAAATGCATTCTTTAGAAGACCAGAAATTGCTTCTATAATTCCTCAAAGCCTAAAATTCATGTGGAGCGTTAAGCCTACAGATATGGGTGTAAAAACAGGCCCTGGATCTTCAGTTAAAATCTACGACTTATACGCAATTAAAGTTACGTCTACTGATGGCAAACCAGATCTAGGTGGTGAAGCGATAAGCGATGCACGTGCAGACTTCCAGGATGGTAACAAACCTGAAGTTACAATGAGGATGACTGGTGAGGGTGCTATAAAGTGGAAAAAAATCACTGCTGAAGCATCTTCAGGTCCAGAAAAACAAGCAATTGCTATTGTTCTTGACAATACGGTTTACTCTGCTCCTACAGTGCAGGATGAGATCTCTGGTGGAAACTCTTCTATAACTGGAAACTTTACTGTAGAGGATACACAAGATTTAGCGAACATCTTAAAAGCTGGTAAATTGCCTGCTCCTGCTCGTATTGCAGGTAGCTATGTAGTTGGTCCAACGTTAGGTGCTCAGGCTATTCACGATGGTTTAATCTCTTTCGTGATTGCATTTATTGTGATCCTGATCTTCATGGCGCTTTATTATCACCGTGCTGGTTGGGTTGCTAACTTCGCATTGTTGTTAAACTTATTCTTCATAATTGGTACCCTGGTATCTCTTGGCGCGGTTTTGACGCTTCCTGGTATTGCTGGTATCGTACTAACCATTGGTTTATCGGTGGATGCGAACATCCTGATCTTTGAGCGTATTCGTGAGGAACTCGCACAGGGTAAAAATACCGCTCTTGCCATTAAAGAAGGTTTCAAACATGCGATGCCTTCCATTATTGACTCCAACGTTACCCTATTTATATTAGGATCTATCCTATACGTATTTGGTAGCGGACCTGTTCAAGGTTTCGCAACTACATTGTGTATTGGTATTCTATCTTCGTTATTCGCTGCTGTTGCGATCTCAAGAGTAGTATTTGATTGGATGTTGGAAAGTAAACAAGAGATCACTTTTGATAACAAATATACCCACAACGCTTTCAAGAATGTTGCCTTCAACTTTGTTGGTCGTCGTAAGATCTACTACATTGTTTCTACCGCGATCATCCTTTTAGGTTTCATCTTCTACTTCAAAAATGGTGGATTGAACCTAGGCGTAGACTTTAAAGGTGGTAGAACTTATTTAGTTCACTTTGATAAAGCTGTAAGCACAGAAGATCTTAAAACTCAGTTGAACCCGGCATTCGGAAAAGAAACACCAGAGGTTAAAACCGCAGGTGAAGATAGTCAGGTTAAAATAACCACTACTTTCCACATTGAAGATCAGGATCCTAAAACTGATAAAGTGGTTGAAGATGCGTTAATCAAAGGCTTAACGCCATTGAATAACAAGTTTGAGATCATGAGTTCTCAGAAGGTTACTCCTATTATTGCGAGTGACATTGTAAACGGCGCTTTCTATGCGGTATTGGTTTCTTGTTTATTCATGTTTATCTATATCGTTGTTAGGTTTAAGAAATGGCAATATGGTTTAGGTGCGGTTATCGCATTGTTCCATGACGTGTTAATGGTACTGTCATTCTATACGATCCTGGATGGTGTCATGCCGTTCTCATTAGAGATTGGTCAGGATTTCATTGCTGCGATTTTGACGGTAATGGGTTATACTATGACAGAAACGGTGGTTGTATTTGACAGGATCCGTGAGCGTCTGAAAGAATCTGGTAAAGATGATTTACATGGGGAAGAGCGCAATACGTTGATCAACTTCGCATTGAACAGCACATTGAGTCGTACTATCCTAACTTCATTAACGGTATTCTTCGTATTATTGGTGATCTTCGTTTTTGGTGGAGATAGCATCCGCGGATTTATCTTCGCGTTGTTAATTGGTCGAATTATTGGTACCTATTCATCATTATGTATCTCAACTCCTATCGTAATTGATTTAGGAACTAGTAAGAAGTAAGTATTATTTTTAAAATATAGTTTAGGCATCCTTATACGGGATGCCTTTTTTTGTTTATAGGGTTTATTTGTTAGCTTTAATTTATGAGTGATATTAAAATTATTGAATGCCCCCGTGATGCCATGCAGGGTATCCATCACTTTATCGATACCTCTTTAAAAGCAGAATACATCAATTTACTTTTGCAGGTGGGCTTTGATACAATAGATTTTGGAAGTTTTGTTTCTGAGAAAGCAATTCCTCAGTTAAAGGATACGTCTGAAGTTTTATCCTTGTTAGATTTATCTTCGACAAAGTCAAAGTTGTTGGCTATTGTAGCTAATATAAGGGGTGCTGAAGAAGCGATATTGCACGAGGAGATAACTTACCTTGGTTTTCCTTTTTCTTTATCAGAGACCTTCCAAAAGCGCAACACGAATTCCAGTATTGAAGAGTCTATGGAGACGGTAGAACGGATCCTCGAGCTTTGCCACCTTTCTGGTAAGCAAGCTGTGCTATATTTGTCGATGGGCTTCGGCAATCCCTACGGCGATGCCTGGACTGAAGAAATAGTGGCTTATTGGTCTTCCAGGCTTGTTAAAGCGGGTGCTTCGATTTTATCACTGTCAGATACAATTGGAGTTTCCACCCCTGAGAAGATCGATTTGTTGCTCTCTCCTCTTTTACGGGATTTTCAAGATGTAGAAATTGGGGTTCATCTGCACAGTACGCCATCCACAAGACTAGAAAAGCTTGAAGCTGCATACAGTGCTGGCTGCAGGCGCTTTGATAGCGCCTTGAAAGGGTATGGAGGTTGCCCCATGGCAAGCGATGAGCTTACCGGAAATATGGCTACTGAAGAACTTATCGCTTTTCTGGAAGGTAAAGGAGAAGCTTTGGGTTTAAATATGAGCAAGTGGAATGAAGCAGTTGCGTTATCTCAACGGGTATTTTAAGCTTTTTTCACCATCTTGAGGTGTTGGATTCCCGCTTCTTCGAATTGATCGCCTTCAACAGCGAACCCAAACTTCGTATAGAGGCCTACAGCATCCAGTTGAGAATTTAAATAAATATAAGTGGCGTCTACTGGCAGGTCATTAAGCACAGCAGATAGTAGGGCTTGTCCGACTCTTTTACCCCTGAACTCTTTGAGTACTGCGAACCGTTCTAATTTGTAACCTTTATCAGTTTTTCTCCACCTACAGGTCCCACATGGATTGTGATCAATTGTTGCCAGGAAATGCGTAGACTCTTCTTCATCTGCGAGTTCGAGCTCCGGCGGGCAGTTTTGTTCTTCAACAAATACGGTTCTGCGGATTAGAAAGGCTTGTTCGAGTTGAAGCTTGGTCGTGATTTTAGTTACTTGAAGTGCTTGCATAAGAGAAGATTTATGGAGGGGGAACAAAAAAAGCGCCATAGTATTCCTATGACGCTTTTCGAATTAGATTATTTATATCTTATCGCTCGCGTCTTTACAGTTAAGATCTTCGAAAGCTTGTTTTAAACGTGCTACGAATTGCTCTTCACCTTTACGCAACCATACGCGTGGATCATAGTATTTTTTATTGGGTTTATCATCACCATCAGGGTTACCAATCTGGGCCTGAAGATAGCTTTCATTTGCTGTGTAGTAATCAAGAATTCCTTCCCAGAATGCCCATTGCATATCTGTATCGATATTCATTTTGATTGCTCCGTAAGAGATAGCTTCTCTGATTTCTTCTTGCGAAGAACCTGAACCACCATGAAATACAAAGTTGATAGGTTTCTCTGCTGTTAAGCTCAACTTTTCTTTGATGTAGTCTTGAGAATTTTTAAGGATCACTGGTTGCAACTTCACATTACCTGGTTTGTATACACCGTGAACATTACCAAATGCTGCTGCGACAGTGAATTTATCACTCACTTTACTCAATTCTTCATAAGCATATGCCACTTCAGATGGTTGAGTATATAGTTTAGAACTGTCAACATCACTGTTATCAACACCGTCTTCCTCACCACCTGTTACTCCAAGCTCAATCTCGATAGTCATGCCCATTTTAGCCATGCGTTCGAAATACTTCACACAGATTTCCATGTTCTCTTCAATAGACTCTTCTGAAAGGTCTAACATGTGCGATGAAAACAATGGCTTTCCTGTTTCTGCAAAAAACTTCTCTCCATGATCTAACAATCCGTCGATCCATGGTAAAAGCTTTTTAGCGGCATGGTCAGTATGCAAAATAACGGCAACACCGTAGTGCTCAGCCAATAAGTGAACATGTTTAGCTGCAGAAACTGCTCCTAATACACATGCATTAAGGTTATCGTTGTTTAGGGTTTTACCTGCATAAAATTGCGCTCCGCCGTTAGACAACTGAATTATTACTGGCGAATTAACTGCTTTGGCAGTTTCCATTACCGCATTAATGGTATTTGTTCCTGTAACGTTTACCGCAGGCAGTGCAAACTGGTGTTTTTTAGCCTGCTCAAATAACTCTTGAACGGCATCTCCGTAAATTACGCCTTTATAGCCTTTTAAACTCATCTTTAATATTTTATATATAAGCCGAAGTTAGGAAAAATATCACTTTAGGCAAGTGTATCTATCATTATTTCTGTGATTTAGACCGCTTCCGACAAACAGGAAAAGTCGGAACGTTTAGTATTGATTTTTTTCGTTTCTTTGTACTCGCATTTTTCGAGAAATAACATGGCTTGGTTTAAGAGAGAAAAAAAAGGTATCAGTACATCTACCGAAGAGAAGAAGGAAGCTCCAGACGGTTTATGGAACAAGTGTCCGAATTGTAAAAAAGCACTTCATACTGCAGATCTTCTGGAAAATAAATATGTTTGCCAGTATTGCGATTATCATTTAAGGGTTGGAAGTAAAGAGTATTTTCAGGTACTATTTGACGACAACCAGTTCACTGAACTTTTCGCGAATCTTACCTCGGGTGATCCATTACAGTTTACAGATACGAAGCCTTATGTAGATCGGCTAATAGAAAGTCAGGCTAAAACCGGGTTAAAAGACGCTATTAGAGCCGGTCACGGTAAAATGAATGGCGAAGATCTTGTGATTGCCTGCATGGATTTCAATTTCATCGGCGGCTCAATGGGTTCAGTGGTGGGTGAGAAAATTGCACGATCAATTGACTATTCTATAAAACATAAAATACCCTTCCTGATGATCTCGAAATCAGGTGGTGCGAGGATGATGGAAGCTGCGTTTTCACTAATGCAAATGGCTAAAACGTCTGCTAAACTTGCACTTTTAAGTCAGGCTAAAATTCCATATGTATCTTTATTGACAGATCCAACAACTGGTGGCGTTACTGCTTCTTATGCTATGCTGGGCGATATAAATGTCGCTGAACCAAATGCATTGATCGGTTTCGCTGGTCCGAGGGTAATCAAAGAAACCATTAAAAAGGATTTACCTAAAGGCTTTCAAACTGCTGAATTCGTTTTAGAACACGGGTTCTTGGATTTTATTGTTGATCGCAGAGTGATGAAAGCAAAGCTTGCTTCATTCTTGAAGATTGTAAAGAATTAATTTCTAGGGCACTAATGGGTATGGTAGCTTAGCTTTAAGTTGGCTTAAGCTCAGCGCTTCTATCCTACCGCTATCATCATTCGGAAACAGCAGGCAATAAAGAATTGTGCCTGATGGAGGATCAACGATTATTTTGTAACAGTAATCAGGTTTTATAACAGTATGCCCTTCTTTTAGAAGTTGGTTCGTATATATAGCACCGGCAATTACAAAGATTGGTTTTGACTGTGATAGTTTCCTGACTTTTGTTTCCCATGTTTTCCAAATGCCCCTATTGAGTTTCAATGTTTGTGGAACGCAGTTGTAATAACAGAAGGTTTCTTTATCGAGATCGCAGTTGTAAGCAAAATCTTCCGCATTGGCCAGATGCCCTTTATCGTAACCGGTTCCGGAGTAATCGTCGTCTTCCGCAGTATTTACTCCACATTTCTTGAATGAATATTTTGAACGGTTGCAATCTCCACCACCTTTTGAGAGTGTGTAAGTAACGTATAATGGGTTTTTGACTTGGTACGAATAGTATGATTTGTAAGCAGTCATTTGAATGAGGGTGTCTACTTTCTGCGCTTTAAGCGTTTGAGTACTGAGGCTAATTATTAAAAGCAGTAGGAGTTTGTTCATTAAGCTGAGGTTGTAGTGGGAGTTGTGGGGTTTAAAAAGCCCCTTTCAACTATTGAAAGGGGCTTTGAATTCTATTCCGAGGTCCCGAAATAAATTCAGAATAACTAACGTTTTAATTTGGCCCTTATTTCTCCGTAGATAATGAATACGGGAAATCGGCTTCTTTCGTTCCTCTAGTTTTGTTTGGTGTAGCAATCATATCAAAATCAAGCACTGCTCCCTTTAATAGATTAGAATGGCTCAACCAGCTTTTGCTTTGCACTGCACCATTGTACTTCAACGTGTTGACATATCTGTTTGCATCACTGTTCTTTGGCGCATTTATTACGATCTGTTTACCATTCTCCAGATTGATGGTCACCTTTTTGAACAGTGGCGCACCAAGCACATATTGATCTGTTGCAGGTGTTACCGGATAGAATCCTAAAGCCGAGAATACATACCATGCCGATGTTTGTCCGTTGTCCTCATCTCCGCAATAACCATCAGGCGTAGCTTTATACATTCTATTCATGGTTTCTCTAACCCAATATTGAGTTTTCCAAGGGGCACCACCATAGTTGTATAAGTAAATCATGTGTTGGATTGGCTGATTACCATGCGCATACTGACCCATGTTAGCGATTTGCATCTCACGGATTTCGTGGATCACACTGCCATAATAGCTGTCATCAAATATTGGAGGTAATGTGAATACAGAATCCAACTTCTGAACAAACTTGTCTTTACCACCCATTAACTTAGATAGACCATCAATATCCTGGAATACTGACCAAGAGTAATGCCAGCTGTTACCTTCAGTAAATGCATCTCCCCATTTGAATGGGTTAAATGGAGTCTGGAACTTACCATCTTCGTTCTTACCACGCATTAAGCCACTAGCTGGATCAAATAGGTTTTTGTAGTTCATTGCACGTTTTTTGAAGATCTCTATCTCCGAAGCGGGCTTGCCTAAAGCTTTACCTAACTGGTAGATCGCGAAGTCATCATAAGAATATTCTAATGTTCTTGCAGCATTCTCGTTAATTTTAACGTTGTAAGGTACGTAACCCAGTTTGTTGTAATATTTAACACCTGTACGACCAGTACCTTCAGGTCCTTCATTGTCAGCACCGTTTTTAACTGCTGCCCACAATGTATTGATGTCGTAACCACGCATACCTTTAATATACGCATCTGAAACAACAGAAGCCGAGTTGTTACCAACCATGATGTTGGAATAACCAGGACTAGACCATTCTGGCAAGAAACCACCTTCTTTGTAATCGTTAGCCAAACCTTCCTGCATCTCTTTATTGATTGATGGATACATCAGGTTTAAGAGGGGATATAAGGCTCTGAAGGTATCCCAAAATCCGGTACCAGCAAACATATACCCAGGCAGAGTTTTTCCATTGTATGGACTCCAATGCATAATTTTGTTGTTTGCATCTAGTTCATATAATTTGTTAGGGAAAAATAATGTCCGGTAGAAACTAGAATAGAATGTACGGGTTTGGTCTACTGTACCACCTTCCACACTAACTCTACTCAGCGTTTTATTCCAGATTGCCTTTGCTTTGGTTTTTGTAGCGTCGAAGCTATCGTTAGCAAGTTCACGCTTTAAGGAAATATCCGCCTGTTCGATGCTAATGAATGAAGAAGCAACTTTCATATTAACCTGCTCACCTTTGGTAGTTTTAAAACCAACAATGGCACCAGAATGATCTGCTTTGACTTCCAGTTCGCCCTTCAAAAGCTCTGAACCTTTCCAGCCATCGGCTGAAATGAACGGCTTATCGAAATAGATAACGAAGTAGTTCTTAAAGTTGTCAGGAACTTTGTGCGCGTGTTTAGTGCTGTAGCCCACGATCTTGCGCTCTCCCGGGATAATCTTGATATATGAGCCTTTATCAAAAGCATCAATAACTACAAAAGAAGAATCAGCTTTAGGGAAAGTGAAACGGAATTGTGCAGCTCTTTCAGTCGGTGTGATCTCAGTTGTAACGTCAGCGTCAGCGAGATATACACTATAATAATATGGTTTTACTATTTCTGCCTTGTGAGAGTACCAACTCGCTCTTTCATCTTGAACAAATCTTTTCTTACCTGTTACGGGCATTATAGAAAATTGTCCATAATCATTCATCCAGGGAGAAGGTTGGTGGGTTTGTTTGAAACCCCTGATTTTGTCGGCATCGTAAGTATAAGCCCAGCCATCACCCATTTTACCGGTTTGTGGGGTCCAGAAATTCATACCCCATGGTACGGCGATCGATGGATATGTATTTCCATTAGAAAGTGATGGCTTGCTCAACGTACCCATCAGCGGATTGATCCACTCCTCAGGATCACTAATTTTACCTACTGTCTGTGCCGAAAGACTGAAGGATGTTACAAGTGCGGCAACGGTTAAAAGTTTTTTAATCATATTATTTGAATTCATCTTGTGTATTACAATACAGGGTTTGTCGAATAAGCTGTCCAAAGAAGTTCACGATGCTTATTAATCGCAAATAAAAACATTAAAATGTATATAACTCAATATGCTAAGTAAAAATATGCCAACAATATAAGGTTTTTTCACACAGGGTATATAAAACAAAAAAGCACAGTCATAATGTATGACTGTGCTGTTAAATATTGTAGTGTTTTCTAGAACTCTCTGCCTGGTGTGGTACCTGGTTCATGGCTCGATCCTAAAGACGTACTTTTACGTTTAGGCGTACCAGAAAAAGATGTTTTTTCTGTTTTTCTTACTGTTGAAGTCTCCCCAGTAGACTCTTCATGGGTGTCACCTTCTGTCTGATCGATATCAGTTCTAGCGGTACCTTTGTTTTTTTCTTCGTTATCCTGAATATTCATAATTCAAAGTTTAGGTTATAAATAGATTGTACACTTAGAACAACCTCAGGCAAACTATTGTTTGAAAAACTAGGCAGTGACATTTTGCTCAACAATTTGTTTCACCTTTTCAACAACGAAATCAATCTCCTCTTTTGTGTTGTATTTACTAAAAGAAAACCTAATAGATGGACGATTTGGATCTGCCCCAATTCCAGTCAGAACGTGCGATCCAATATTCGATCCGGAAGAGCAAGCACTACCTCCTGATGCGGAAATTCCATAGATATCAAGGTTGAAAAGTAACATGTCTGACATATCCATTGCAGGAAAAGAAACATTTAGTACGGTATACAAACTTTTATCAGCATCTGTTTCGCCATTGAAATACAAGTCAGGGATTTCCTTATTTAGCTTATCTTTCATATAATCTTTCAGCCCCTGAATGTGTGACTGGTGACTATCCATTTGTGCGTATGCGATTTCAAGAGCCTTTGCTAACCCAACGATACCATAAACATTTTCGGTTCCGCCACGCATGTTACGCTCCTGAGCACCACCAATAATCATTGGACTAATCTTTATGTTGTGATTTACGTAGAGAAAACCTACGCCTTTGGGGCCATGTAGTTTATGGGCAGCGCAAACAATAAAATGTGCCTTTAACTTTCTAACATTGTGTTTGTAGTGTCCTACGGTCTGCACGGTATCGCAATGATAAATTGCATTGTATTTCTCGCAGATATCACCGACCCGCTCAATATCAGTTAACGTTCCTAACTCATTATTCGCCTCCATCAATGAAACGAAAGAACGCACATTATTTTGAAGCAGCGCTTCTAAATGATCATAATTAACATTTCCTTTCGCATCAACCTCAACGAAGCTTAATTTATCTATCACGCCGTCCTTAAGCATCATATTTAAGGTGTGCTCAACAGCATGGTGTTCAATTTTAGAGGTAATGGCATGTTTAATATCGAAAGCAGCTATCCCACAACGAATCGCTGTGTTGTCAGCTTCTGTACCACCTGAGGTAAAGAAAATCTCTGCTGGGGATGCATTTAATGTAGACGAGACAGTTTTTCTAGCTCGTTCAATCAGCGTGCGTACTTCCCTCCCCTGAGCGTGAATAGAGGAAGGATTTCCATAATAGGTATTCATAACGTCTACCATCTCTGCAATCACAGTCGCATCAATTGGTGTTGTCGCAGCGTTATCCAAATATATTCTGTTCATCTTAGCTCAATTTTAAAAATTCTTTGATGTCTGAAATGATTTTAGCAGCTAAACCTTCAGCTACAGTTTCACTTTCTGCTTCACTATATATCCGGATTATTGGCTCCGTATTTGACCGTCTCAAATGAACCCATTCCTTCTCAAACTCTATTTTTAAGCCGTCAATAGTACTGGTTGGCTGATGTTTGTATTTCTCTTGTACCTTTAGCAACAAAGCGTCTATATCCATTTCAGGAGTAAGGGTGATCTTGTTTTTTGAGATGTAATATTCAGGATAGCTTTTACGCAATAGCGAAATCTGTTTACCAAAATTAGCGAGATGAGTCAAAAAGAGTGCAATGCCAACGAGTGCATCACGACCGTAATGAAGTTCTGGATAGATGATGCCACCATTACCTTCACCACCAATGATGGCATTGGTTTCTTTCATTTTATTGACCACGTTTACTTCCCCAACTGCAGCGGCATTGTAAATGCCTCCAGCCTTTTCAGTAACATCTCTCAAGGCTCTGGTCGACGATAAATTGGAAACAGAGTTCCCCGGTGTGTTGCGCAGGATATAATCTGCAACAGCAACCAGCGTATACTCTTCGCCGAACATGGAACCATCTTCACAAACAAAGCATAACCTATCCACATCAGGATCAACTACAATTCCAAGATCTGCATTCTTGTTTTGTACAACTTTAGCAATCTCCGTCAGATTTTCAGGAAGTGGCTCTGGATTATGTGGGAATTGTCCGTTAGGCTCACAATAAAGCTCATATACTGTTTCAACGCCTAACGCCTTTAATAAAGCAGGTACAAAAATACCTCCTGTTGAATTTACGCAGTCAATGACAATTCTAAAATTAGCAGCCTTAATAGCTTCTACATCCACTAGTGGCAAGTCCAGGATTACATCAATATGTTTCTGTAAATACGTATCATTGAAGGTCACTTTGCCAAGCTTATCTACTTCTGCGAAATTAAAATCAGCCTTCTCAGCAAGTTCAAGAATTTCTCTACCCTCGGCATCACTTATAAACTCTCCATCTTGATTGAGTAATTTTAAAGCGTTCCATTGTTTTGGGTTATGACTTGCAGTCAAGATAATACCACCACCAGCCTGCTCCATCGGAACAGCGATCTCAACAGTTGGAGTGGTCGATAAGCCAAGATTTACAACTTCTATTCCAAGTCCCTGCAAGGTTCCGGTCACCAAATTATTAACCATGTCGCCAGAAATCCGGGCGTCACGACCTAAAACGATCTTTCTATTATTTGTCTTACTTATTACCCAGAAACCGTAAGCAGCTGTGAATTTTACAATGTCGATTGGGGTGAGACCATTTCCGGCAATGCCGCCGATAGTTCCCCTTATGCCGGAGATAGATTTAATTAAAGTCAATGTATTCAGTTTTTTCAAAATTAGCAAAAAAAGAGCAAACCTGAGGATTATAACATATGGAGGCACATAATCCTGTCAAATGCATTACAAATACTATATTTGTCCTTTCTTAAAAATTATAACAAAGGGCTCCATGCAGCGTAAGTGGTTTCATTACTGGTTCAACTCTCCGTTTTATCACATACTTTATAGTCAGCGAAACGATGAAGAAGCAGAATACCTTATAGATAACCTATCCGCATTCTTGAAACCGGCAGCAAATTCCAAAATTCTTGATATCGCCTGCGGCCGGGGAAGGCACTCCACTTATCTCAATAAAAAAGGTTATGATGTTACAGGAATAGACCTTTCTGAGCAAAGCATCAAGTACGCACAACAATTTGAGCAAAAGAACCTGCACTTTTTTGTGCATGATATGCGCAAGCTGGCGTTCATCAACTACTTTGACATAGCACTCAATCTTTTTACAAGCTTTGGCTATTTTGAGACTGAAAAAGACCACGTTAATGCCCTTAAGTCTTTTAGAAAAGGGATTAAGACAGATGGAACTTTGGTTATTGATTATTTCAACACCCAGAAGATTATTAAAAATCTTACTAATCAGGAAATAAAGACAATAGAAGGTATTGAATTTCATCTTCATAAGTTTGTATCTGACGGTAAAATAATTAAACACATCAACTTTGAACATAGGGGTAAAACATACGCCTTTGAAGAAAGAGTTCAAGCATTTACCCTGGACGATTTTCAAAGGATGTTTGAAAAAAGCGGCTTGCAAATTCAGCATATCTTTGGTAGCTATGGATTGGATGCTTTTGATGAAACCAAATCGGACCGTTTAATATTAGTTTGCAATAAGGCATGATAGAAAGCTTGCAGCATTTTGATGTGGATCTATTTTTGATGATCCATAGGGGACTTTCCAATCCCTTTTTTGATTGGTTACTTCCGCTGATGCGCAACAAATACTTTTGGGCTCCATTATATCTTTTTATCATCATCTTCTGCGTTAAAGAGTACAAAAGAAAGGGCTGGTTGATGATCGGGATGCTATTCCTTACCTTCGCGATAGGTGATTTAATGGCATCCAGGTTGATAAAATATAGCGTAGGTCGGATTAGGCCCTGTAACGAGAGCACACTGACAAATGAAATTATCCATCGTGTTCCCTGCGGAAGCGGTTATAGCTTTCCATCTGCACATGCAACCAATCATTTTGCGATCGCAGTTTTTCTTATTTTTCTTTTTTTTGACAGATGGAAACCAATTTTACCTTTAGCTTTAAGCTGGGCATTTATAATATCTTTTTCCCAGATTTATGTTGGCGTTCATTATCCTATAGATGTGTTCGGCGGCGCTATTTTAGGGATATTAATAGGTCTTTTTACTTCTAAACTATACCAAAAGTTACAAAACAAAATATAATGGAGATCTGGAAACTACTCGTTCTTTTTCTATGTGCTTTTTTTGGCGGTACCGCCATATTTTTAGTTAAAAGCGACAAGTCCCAATTGTTGAAACTTATACTGTCTTTTAGCGGTGCCTATTTATTTGCAATAACAGTCCTGCATTTGATTCCGGATGCATATCATGGCGGCGAAGGTGAAAACATCGGCATCTTTATATTGATCGGTTTTCTGCTACAGGTATTCCTCGAGCAGTTCTCTGAAGGTGTGGAACACGGGCATATTCATAAACATGATCATACTCAGGTATTTCCATGGGGAATAATGATTAGTTTGTGTTTACACGCATTTTTGGAGGGAATGCCTTTGGCGAAAGATCAACACAATGCGTTAATCTATGGTATCGCGCTACACCACATCCCTGCTGCATTTGCATTGGCAAGCATCTTGATGCACAATCACTTCAAAAAAACTAAAATTGTCATGTTCATATCCATATTTGCGCTTATGGCTCCTCTTGGGTTTTATGTAAGCTATGGGATTAGCAATGGTAGCATCGGTGGTGTAGAAAATTACTTTAATAGAATTATGGGTATTGTGATCGGTATTTTCTTACATATATCAACCACCATTCTATTCGAATCGAGTGTAGATCACAAAGTGAGTAAAAGGAAAATGTTTGCGGTTCTGTTGGGTATTTCCATCGCGTTGATCGGGTACTTTACATCAGGAGATACGCATACCCACTAATCGTTTAGCTTTTGCAGGCGATTGATGTCTTTTCATCGTTTATCTTGATCCCTATCGTCCTCGGGTTTTTCGGGCAGTACCTTACCATAGTCCCAAGGACAGTGCTTACATTTGTTTTTACAGCAATAACCGCGTTTTATGTGATATGCTTCGGTAAAAACCATAAATCCCTCTTGGTTAAGATAAAAGTCCGTGCCCTCGATCATCAATTGAGTGATTTAACATTTAGGCGGTTCTGAAAATGGGACTTTAGCGACTGCCCATTCCCATGATTGGTCCACACTTCTGTAGGCTCAATTTGCTCAATAGTTGTTAGAATATCATTCCAGTCGGCGTGATCAGAAACAAGCAGCTGAATTTCATTACCTTTTTGGAGGTGCTTCCAGCCTGTGGCAAATACCCGTACCACATTTATTGCTTTGAAATAACTGTTGTAAACCATTGGTGGCACCAGATAAACCATGTTGGTCAAATTTGCCTTCATCACCTTTCTATCGTAAACCTCATACTCGCCAAGTTCGATTCCCATTTGCTCATAAATTTTAAGAAAAGGCACCATGCTGAAATGTACAAGAATTCGTTTTTCAGGACAGTATCTTGTCATTAAATTAATAAGTCGCTGGCTCTTACCCAATACGTAAGCACCAAGCATAATATTATTTTCAGTTGAGTTAAGTTTTAGTATCTCGTCTTCAGCATCTGGATGTTGAGTATTTGGATCTGCAAAAGTTGTCTCAGTGATTAGCACATCAGCTTTAACGAACTCGATTGGCTCACAGGTAGCGTCAGGCTGCAATTTATAATCACCAGTATATAAATAACAGACCCCCTGATACTCCATTACCACCATGGCGGACCCGAGAATATGACCAGCAGGCACAAAAAAGATGTTTACACCATTTAAGCTAAAACTTTGCTTATACAAATGAATATGAAACGTCCCTGCAGCGTTCTTTCTATATCTATGCCTCATAAACAACGATGTCGCTTCTGTACAATATACATTGAGATGGCCTCCAATCGCATGGTCGCCATGTGCGTGTGAGATGATGGCGTCTTGGGTGGGTACTTTCGGGTCAAGGTAAAAATTACCATACCTGCAGTACAGACCAGTTTTGTCTATGATGATGAAATCTTCTAAGATCATTGATGATTAGTTTTTGAGGAATTGCTCGTGCAAGTCTATCACTTGGGCAATCACAGATTGTGACTCGCTATTGTAGAGAATAAAATCGGCAATCTTCGACTTTTGTTCATCTGAAAATTGCTTGTCCATCCTTGATGTTACTAGATCAGCAGTTACAGAATCTCGAGCCATAACCCGCTTCAATTTTAGTTCGTGTGGTGCAATCACAAGAATACTTTGGTCACACATTTTGTAAGATCCACTTTCAAATAACAGTGCAGCCTCTTTAAGTAGGTAGGGGGCGCTATTGTCTACTGTTCCAATCCAACTCTCAAAAGCTCTAAACACTGCTGGATGTACCAATTCGTTTAGTTTGGCCAGTTCCTCTGGGTTGGTAAAAACGATGTTTGCTATGTGTTTATTATTAAGACTATCGTCTGGGAAATAACTCAAATGACCAAAAGCCTTTTTTACGCCAGCAACAAGCAATGGGTCGATTACCATGATGCTTTTTGCCACAGTATCAGCATAGAATACAGGAATTCCCAATGTTTCAAATATCTTGCAGACTGTAGTTTTGCCACTCCCTATGCCACCGGTTATTCCTATTTTCAGCATTACTTTTCAATTATAAAATCAAGCTTATCAGGAACAATACTTACAAGTTTACAGAAATCTGGAAATCTGCTTAGGCTTACGCGAAGCTTATTATGGTTTAATATCTTCCATTCATCGAGGTCCACAACGGCATCTATATACGTTTCGTTTGTTTGCTGATATTTTGAAAGTGCAATCAAGAAAGTAACTTTAACTTTTTTTGGATAGAGCTTAATGTTGTAGTAATCTTTGTTATTGATAATTTTTACAGGTATTTCCATAGTCTTCTCTGTAAATTCATCTACAGGAATAGTCACCTCGGCACTACTTGGAAATATATTCACGTTTTTCATCTTGTTTTGAGCAACTGAAACACGCGTTACACTTGTTGCCTGAACATTTTTTAGCGTAAGGGTGTCTGTTGGCCACACGTTTATCTTTTCAAGTTTATCTTGGGGTCCAGAAAGCGTGATGTATTCTGGAATTATTTCTATATCGTCGGAGATGCCATATTGTTTAACAAAACTAATGTTTGACATCAATTTGACGGGTACACGTTTGACGGTCCTCAATGTAAAATCAAAGTATAAGGTATCAGGATTTACAGATATTATTTTTTGTGAAGTCTCCAGTTGACGGTTGACGTTAACGAGTTGCTCAGCGAATAATACGTAATTCCTTGTATTTAGTTTCTCAAGGTTGATTGATATGGATTGGGGTTTTACTCTTAACCTTGCGAATAACAGCTGCCAGCCCGTACCTTCGACCTGGAGGTCCACCGTATCGGATTGCAGAGGATGAAAGGCCTTCTTCTGTGGAAAGTTTTTATAGTACAAGACCGTTTTGGACGTGTATACATACTTTTTATTTAAGGCCATAAATAACCAGGCCCCTATCGCTAATAATAGACAGGCGATCAATACCAGAAAACGCTTTCGCTCTATTTTTGTAAGTCGTATAAGAGGCATGGCTGTAAAGTAATCAAAAATAGTAATACAAAAAAGCCGCCCAAATATCGGAACGGCTCTGTAATATTCAAAAAAGCTTAGGCCTTTACTGTATCAATTTTTGGCGCTGCCGCTTTTGTAGCATCTAAGGAAATTGCGGATTTATCAAAACGAATTTTTGTGCCACTTTCAACTTCTATTAGGAAAGTAAGGTCATTTAACTCTACAATTTTACCATGAATTCCGGCCGTAGTCACTATTTTATCACCCTTTTTAAGGTCTGCGACAAGCTTTTTATGTTCTTTTGATTTTTTAACTTGAGGTCTGATCATGAAGAAGTAAAAAACTACCATAATTAGTACCATAGGAACCAATGTACTTAGCATGTTACTACCACCGGCTTGCAAAATTATTGTTGATATCATATATATTTCTAGTTAATTATTCTTTGATTGTACCTAAAAGTTGAATAGCGACTGGGCTGTTGACAGCATTTGAGCTTACGGTAACTTGCTTTCTCAATGGTCCGGCAGGTTTACCTGCGCTATTAAATACCACTTTCAGTATCCCTTCTGCTCCTGGAAGAATTGGCTCTTTAGGGATTTCAGGCACGGTACAACCGCAAGTCGCTAATGCATCCTTTATGATCAATGGCTCTTTACCAGTATTTTTAAATTTGAAGTCATAAGTTACGATTTCGCCTTTTTTGATCTCGCCGAAGTTGTAGATATCATTTGTAAAAAGGATCTCAGCAGTGCTTACCTTAACAGGTGGTATGGCTGCGGCAGCAGTACTATTGCTATCTACTAAAGTCGTTTTAGTAGTTTTTGCACTTGGCTGGCATGATGCAAAAGATAATGCTACAAATGCCAATAATAGGTTTTTTTTCATATTTATTCTTCTATAAGTCCGCGACCTATTTTTTTAATACTATTATTTCTTTTAAGATCTCCCATAATCTTGTCTAAGATACCGTTAATAAAGGAATTACTTTTCGGTGTACTGTAATCTTTTGAAAGATCAAGATACTCATTGATAGTTACTTTAACAGGGATAGATGGGAAGTTTAGCAACTCACAGATCGCCATTTTCATTAGGATAGTATCCATCAAAGCAATCCTTTCAGATTCCCAATTCTTAGTTCTATCAGCGATGTAAACCTGGTATTCCTTATCATTCTTTAGCGTGTAGATGAAAAGATCTTCAACAAACTTGCTATCCTCTTCCCAATCCTGACTGATGGGTGTGAGCTTATTTACAAAGGGATCTTCGGAGGTAAAATTCTTAATGCTCTTGGCGACCATGCCCTGCATCACTTCTTTATCTACCGACCAGTTTATGAATTTATCTTCAAAAGCCTGAATGATATTGTGACTTTTTAAAATGACTTTTCTAAATACAAACTTGATTATGCTTTTAGATTCTTCGAGGCTGTTGTTTTCGTCTGCAAGATAAGCAAGGTACTCAGGACTAGCCTTTAAGCTATTGAAAATAGCTTTTACGAATTCAGGATCGGACATCCAGTTAATCTTATATTTATTAACAGCAGCAATGAAGTCTGGGTTTTTCTTTAGAACTACAGCGAACTTATTATTCAGTAATTTAAGATTAGGATTTAAATCTTCTACAGTTGGAAGATGTTTACCGGCACGCTCCGAAGCGTCGATATCAGTGTATTCTGTAACCTCCACTAAAAGAGAAAGCATCCAGATGTACATTTCATATACATTGTCTATGCTTTCCATTAACGCCTTCTTGGCAGAAGTAACGTCTCTTTTGTCGGTCATGTGCCATGCAAAAATGTTTTGCAAAGCTTTAATTCTTAAGTGCCTTCTGTTTAACATGAATGTAAGAACGATTGGTAAATTACCTGTTTATTTAAAATGATGATTTTATTTTCTTGATGTCTATTATTCTTTGCTCTGCAATGCGGTTGGCTGCCAATACCGTAGGAATATTTTCCCTTTTGGACATCTTTATCACATCTCGTGTTGCATTATATATGTTTTCAGTAAGCTGTATAGTGCGTTTTTTGCTGTATCCAGTGAGCTCTGAATAACTACTGATTAGACCACCTGCATTAATCAGGTAGTCTGGCGCAAACAAAATTCCTTTATCAAGTAAGAGTTGCCCATGAGTCTTTTCATTCGCAAGCTGATTATTAGCTGAACCTGCAATAATTGCGAAATTCATCTTACCTATGGTTTGATCATTTAAAGTAGCTCCTAGCGCGCACGGGGCATAGATGTCTGCATTGAGCGCAAAGATCTTATCTGCAGCAATTGGTTTAGCTTTATAGGTGCGTGCTACATGCTGCAAGCGCTCTTCATTTATGTCGCTAATATAAACTTCAACGTTTTCAGCTCTCAACAGTTCAACGAGGTGCTCGCCTACATTTCCAATTCCTTGTACAACAACAGATCTGCCTGCCAGCATATCTGTACCAAACACTTCCTTTACACAAGCCTTAATACCTAAAAAAACGCCTTTTGCAGTTGTGGGTGCCTGATCGCCTGCACCGCCCAATGACTCTGGAACCCCGGTAACATGTGTAGTTTCCATACGGATATATTCCATGTCCTTCGTATTGGTACCTACGTCTCCCGCAGTAATGAATTCTCCGTTTAGATTCTTAATGAAGCGACCGTAGCTTCTCATCATCGCTTCTGATTTTTCTTTTCTGGAATCGCCGATGATCACCGCATTTCCTCCGCCCAGATTAAGTCCGGTGATTGCGGCCTTGTAGGTCATGGCCCTTGATAATCTCAAAACGTCTTCAAGGGCCTCCGCCTCTGTTGAGTAGCTCCACATGCGAGTACCGCCCAAAGCAGGTCCCAATGTAGTGTCATGAATAGCGATAATAGCTCTTAATCCAGTATCAGGGTCATTACAATAAACCACTTTTTTATGCCCTGAGGCACTAATTTGATCTAAAACAGAATTGACACTAGAACTATTATCAGACATATGATGATTGTTATCAGCTATTGCGCAAAAGTACTCAAAAAAAACATTATTTACATTGCATAAACTGAAGTCTTTAAAAATTTAATGTTTCAATTGGTTAACTTTACCTGTTCATGAAACACCTGAAAATATTAAACAAATACTTCTATAAATATAAGTGGTGGTTGATACCCGGCGTCTTCTTCGTAGTCATCTCTAATATTTTCGGTGTAATACCCGCCCAGGTAATCGGTCATGCCTTCAATCTAATCACTGAAAATATCCTGATATATGGTCTGTTCGAAGGATTTGAACGTCGCGAGGTAATATATGATATCTTCAGCTACACCCTACTATATTTCGGTGCTCTGATATTAGTGCTTTATCTTCTGAGAGGTCTGTTTCTCTTTTTTATGCGACAAACAATAATTCTTATGTCACGCCATATTGAATACGACATGAAGAATGAGATCTATGGCCATTACCAAAAATTAAGTCTTGGTTTCTATAGACGAAATAACACCGGAGATTTAATGAACAGGGCCACTGAGGATGTCAATAGGGTGAGGATGTATGTGGGCCCTGCAATTATGTACGCGATAAACACCGCAGTTTTGTTCTTATTAGTAATTTACGCAATGTTCTCGGTAAACGTTACACTTGCCATATTTTGTTTGTTGCCTTTGCCAGTTCTTGTGGTAATCATTTACTATGTGAACACCATGATCAACCATAAGAGTGAGCAAATTCAAGAACAGTTGTCCAAATTATCTAGCTTTGTTCAGGAGCGCTTTTCCGGTATCCGAGTGATAAAATCCTATGTAAGAGAAGGGTATACAAAAACTGTCTTCGCCGCTGAAAGCGAAGGGTATAAAAAGAATGCGATGAATCTAGTCAAGGTACAAGCCCTTTTCTACCCTACCATGTTGTTACTTGTAGGCCTGAGTACGATTCTCACAATATATGTTGGTGGCCGACAAGTTATGAATGGATCCATCACGTCGGGGAATATAGCAGAATTTATAGTCTACGTGAATCAGCTGACCTTCCCTGTTTCTATGTTAGGTTGGGTTACTACTTTGATTCAACGCGCTTCAGCATCTCAAAAAAGAATCAATGAGTTTTTAGAACTTAAGCCTGATATCGTTTCCTCACACAATGATCCTTTGGAAGTCCAGGGAAACATCCAGTTTAAAAATGTTAGTTTCACGTATCCAGATACCGGCATTCAGGCCCTGAAAAATATCAGTTTCAATATCGAAGCTGGACAATTCGTTGCGGTTATAGGTCGCACAGGTTCTGGAAAGTCTACATTAGCAAACCTCATCATGCGTATGTATGATGTGGATAGCGGGAGTATTTTGATCGACAATAAACCCATCAAAGCCGTAAATCTTCAAAACTATAGATCGCAAGTCGGTTTTGTTCCACAGGAAGTATTTCTTTTTTCTGATACAATTAAAAACAATATCGCTTTCGGACTTGACCAAGTGACAGACGCCGAGGTGGAAAATGCTGCCAGGAATGCAGCAGTGTATGGGAATATTGTAGATTTTGACCTCAAATTTGAAACTATATTAGGTGAACGTGGAATTACACTTTCAGGTGGCCAAAAACAGCGCGTATCTATCGCCCGTGCCTTGATTAAAGAACCAGGCATTTTAATATTTGACGACTGTCTTTCTGCTGTAGATACTAGGACAGAGGAGGAAATATTGAAGAATCTGGGCAAAGTGATGAATGGAAAAACCAGCATTTTGATTGCTCACAGGATTTCCACAATAAAAAACGCAGATAAAATCCTGGTTCTTGATAACGGATTTGTGATAGAACAAGGAACCCACGATGAATTGTTAGTATTTGCGGGTGCCTATGCAGAAATGTACCAAAATCAGCTCCTGGAGGAAGAAAACCTTTCTAAGTGATTTCTATTTTGAACTTTAATAATTATTACTTTATATTTACCAGAACCAAAAACCAAGAGCTAAAGCAACCATGGGAGAATTTGACAACAAAGAGAGAGAAGAGGTTTTTTCAAAGAAAGTAAGGGCAGGCAAGAGAACTTATTTTTTCGATGTGAAAGCGACAAGATCAGGAGACTACTACCTAACTTTGACAGAGAGTAAGAAAAGGTTAGAAGATGGTGTTTTTGTAAAACACAAAATTTTCCTTTATAAAGAGGACTTTGAAAAGTTTGCAGAAGGGTTGAATGAGACTGTTGAGTATATAAAAAACCATCAGGAAGTTGTTGAAAAACGTTATGAATACTCAGATAGCCATGAAGTTGTAGCAAGAGTTCAAAACGATGATTTTAGCTTTTAACGGCGACTTTTAACACTGAAAATAATATCAAAGCCCTATCGAAAGATGGGGCTTTTTAGTAAACAGCTATTTTGTGGGTTCGCAGAAGGTATGTGGCTATTTTAGAGTTACCGGATAACTTGAAACTAATAGCTTTTGAAGATCTCTTAGGCATATGACAGTCAATGCAGTTTTCTTTTAGCACTATACCCGAAGAAAGGGTTCTATCAGAATGCTTTACGGTTTGGTGGCAGCTTATGCATTTATTTGAATAACCTGCTAAGCCTTCATTTTTATTACCATGAATACTATGGCAAGTATTACAATCCAAGGTTTTGCTTTGAATAAAGCACTGACTGCCAGCTAACATTTGCATTTGCTGACCATGAACGTCCGGATCCCGAACAGTCTCCGAGTCCTTATCTAAAAATTCGTCCAAGTCGTCTCCCGCTTTAAAGACAAAAGTCGACCGCAACGCTTTTCGATCACTGCCGGAATGGCAAACTGCACAGGCATCGGTTTTTTGCTTCCTGGTAAATGACTTATACAATGAGATGTATTTTGAACTTTTCTGTTCAGGGTGATTTAATTGAAACTCGGCATGTTTAGCGGCCGGCCCGTGGCAACGCTCGCAGTCGATACCATAAGCAACTGAGCCCCTAATTAATTCCTGAGAGGTTACAAGACTTCCAGTTTTTGTAATCTTATGTTCAGCAAAGGAGGTATGACACTCCAAACATCTAACATCAATCTCCCTTGAAAAATAAAGTTGCTGATTCCTATAACCCGGACTGTTGGCCCAAGTTTTTAATCTGCTGAAGTAAGTTAATTGTAATTGATTAAGTCTATTCCCCCGCCAAGTGGCAAATGTTATAGCATCTTTTCCTGAGCCGAATGCAACATCAAATCTCCTTGCCAGTTGCTCTTCATTGTCAACATACGCTACCTGATAGGCCCCGCTATCCCGCCGTTCGACAGCAATTTTCAAATGATCATCAAAAGAAAATTGATTTGAAATGGCGCTATCTGCCTGCAAAAGCTCATGCCCTTTGATTATTGAAGATGTTTTTTGATGTGGGCTAATTAGATAGTCGTCATAAATATTTCTATGGCATTGTATACAAGTGGCCATTCCTGCCTTTGTGCTATCTGCCGCCGCCAGTTCATACCCTTTATCTGCATCAGTGTCCGTACACTGGGAAAAAAGAACAACCAGCAGCCCGATTGAACTCAAAACAACCATCAGGCGCTTAAAACCAACCATTCGTTTACTCAATCATTTTGTAATAACGCACATAGTCTACCACCATCTTTTGAGGGAATATAGTGTCATCAATACCTTTTGCCCCTCCCCAGTCGCCACCAACGGCCAGATTTAACAACAAGTGAAAACGTTTATCAAATGGCCATTCCTTATATGTTTTGTGTTCGTTGCCGAACTCAAAGATTTTTTCATTATCGTAGTAACCCTTTATGGACTCCGGCGTCCAATCCAACCTGTAAATATGAAAGCTAGTACTTGAACCTTCAATAATTTTGGTGGATGTTTTTTGAGTGTTAATTTTGAAATAATAGGCTTCAGAATGTGTGCTAAAATGAACATTATCCTGATCATAGCCAACATGCTCCATAATGTCAATTTCGCCGGATTTAGGCCATCCGCCATAAATAGATTCAGTAGGAAGCATCCAAATTGCCGGCCAGGTTCCCCTACCAGATGGCAGCTTGGCTTTCACTTCTATCCTTCCGTATAACACATCCAGCTTATTTTTGGTTACTAATCTGGCGGAGGAATAAGCCATATTTGCACTGCTTTCCTTTTTTGCAGTAATGGTTAAAAGCCCATTAGCGACACTGGCATTTTCCAGACTTTTTGTATAATTCTGCTTTTCGTTATTGCCCCAACCACTGCCACCAAGATCGTAGCCCCATTTATCTTTTGATGGTAGACCTTTGTAATTGAACTCTTCAGCCCAAGATGGCTTGGCTTCAAATGTCCACTCTTTTTGCTTAACGGAAGTTTTGTTTACAGTACCAGATCCAACAGACCAAAGTAGTAACACAGGAGTTATGAAAATTGACAACATGAATACAATGTAGAAATTTTATAGGAAACTTCCATCACCTCTTCTTCTTACATCTCCACCATTACGTCCTTTCGCTCCAGACCATTTTTGAAGTCTCATGCTTAGTCTAACTAAAAAATAGCGACTCAAAGCATTAGACTTAGTATCGACATAGCCACCATCTGAATTTTGATCTCTACTTATAAAATTGTTTTGATTTAGAGCATCAAACACTTGCAGCGAAACCTTTCCTCTTCGTTCGAAGAACTCCTTCTCAACGTTCATATTAATGATAAAAGGGTTACGGCTAATATTTGAGTTTATTCCGGAAACATAGTTCTTGCTAGCATCATAACCAAAGATAAATGACTGAAGAAAATAAATTCTTCCCTCCAAATTCAGAGCTAAGGTATTGATTTCATTTCCTCTCAACTCAGCAAGGGAGTTTACTGATGTTTCATGTCGATAAGAAACAGTAGGAACGACCTCAAACCATTCAGTAGGATTTATCCGTGGGCCAAATCTCTCATAGAAAGTTTTAACTGTATTTACATTGAGATCTCCCCGAAGCATGGAAATACGGTGATCATAGTTTGCATTACCGCGAAAAGTAAGGTTGTATTTTCTATTGTTTAGCTGTTTACTTATCGAGTAATCTCCATTGATACGGTAAACACCATTCACGTTGACAAATCTTGTCTCCGTAATCAACGGTCTACTTTGACCTTGGGCCGGAGTGACAGCAAAATCGGGTATTAGTACATTGTTTCTGATTACGGCGTTGTCTGTGAAGTTTGCATTTATTCTGACACTATAATTCAGTTTCGAATTTGCGATGTAGTTATTATAGTCGGTCCTGAGGGAGTGCGTAAAAGTAGCAAGTAGATTAGGGTTACCCACAACTGGGTTGTTTGGATTGGATACATCCCGAACTGGCTGAATTTGATCAAACGTTGGCTCGTTCGCATTACCATTGTAATTAAAAGAGATGCGATGTTGTCTAGACCATAAATACTCAAACCTGGCAATAGGAATTACATTAAAACTTTTCCTGTCAATAGTAGTTCCTAAACTTAGTTTCGTGCCAGAAAGCTGCGCTGGGATTCCGGTTATACCCGCTGAGAAACGAACTTTTGACATATTCGACATGCCATATCGAAAGTTTAGAGCCACACGACCCTGGGTGAAGGAGTATTTAAAAATATTACTTAAGGAGTCGATGGTTGAGGATAGTCCTGTTGGAGTTATATTACGCGTAGTAGCGCTATTGTCATAACCGTTATAATTCAGCTGAGCGTTAAACTCGAGCTGTGTATTCAGCGACAATGGTTCCACGTATGTTGCACTTCCCCGGTAATTATCACGCAAGTTCTTCCTCACGATCAACCTATTTGTATACTGATTTCCAGTATTATTGCCCGACAAGTCCAAATAATCAGTGTTTTGTATTTGACTTTGCTCTGCGCTGTAGTCATTGGTATTTAGTTCTGCCTGAACTGAGAAGTTCCTCCTTCTGTTTGCTTTAAATGAATGTTGAAAGAAAACTGAACCACCAAGTTCAGGATTGGTATTTTTGTTATTGTTGTCAGTAGTTCTATTCTGGTTTAGTGGCTGGAAACTACTCCTTTGTAAACTACTGGAATTACTGAGACTTGATGTAGAGTTATACTGAAACGAAGGAACTACGCGCAGAAAATTTAATGAATCAAGTGGAACTTCTAATTCTAATCTTAGCTGATGATTTCTTGCATCATTGTTGCTGTTACTGGCGCTAGTCGTGAAAACATCATAAGTACTTGTGCTTATCCGCGCGAAGGAAAGTGATTCAGTCTCACTTAATGAATTCACGTTATTTCCACCGATTCTATAATTGAAATTATATTCAATCTTTTTTCCTATTTTATCTCTCACACTTACAGAACCACTCCCGGCGGCTGTAGTTCCTCCGGTTGCAGAGCCACCACCGTTGCCTCCTGCTACCCCATTTACTGTATTTCTGAAATCTCCCCGTAAACCGATGGTTTGGTTTTGATTAATTCTATTTGCAAATAAGTCACCCTCATAACGGTCATTATTACCAGCAGCTCCGCTAAGGTTCAATTGATTACCAACAGATTTGTCGACCCGCGTGGTTATATTTAGTATCCGCTCTGGATCGCCATCTTTTATCCCAGTACGAGCGGCTTGATCACCGTAATCGTCAACCATTTGAATTTTATCAACTATCTCTGCAGGCAGGTTTTTTATCGCATTTGCTAAATCCCCCCCGATAAATTCCTTGCCGTTTAGTTTCGCTTTTGTGACCGCCTGTCCCTGATGGATGAGCGACCCATCGGTACCAACTTCCATTCCCTCCATCTTTTTCAAGAGCTCGTCAACAGTTGCATTCTTTCGTACCACATAATCACTCGCCTTGTATTCTACTGTATCTGTTTTATATGTGATAGAAGGTGTACCATTAATTACAACTGTATTAAGCGTGTTGCTCTCATCCTTCAAAAAAATAGGATCCATTACGATCCTCGGGGTCATATCATTTTGCTTGAAACGCATCGGTTTAGAATTTGTATACCCGATGCTGGTAATCAGAATAGTGTAAGTTGCCGATTTTACGTTTTTGAAAATGAAGATACCATCGTTATTAGTGCTCGTTTTTAAGGTGTCTTTATCGGAAGTTAATGTTACTGTAGCGCCAATTACGCCGAGATCAGTGCTATCTTTTACAATTCCGCTAATTTCCCTTGTTGGGAGTGCAGGGGCTGGAGTAGCAGATTTAGGAGGGTTTTGACCAAAAAGGTTTGAAGCGAAAAATACCAAAAGCATCAGTACTATGCCTGATCTTAATATACTTGAGAAGTAATTCATTAGTGTGGGATCTATTGATTATGTATAGTTGCTCTGGACTACTTTTTGGTCAAAGTATATTTTCCCCAAAAATCTGTAGGACTAATTAATGCCTGGAAATCTATCCCGCTACCTCTTGGTCCACCGCCGCCGCCTCTTGGTCCACCACCGCCGCCGGCAAATCCACCACCACCCTCACCGCCACCGCCACCGCGGTTAAAGTCCATTCCGGGTAGCTGCAAACCATTCAACTTCACGTTATACGCAAACTCTTTTGCATTGTCTAAAGTAAGGCCCAGTTCTTCCAATGGAATGGCTGCTTCATAGAAAAAGACATTGTCTTTATCAATGCTTGCTGCAGCCTTGATACCCCTATCATTGTAGATCGACAATAAAGTATCTGTTGTTTTCTTAAATCCTTTTATTTTGATCTCCTTAACCTGAGCAAGCTGTGTTTTTTGCATAGCAGCCATCGCAGAGTCACGCTGCTTTGAAGTCAATTGAACTCCACCAGGGCCCATACCTCCAAATGCCGGGCGTACTATAGCACCCCCACCACCTCCTTGTCCCCCACGTCTAAATTGCGCACGATTTATCAGGGGGTAAGTCAGTGTAATGCTTTCTTTATCTTTCTTTTTTCCGTCAGGATTTACAGAAAAGGTGATTCCACCTGCCATGATTTTCGTATTATTTCCCACATCAGTAGACTTCACTACCAAATACAAATTCTTATCATCATTGCTAATCAGATAAGAAATACTTGTGGCCTTATTTTGGGCGAATGTGGCGTTAGCCCATTCATTGTTTCTTCCATCAGCCTTAGTAAGCTGTGGCGCATAGATACCTACTTCCTGTAATTCAGTGACTTTTTGTGCCTGGGCAGAAAGTATAGCTCCTGTTAAAAGTAGGCCAATGAATGGAACTATTAAAAGATTTGATTTCATAAATATGGATAAAATGGATTTTTCGCTTAGTTTATGTTTATGACTCAGTACCATGGCTTAGGTTTAATCCATTAATCAATTTTTCATCCCATTAAACTGATGCGAATTAAATGCAAATTTTAGTCATTTAGATGAAGTCGTCTATTTTTGTTACAACGTACAAAAAAACATCCAGGTGGAAAATAGTGCATGAAATGTGAATAAGGACGTTATTTTACCTGAACTTAAAGCGTCAGCATGAAAACAAACCATTCCCGGACGCTTGTTTGAAGTAAATTACGGGCACGTAGATTTGTCCACTGTCGCGTTCACAATAAGAAAAGCATTTAAATTGTTACAATTAACTTAAGTCATCACAGGCTTTTATCTCTACTTCAGAAATCAGAATAGAATTATCTTCCTTCGAAACATTGGTAGTCAGTACAATGCCTTGATCATTGTGAATTCTGTCTTCAATCGACCCGATGGTTTCATTAGCAATGGCCTTGTTCATGATTCTAATCGGTTCATCCAAACCCTCAGTTTTAATTTCCAGATCGTAAATACCTAGCATCCTGGTTTTGAAAATAACGAGACTTGCATCCTTGTCGCATACGATATCTTTTAATCCGGAAAACGCATTCAGTACCTGTTCTGTATGAGTTGCTTTGAAGCCAAATACAATTGCAAAGGCTCCCGAAGCATTTTCTTCAAGTCCTGATAAAAATATTTCGTTTACATCTGATAACGCAGACTCAATAATCAACCTGTCCATATAAAACTATTTTGATTTACTACTAAAAAGGCTTTAGTAGGTCGATTGTTTGAAAAAACTGATAATATTTCATTTAATTCTGCTCAGCTGCCTTCCTTTGTTGAAATATATAAATTAGGTAAAATAAAAGCTGGAAGAATGAAAACACTTCCAATCAGCAAGGCATATCCCAATATTTTAATAGTTTTAGCCTGGCCCTGATGTACTAGCTGAGACAGATTATCACCGTTTTTAATTAGTATTGTATAAGGAAGATGACTGTATGTAGCGGCAAACAATATCATAGTAACCCGATATCCGGAAAGAAGTCTCAATAGTATCGGATTGTCATTCTTAAGCGATCAAAGAATAACTAACAAAGAAATGCTGGCGGCTACAATTGCGATTACGCCTGGTAGGTCGCCGAATATTTAAGTCAATAAAGGAATCTTATCAATTACTGATGCTCCAAACACCAAAGCTCCACTAGCCATGACTATATAAATTGTCCGGTAAGCTTTAGGAACAAAATGCATTCGATCCACTTCATTATCCGCTTAACCAATAATGAAGATTGTTGCAAGAAATCCACATATGCTAACCGAAACTATTCCCACTGCGATAGAAAACCAATTGAGCCAGCTGTAGATATATGCTGTGAGAAATCCTACAGCCTGCAAATTGGACCGGCATGCTCCATAAATTTGGGCCAGGGCAGTCACATCTTTGTAAATCACTTACTTTGTTCGCAACCAGAAGAAGTGCGCCACAGAAATAAAAAAAGACATTACCATTCCAATACAGGCAAACATAATGTGGAAACCAAGGGAAAAGGCCATCTGAAGAAGGGCTGTTACAAAACCGTCAACAGCGTCATTATTAGCAATTACATCGCATGAAAAAATAAGCTGTAACGGGCAGTAACCTTAGATAATTATGGAATATTTCGACTGTATGTAAATTAATCTCCTGCCAATTTGGCTTCATACCGTAATCCTCCTGATGTTAGCATCACATCAGGAAATATAACATGATAAAATCAATCATTCAAATCAGCTTTATAGGCTTATTGTTACTATTCGTAAGTTGTAAAAAAATGAAGCCTTCCAGGACACCACCTACAACGGTAACAGAAGAGGAGAAACCCGTAGTGGTAGTACCACCTAAAAAAAAGAAGATGTTGCCTATCAGACTTACAACTACTAGTTTGACTGTAGATCTTATTTACATGGAAAACAGCGCATTGATCACAGCAGTAAAGCTTTCCAGTGGAACTAATTTCCTGATTACCTATGCGGGCAAAGTGCTTAAGAAGATTCAGAAGTACAAAGACAATTTGTATGTGCAGTCTGTAGATTACCTAATTACGGATGGACAGATCGTCCGCGCTTCGAGATTTGATATGACTGAACAACGATCTACCCCAACTGAAAAATACTACCTCTTACACAACGCAAAGCTCCAAATAAACAATATCAAAACCTATGGGGTCAATGGTTCCTTGCTTTCAGACAACACATTAGAATATAAAGAGGACGGTAATCTGACCAACTCTCATTTTAATACAAGGAATTCAATAAGTATTTATAGCTATAGCTACGACACCAAAAACGGTATATTTCAGTCTGTGCCATTTTGCCAACTTTTGAGGCTCGAAATCAATGAGGCATTTTTAAATCAGGGAATTAACAACGTTCTTACTCTTTCCAATCAAAAACTAGTGAAAGAAAATGTCATGTATGATTACCAGTACGGATCCGATGACTATCCAACTGAAATTAGAATCACAAACAATGGCCTTTCTCAGACTTATAAAGTTACCTACATCGAGCTAAAATAAACTAGCGACTATACCTGATATTTTCTGCCTTAAACAGATTAGAACTCCTTCCTGAAATTTATCCCGCCCCATTAATCCTTCTAATTGGCGCATCATAATTGGAGCTTTATGGTATATAATGTTTCCGTAAAGCGTGCCTACATCCTTAAGATTATTCAACTCTTGCCTGATCGGATTAGCTCCTTTTGCACGGTCTATCTAATAAGCCAGTGTAAAGTGATCAATAAGAAATTTCAAGTCAAACATATCTTTTCCAGTCAATGCTTCAGTACTCTTCTCTGCCATAAAATAGGCAAATACCTCCTTCATCCAGACGTCTGTAAACCAGTTCATGGTCACCATGTCTTCGAACCACATATGCGCAGTTTCATGTGAAATCACATTGCTTCTGGAATTAATCTGATCCTTGGTCGCACTTTCGTCTAAAAAAAGAGCAGAAGATTTACTTGTAATTGACGTCAGTCAACACTGATTTTCTGTACTACGCCAATTCTCTTGACACTCCGTTTTCGATACCAGGATTCGCAAAATATTTTGATCCGGAGCAAGAGATAATGAAAAAGGAAAAGCAACCTAAAATATTGCGATAATTGACCATACGGGCTAATTTAGGAATGATTTGTTAATAATAACCGTAATTTTATGGGAACAAACCTTTAATCATATAAGACAATGAAAACGATTTTTAAAACAATGTTGTTTGTTGCAATCGCGGCTACGACAAGTGTAGGCCTGAATGCGCAAGGACTTAAAATGCCACAGGCAAGCACTGCACAGTCAATCACTCAGGGATTTGGATTGGGAACTGTTTCAATCAACTATTCTCGCCCAAATACAAAAGGCCGTAAGATCTTTGGTGCCCTGGAGCCCTATGGCGCAGTTTGGCGTACCGGAGCTAATTCAGCTACAACAATTACAACCACAGAGGCAATAAAAATTGAAGATAAAGATCTTCCGGCAGGCACATATGGACTATTTACAATTCCGGGAGCAAATGAGTGGACTGTAATCATTAACAAAGGAGCAAAACAATGGGGCGCTTATGAATATAAAGCGGAAGAAGATTTGTTTAGGTTTAAAGTGACGCCACTGAAGTTGAAAGACAAAGTTGAAACTTTCACGATTCAATTGGCAGACGTTTATCCCACTAAGGCAAAGCTACAATTGATGTGGGAAAACACTGCGCTTAGCATTAATCTTACTACAGATGTTGACACTAAAGTAATGGCAGGTATAGACGAAGCAATGAAAGGTGATAAAAAACCATATTTTGCGGCTGCACAATACTATTATGAAAACGGAAAAGACCTTACCAAGGCTTTGGAATGGGCGACAGAAGCAGAGGTTACGGATCCAAAAGCTCCATATTATAAGCTTTGGAAAGGTCGCATCCAACTAAAAATGGGAGATAAGAAAGCAGCTGGTATTACTGCCGCGGAAGGTATAAAAGTTGCTGAGGAAGCCAAAAATGCTGAATATGTGCGTTTGAATACGGCTTTGCTCAATGAGACAAAAAAATAAGTATGATTATCCATTGAAAGAGGTTCAAATATGGGACCTCTTTTTTTTGAAAAAGTTCATTCGGCAAAGTAAAATGCTGCGTAGACCTTTTCCGCGCGCTAGACTATTCTGCCGAAGTTGTCCTTAAAAATCGCTGTATGATAACACCAAATATCACTACAAATAAACAACCGATCAGGTTTAACCAGAGATAGGCGATCTTATCAGAATGTCCGATTATTACAACTGTAATTTCCGCTAGGATAGCCGATACAAAAACTGCCCTTCCGGTTACTTTCTTTACGTAAAAAGCAACGAGAAAAACACCTAAAATAGTGCCGTAAATATAGGAGCCTAAAATATTAACGGCCTCCAAAAGATTCCCGATTTTGCCTGCATACAAAGCCATCACAATGCATACTATACCCCAGAACACCGTTGCCGCCCGTGAAGCCTGCAAGTACTCGTTATCACTCCCGTTTTTCCGAATCAACCTTTTGTAAATATCAATAACAGTAGTGGAAGCCAGAGAATTTAGTGCACTAGCTGTAGAGCCCATTGAGGCTAAGAAGATTATCGCAATTAATAGCCCTATTAATCCTTTTGGTAAATACTGGGTTACAAAGCTTAGAAAAACGTAGTTATTATCTTTCGTGTTCGCCTGTTTATCATTTTTTTCCATCAGCATTACGACTTTAGCCCGTATGGATTTGTCTTTCTGATCGGATGTTTCCAAAACTCTACGCTGCGCATCAATACGCATTTGATTCTCAGAATCAAGGGCGTCATTCATTTTTAAGATCTCTTTTTGCTTGGCAGTAAATGCAGTATTATACTCTCCTTTAAGCAAATCCAGATCTGATTTATATTTACTGTTCTCCAGCTTATTAAGCTCAAAAGAATTAAAGAAGATAGGAGGTTTGTTATATTGATAGAAAGTAAATACAAGAACCCCTATCAATAATATTAAAAATTGCATTGGAATTTTAACTAAACCATTCATTAGTAACCCTCTCCTACTCTCGTTGACTGAAGCACCCGATAAGTAACGTCCAACCTGACTTTGGTCGGTTCCGAAGTAGGACAACTGCAAAAAGAATCCGCCTATTAATCCTGACCATACGGTGTACTGGTTGTTAAGATCGAACTTAAAATCTATTGCATTTGTTCTTCCCATTTTCCCTGCAATGCTAATTGCCTTAATAAAACCAATATTTTCAGGCAGTAAATGAACCACCATTATTCCCGCAGCAAAGAGCCCGCAAAAAATGATGCTCATCTGAAGCATCTGTGTATAAGAAACCGCCTTTGTACCACCATACACGGTATAAAATACCACCAGACTTCCAATAAACAACGTAGTGTAAGTTGTATTGATGTCTAGTATGGTAGATAAAATAATTGACGGGGCATAAATGGTAATACCAGTAGAAAGTCCACGTTGAACTAGAAACAAAAAAGCCGTAAGCGCCCTGGTCTTCAGATCAAATCGTTGCTCAAGGTACTCATAGGCAGTATATACCTTCAACTTATGGAAAATAGGCACAAAAGTGATACATAGAACAATCATCGCCAGCGGCAGACCCAGATAGAACTGGACAAAGCTCATTCCAGAGGAATAAGCAAGACCCGGAGCTGAAAGAAACGTGATGGCACTCGCTTGGGTTGCCATGACAGATAAGCACACATGATACCATGGCAAAGATTGATTACCAAGCAAGTATCCGTCAATATTTTGTGCGCCACGACTTTTATAAATGCCATAAAATACAATTACAACCAGTGTCAATGCCAATACCGCCCAGTCCAAATTACTCATCCGAAGTATTTTGTAAAAGCATAAAAAATCAACACGAGGAATACTAACCAGCAGATCAAAAGAATATAATACTTTCTATATTGCAGCTTCTCCATTCCGTTATTTACCTGCAGAAATTAAATTCACAAACAAACGATATGCCCCCGGAACACCAGCAGGTAGCTGCCTGAAAAATGATATGCCGGTATAAACGTACTTCCCCTTTCCATAATTGGCCACTATTAAAGCTCCATTATTCTCCCTTTCAGCTGTGTCGTTGATACTTATTAACGGAGTATAGTGTTGATCCACGTCTGTCACAAAGTATAAACCCCGCTCCTGAATCCAACCATCAAAATCTTTCAGAGTAATTTTGTTAGGATAATTAAATGCAGAATTATCAGGGGCGAGTATCGTTACCTTTGCATCTTCTTCAGTTACCCGATCCCGACTTAATCTGAATGGATATGGGCCAAGATTATCGATCTTCAGCGGCGAATTAACGTTATACTGGACCAATAGGACCCCTCCATTTTCAACGTATTTCATGAGCTTAGGTTGGATGCTTTTTACTTGCTCATTTACATTATAAAACCTAATTCCAGTTATGATTGCATCGTATCCTGAAAGATCAGAGTTCATTACCTGATCCTCTGTCAAATTAATTACATCGTAACCAATTTGTTTTAAAGATTGTGGAATTAGATCCCCTGCTCCGGCAATATATCCAAGCCGCTTACCTGCCAGCTTCAGATCAACCTTTTCAACTCCCGCCTCTGCACGAGGAAATAATGTCTGCTCTGGAATATGATCGTAATCAATGATCCGAAGACCATAATTATATTTCCTACCATCAACAATAACATCTAATAGGATCTTTCCACCATTGATGCTTCCATAAGGTGTTACCGAAAAGGTCAATAGCTGTTCATCACCCTTTTTCGCTAGCTTGAAAGTTAAATTTTCCGGCGATGATTTCCATTCGGCAGGTAGATTCGGCTTCACGGTACCTGTTGCGTTATCCTTAAAACACTTTAATTGAATACTGATCACTTTTGGTTGATTGCCATTAAATATAAAGGCTTTTTCTGTGATCGTAGCCGTTACAGGTGGTGCAATTACCAACGGCTGATACAATTCCCCTCTCACCTGATCGGTGTATTTATAAACCACAGGCATGCGCTTCAAAATTTCCTGGTCGCCTATTGTGATTTTAAACATTATACTTAATCCAATCGGATTTTCTGCAAGTCCAATGTTGGCCAATGAATCGACTGTATAAGTACCCAATACGTGCGGACTTTCCAACCAATAAGGCTGGGTGAGTCTATCAGAACCTGCAATGTTTACTTCTTTCGAGGCCAATTGATTCGGCTGCAAATCCAGCAATGTTCCGGTAGTTATCTCGGTCACCGAAATCGGTAATCCAAAAGATTTCCCGGCTCTGGAGATCGCCTGAAGTCTGACTCTCACCGGCTCGTTTAAAGCATAAGAAGGGTTAACGGCGGCGCCTTCGAGCCATATTCCTGCACAAGCGAGAATCAAATTATCCAGCAAGTCCTTTTTGAAAGCCTTATCCTTTACCAATTGCTTTAATGTCAGTAGTTTGGGAATTGATTTAGCAGGATCTGACACTTGGTATTCTGAGTTGATCTCATTCAGCAGCCTTTGGACATCAGCGTATCCTTCACTTCTTCCCAACGTAAAATCAATACCTTCAAACAGATCCTTTCCCGCCTTATCGCCAGCAGTAGAACTAAAAAACTCTAGACCTCCACCTCTTTGTCTGGAAGAGCCAAAACCCTGACTTCTATGATTAGATCTGCTTTCTGCCGCAATTTCCCCATAGCTTTTTCCCAACAGCGCATTGTAACCTCCAACATCAATTTTAAGTTGATCGTCTGAAGTTGTATTCGTACCTCCAAAATTAAAAGTATTCCAGACGATTCGTTTAGCTTGCCAAGGTTTGACGAATGACAGCTGTTCAGGAAACTGTTTTGGATCTGCGGCAGCAGAAAATGCCTCCCTAGCCAATATTGCAGAACCGGAGTGATGCCCATGCCCTGCCCTTGAATCTTCGGGAAAGCGAGTAATGATCACATCTGGTTGAAACTTCCTGATCACCCAGACAACGTCGGCTAAAACCTTTGCCTTATTCCAGATTTTGAAGCTTTCCTCGGAATTTTTAGAAAAACCGAAATCATTGGCACGTGTAAAAAATTGTTCTGCACCATCTATTCTCCTTGCCGCCAGGAGCTCTTGTGTACGAATCAAACCGAGAAGTTCAGCTTGCTCATTACCAATTAAGTTTTGGCCACCGTCTCCCCTTGTTAATGATAAATAACCTGTCCTAACTTTTTTTTCTTTTGCCAGATATGCCAGCAATCTAGTATTTTCATCATCAGGGTGTGCAGCGATATAAAGCACGCTTCCTGTTACATTTAAGTTTTCAAGGCCCTGTTTGATCTCAGCAGCATTCAACTGTTGCATTTGCTGAGCACACAATAAAAAAGGATTTAAGAACAGGACAAAAGAAAAGTATATTTTAAATTTCATATTCGGATCTTGATTTTCGAAATTAACCAAAAATCATGAATCCCTAATTGAAATTATAGTTATATCCGTAACAATAATGCAAAAGTACGACGGTTCTTATAGGAGAATCTTACTGCTTATTTCTTTATCTATCGTGATGAATCCGGGATATTTTACCAGGGTGTTGCCCACTTTAATGCTTGGTCTTATCTTGAGTGTAAGTAAACCTTTCTTCTCCGGACTACCATCTTTACCAGCCTTTACAAATTCAGCAATCTGATTCATAACTTTATTGTTCGACACAAATGGGTAAAGATTTACAATCATATTTACAGGGACAATTGTAGATTGACCCGCTGCCACATTAACCTCTTGGTTGACAACGCCTTCGGCGAGATCTGCATTGTTAATCAAAATTTTATATTCAAATTGATTGATAGCGGCATCATTGCCGGAAGGATTCTTTACCTCCAGATTTAAGCGCGCTTTTAAAGGCACATCTTGCCTAAGCAAACCAAACGCAAGACCCGGTAAACTAGCAAGATTAAACTCTTGACCAGCAAATAATTTTTTGACATCAGTACCTCCAATAGTGATCTCATTCGCGGAGGTTATTCTATAGGTACACTTTTCTAAAGCCTTAATTTGTTGGGCTTGTTTATTTATGCCACAACCAGAAACTGCTATTACCAGCAGGAAAAACATAACAACTCTTTTCATAATACCTATAACGCAATAAGCATGCTAATGATATGACTAGCGCCTGCGCTTACTAAATTTGCGACTGATGAAATAATCAACGCTATATTTTCCTGCACCGCAAACGAGTATTAAAACATATACAACTAGATAATGCAAAGCCAATTCTTTCTTTCCGAAAGGATCACTGCCATGCGCAACAAGAACAGCAATGAGCATGGTTACAATCAATGGGATTGAAGCTAGCCTGGTTGCAAAACCAAGAATCAAAAGAATAGAGCAGAAAACCTCTGCGAAGATAGCCAAATAAAGAGAAGCGGCTTGTCCGAGACCAACCGGGTCTATAAATTGTATTTCCCCTCCTGCTAATGCCGACTGTAATTTGTCGTATCCATGAGTAAGCATTAAAATACCTATCGCTAAGCGCAATACAAGGAACATAAAGTTTAAAGTACTGTGATTGAAATTAGTATTATATAGCTGCTTCATATATTTCCGTTATAACAAGGTAAACATAGCGATTTTTAAATTATTTGATAAAAAGAGATTGGATAAATCCCGAAATCGCATCCTGAAGAATCATTCTCTTATCCGCCCCGGGCTTTCCTTCCTTTTCGATCATTTGTATGGAAACCAGGCCGTGCAGAATAGACAAATACGTATGATATTTTAAAAAATAGTTGGCATCTGGAGTCTTACTCTGAGCAATTGCTTCTTTAATTGTCGTAATCATTACCATAGCCATGGCCTTCATTTCAGTAATTTGGTTTACCCTATCACAAGCTGGGATTCCGAGACCAAACATCAGCTGGTAATATTCTTTGTGATCAAAGGCAAAATTCCAATACGCATGAGCAATGCACTCTAATTGATTAGCCGAACCTTGATGTTGATCTTTCGCCTCTTGAAGAACATCATAAAGCTTCTGAAAACCCTCTTTAGTGAATTCCAATAAAATCGCTTCCTTGTTTTCAAAGTGACTGTAAATTACAGGAACACTATATTCTATCGCATCTGCAATTTTACGAATGGAAAGCGACTGCCATCCCTCTGCCAATACCTGAAGCCATGCTGCCTCTAAAATACTTGCTCTAAATTCCTCCTTCTGTCTGATCTTCCGCTCTGCAATTCCCATGTTTTTTATAATAGGTTAACACCGTTAGCAAATATAACAAGCTGTTTGATGTTGGGGCCTTAAGCGATTTTTTCTGACGCAAATATTACCAGCCTTACTGAGTATTGGAGTTAAAAAAATTGGCTGCAGATTCATTTATACCCATATTTGCGCTATCAAGTAAACGAACATGGCTCAAAAATTAGAAGTTTGGCAAAGAGGTCCTCTGCCTAACATTATTCCAATGCTTCAACCTGTTGCTCATGCATTACTACAGGCACGCGAAGAGATTAATGAATACATGGATAGTTACCCGGTGCAGCTACTATGGGTACGCCCAGCAGGAATGGCCTCGGTGGGCTTTCATTTGCAACATTTAACTGGAGTATTGGATAGGGTCTTTACATATGCCATTGGCAAGCCGCTATCAAACTTTCAGTTTGAACAACTTGCCGAGGAGGGTAGCGATTCGATTAATGGATATCAGGTTATTGATTTGGTAGAACGCTTTAATCGCCAGGTTGACATCGCCATGGAACAACTAATGACCACAGACGGTGATACTTTAACGCAATATAGAGGCGTGGGTAGAGGGGGTTTACCATCAACCGTGATCGGACTTTTAGTGCATGCTGCGGAACACACAATGAGACACGTGGGTCAACTAATGGTCACCGCAATAGTAATCAAAGGGTTGAAAAGCTAAAGGATACCATTTCCCTAATAGCTATGAACATTGATACCTTATTCTAAAAGAAATAGTATCATTGCCACAGCAAAAGACCTTTCGTATACGCAATTGAGCTCCAGCGCATCTACTAATCTTAGCAAAAACAAGTTTACACTCGAAGACATTAACAGAGCGATTTCAATCTATCCGGCATCATTCACAGTATACTTTTAGCTAGAGTTGTCCTTGAAAAAAATAACTAATCATTTTTAAAACAACCTGATTATTATATATCTATCTCTGGCTGACTTAATTTTACAAAAGTTACTTTTTAAAGAAGTTTCTTCAGACTTGCGGCAGCAAACTACCTTCATCAAACGGTCAACTTCGTTGCCACAGGCGGTATCGTTGATATTCTTAATATAGCCTACAAGGTGAATATCATTGTATCATTTTTTTTCAGTGGCGATGGTGCAACATTCATCGTTCCCGACTCCATTTTCCAACCTGTTATGAAGGCATTTAAGCCTTAAAGTGCAAACACGCTAGGAAATTTAGGCAAATTAGTACATACCCTGACTATGAGGAAATACTTAAGCTAACTTTACTTTAACAGCGTTTAAGCCTTTTTTGCCTTCCTGAACTTCGTAAACTACTTCATCGTTTTCACGAATCTCGTCGATTAAACCAGAAACATGAACGAAAATTTCACTACCATCGTCTTCTTTAATAAATCCAAATCCTTTTTCACTGTTAAAAAATTTTACTGTACCGTTTTTCATAATAAATTTAATGTTTGTATTGTTTTCCTAAAAATATTAAAAATAACCAAAATAGCAAATACCAAACTCGCTTCTGTTCATTCTTTGGGTATTTTGTCTGTGAAAATTTAAAACAACTTGTTAGGATTATCATAATCTACCGGTTTACAGCAATTAAAGCTGATAAGCAAACGCTATCTAGGTACGATTGTCGAAGTAATACAGAAACATGACAGGTGAAAAGCTACTACGACCTAGAGCTCTTCCAGCCAATTAAAGAAAGTTTAAACTTTAAGTTTTCGCCATTGTTCCTATCATACATACCCGAAAAACATGAGAAACGAATTGACAGCAAAAGTAGTGACTGGGCTTAAAGAGCTTAGCATTAAGCCCACTGGAAAAGAAAACATAGACCAAGGAGAACGAGCCCTATCTGTAGTAGCAGGTTCTTATTTGTTATATAAAAGTTTAAAAAACATTATTGATCATCCATTTCTAGCTTTACATGGAGTTGCTGTGGGGGGCCTTTTATTGTACCGCGGCGCGACAGGTATTTGTCCAATCTATAAACAATTAGGCAAAGACACCTCTGATCCGGAGGCGATCAACATTACAGAAACCATTACAGTAAATGCTCCGAGGGATAAAGTATATTCCTTCTGGAGAGAGCTGTCTAACCTTCCTAAATTCATGAAGCATTTGAAAAGTGTTTATGAAATCAGCGGCACTGAGAGTCATTGGGTCGCAAACACACCGGGCAATCTGATTGAACTTGTTTGGAATGCCGAGATTACCAGAGAGGAGGAGGGAAGCTACATTGGCTGGCAATCACTAGAAGATTCAATGATAGAGAATGCTGGAAAGATCGAGTTTAGAGATACATTAAACGGCACTGGAACTGAGATTCACCTAGAGATCGATTACTTTCCGCCCGCAGGAAGCGTAGGTAGAGGGGTCGTTTCTCTATTCAATGGCGTTTTCGAAACGATGATCCGTGAAGACATTCAGAGTTTCAAAGAATATGCTGAGGCTGCTGAATTTAAGGCCTACCTCGGAGTGACATCTACAACCCTATAACATTTCGGAAAAATTTAGGTTTTAAGAGGCTTCCTTCATGACCAAAAATTATTTCGGGTTGATCATGAAGGAAAGCATATTATCTAGGCTGTAGCTAGCTTAGCAATATTCCTATAAGGAAAAGATGTAAAGATGTGTCTGCGTGCAAATCTTCCGGGAGAATCTGCATTAACTAGTTTTACATAAATTTGTTTTGGTACCCCGAAATATTCATATGCGCTGCCATCTAGAAATTGAACAGTCAGTATAAGACCAGCCCAATTATAATCTGCGATACCACACATGGCTGTAGTTTGATCATACTCCTCTTTAGAAAGTGCAAGAGTCTCCGGAGCGATACTAACTAAAAAGTGATAGGCTTCGATTATTTCCTTACTTTTAACTTCGGCATCTCCCTTAGCTTCCTCGCTGTCCTGAAACTTATCTGGATGCCAATCTTTCATTAAATTCCTATAAATGGTCTTTAATTCTTTCAACTCGGCATCTTTTTGTACACCTAATAATTTCCTATAATCTATTATCTTCTTCATAAAATTTGCGCAAAGTTACAGCAAATTATTATCCGATCATATTAATTTTCAATTATTTATAAAATAATCAACTATTGTAGCGTTGCTGTTGATAACCATTAGCCTACAGATCCGGTGCTCGGTAAATCCCGATTTCAGAAAGCACCGGATTTATTCCATGTATCTCTGGAAATCCAATCTTGATCTTACTGCTGGTAATTGTTGGGAAAGAAAGAATTCGCTTATGGCCAATCGTGGTGTGATCTCCCAAGCTTCTGTATTTCTTGCCATCCCAATATAAAATATAAAACTCTTTGACGCGCTGACCAAGTTCAAGGTACTCTTGCAGAACAATGCGGTTAAATGAAGTCGGTTTCCCCAGGTCGATTGTTAAATCAACATTCTTCACTCCACCCTCAATTGTCCAAACGGTATTCTTATTTCCATCTGTAAGGTTTGATATCACCTCCGACTCCGTTGCAGGAAATGTTATAATCTTCTTTCCTTTAGCGAGATTGGTTTTATAAGTAGCATCGAGGAATCTTCTTAGCTCCATCAGTCTCGTGGAGTCAGCCGGATATATTAAGCCATCCCTGTTTACCGGCACATTTAGTAATAAATTACCATTTCTGCCTACAGAAGTATTGTATATAGATTCAAGTTGCTTTAAAGTTTTCAATTTATCATCAGTCGCCGCACTGTAGAACCATCCCGGCCTGATGGAAACATCCACCTCAGCTGGAATCCAATACTTCCCATCTTTATTTCCAGAATTTAAAATCTTAGCAGGCGGTGCATCGGCCCCAACGCCAAAACCATCGGTATTTAAAGTAGACCAATTGGTTTCACCCGCTACGCCATTTTCGTTTCCCATCCAACGTGCATCAGGACCGATATCACTAAAGATGACGGCCTGAGGGTTATTTCTCCTTACTACCTCATAAAATTTAGGAAAATCGTAATCCTGCTTCTTTTCATTCTCACCTTTTGCACCATCAAACCATTGCTCGAAGATCGGTCCATACTGTGTATGAACTTCATTTAGCGTATTAGCGAAAATATCGTTGTATTTAGGCGTTCCGTAATCGGGATGGTTTCTATCCCAAGGAGATAAATATACACCAAACTTCAAACCGTATTCTTTGCAGGCAGCAGATAGCTCCTTAAGCACATCTCCCTTACCATCTTTCCAGGCACTTTCTCTTACCGTATGTGTGCTGAACTTACTCGGGAAAAGGCAAAATCCATCATGGTGTTTTGCGGTGATGATAATAGCTTTCATGCCGGCAGCTTTCGCTGTACGGGCCCATTGTCGGGCATCCAGCTTTTTAGGATTGAATACCTTCGGGTCCTCATCGCCGTGCCCCCATTCTTTATCGGTAAAAGTATTCGGGCCAAAATGGATAAACATGTAGTATTCCATATCCTGCCAATCCAGCTGGTATTTATTAGGGATCGCTCCAAAGGGCTTAGGTAGTTTTTGTGCGTATAAACTCCCAGCAACAAGAAGTAAAGAAAGGGTAAATAAAGAAAGCTTTTTCATCATAACGATTCGACTATTGGTAAACCAAAGTATAACAATTTAAGCAAATGATAAAACTTATAATAACGCAAACTGTTAAAATAAAAATTATTCTTCATATTAAAACTTAACCCATCATGGAAATAAAACATCACAACCATAATCTTAGGTCGGCGAACTTCTCTGTTGAAAAAGAACATTATCAAAATCTAAGTGTATCGGAACGCTTATTCTCTGTGTTTCTTGGCGGTGTTTTGTTGGGTAGAGGGATTAGAAGACCCTTTAAAGCACCCTTCTTATACGGAGCTTATTTGACTTACCGGGGAGTCACCGGAAGGTGTATGCTCTACGAGCAATTGGGAATAGATGCACATACAACGAAGGCCATTAACATCAGAGGTGAATTTGAAATTGATAGTCCTCCAGCACTTGTGTATGCTTACTGGAGAAACCTGGAGAATCTACCGGGTAGCCTAAAACACTTGCTCGACGTAGATGTTGTAGACGGACAAACCTCACATTGGAAATCCAATATCTTAGGCAAATTCTTTTCTGTAAACTGGGCTACTGAAATTGTCAAAGATGAACCAGGCAGATTAATTGGTTGGAGTTCTACCCCTGATTCACTGATACACCATGTTGGTCGCGTAACATTTGCTGAAAGTGAGTATGGCCTGGGCACCAAATTAAAAGTGGTGTTCTCCTACCAGCCACCTATTGGCGCTCTCGGTATGAGTGTTGCAAGATTGATAAATCCTTATCTTGAAGGCTTATTGAAAAAGGAACTAAAAACTTTTCAATACAAACGTTAAGCCATGCTCGCAGCACCAACTCCGGCAACAATCGCGGAAAGTATTGCCAATGCATAAAATCCAAGTAATACAATCAATAGGATTCCCCAAAACTTAAAGAAGGATTTCATCTTCCCCATAGCTATACTCAAACTCTCCTGATCTCCATAAAGAACGGCTTGTTTGGCCGCAGTACTAAATTTGAACAAGATAAAGCTTGGGTAAAAGTAAATGGCAGCACTTATCAAGAGCAAAACTGTTAGAAAGCCACTACCCAATGCGGCATAAGGATTATTCTGTGCGCCTACCATGTTGTTCATTGATGACATGATGGCCCCAACACTTAAAGACAGCACGATCATAAGTCCGGTAAACACAAATCCTACGATAGACAAGAACTTTGTCCACTTAGAACTCTCATAAATGAAACTTCTAATGTCTTCGGTAACGGTTAATAAAACGGGTTCCGGCTGTTGATTTTTATCTGTTGTATCTTCGTATCTTTCTTCCATTGTAGACTAAATTCCTGAGGTTTTCGGTTTTCTAAACATAAAGATTATTTTTAAAAATTTGATACCTTTGCGGGCAAATCAAGAAAATAATCATACATGGCATTACAATGTGGTATAGTTGGGTTACCAAATGTTGGAAAATCCACCTTATTTAACTGTTTATCTAACGCAAAAGCTCAGGCTGCAAACTTCCCTTTTTGTACTATCGAACCAAATATTGGTGTGATCACCGTACCGGACGACAGACTTACGAAGTTGGAAGAATTGGTTAAACCGAATCGTGTGGTACCAAATACAATTGAGATCGTTGACATCGCCGGTTTGGTTAAAGGTGCCTCTAAAGGAGAAGGATTAGGAAACCAATTCTTAGGAAATATCAGGACAACTAATGCAGTTATTCATGTTTTGCGTTGCTTTGATGATGGAAATGTAATTCACGTGGATGGATCTGTTGATCCTATCCGTGATAAAGAAATCATAGACACTGAGCTACAGCTAAAAGATTTGGATACGGTTACAAAGCGTATCCAGAAGGTAGAAAAAATGGCAAAGACAGATAAAGATGCCAAAAGAACCTTCGACATACTTAGTGTAATAAAAACTCATTTAGAAAGTGGCTTGTCAGCAAGATCTGCAGCTGTGAATGCGGAGGATTTCAACTTCATTGAGGATTTGGGACTGCTAACTCAAAAGCCGGTAATGTATGTGTGTAATGTAGATGAAGCTTCTGTGATCAATGGCAATGCTTACGTTGACAGGGTCAAAGAGGCTGTTAAAGATGAAAATGCTGAGGTTCTTGTCATCTCTGCGAAGATTGAATCTGAGATTGCAGAGCTTGAAAGTTATGAAGAGCGTCAGGAGTTTCTTGGAGATCTTGGATTGACCGAATCAGGTGTAAATAAGCTCATAGTTGCTGCTTATCGTCTCCTGGATCTTTATACTTATTTTACCGCTGGTGTGCAAGAAGTTAGGGCCTGGACAATCACTAAGGGATTCACTGCTCCTCAAGCTGCTGGTGTGATCCATACTGATTTTGAGAAAGGTTTTATCCGTGCAGAAGTCATTAAATACAACGACTTTGTGGCATTAGGATCTGAGGCAGCTTGTAAAGATGCTGGTAAGCTTGGAGTGGAAGGTAAAACCTATGTTGTTGAAGATGGTGATATTATGCACTTCAGATTTAACGTATAACTGTTTTAAAGCAGTACCCCGGTAAGAAACATAACTGCCACTGAAAAATATATAATCAACCCTGTTACATCAACCAGGGTTGCAACAAATGGAGCCGATGACGTAGCAGGATCGGCTCCTAGTTTTTTAAGGAGTAAGGGAAGCATAGACCCCGCCAGCGAGCCCCAAAGTACTACACCAACCAATGAAACCCCAACGGTTACACCAATAAGTGCCCAGTGCGGCCCGTACATATCTGTAAAGAATGTCCAAGCTAGAATTCTAAGAAAGCCTATTGTTCCAAGGACAATTCCCAACATCAGTCCTGAAATAATCTCCCTCCGCATCACGCGCCACCAATCTCCTACAGTAATCTCGCCAAGAGCCATCGCCTGAATGATAAGTGTTGAAGCCTGAGAGCCGCTATTTCCTCCGCTGGATATAATCAATGGAACAAACATAGCAAGTATCACTGCCTTCGCTATATCTGCTTCAAAATGCTGCATTGCTGTTGCAGTAAGCATCTCACCGAGAAAAAGCACCACAAGCCATCCTATTCTTTTTTTAAAAAGACCGAAGATCGGCATATCCAAATACGGTTCATCTAAAGCCTGGGTACCTCCAATCTTGTGCATGTCCTCGGTATACTCTTCGTTGGCAATCCAAAGAATATCATCGACAGTCACGATACCTAACAGTACATTGTGCTGATCCACTACAGGTAGCGCCACTCGATTATTCATTCTAAAGACATTGATAGCCTCCTCCTGATGGTCATCAGCTTTCAAGGCGATTAAACGATGATCGGTTAGGTCACCAATTTTAGCCTCAGGATCGGATAATAGAATTTCCCGAATCCTGATGTCATCCAGTAGTACACCGTCTTTATCAATCACGTAGATTACGTCAATGGTCTCCGAGTTCTTTCCATATTGCCTAATGTGAGCAAGCACACGGCTGACTGTCCAATCCTTTTTCACCGCTACGTAATCTGGTGTCATGAGTCGCCCAACACTGTCCTCTTCGTATCCAAGTAGAGACAAGGCTTCTACTCTATCTTTAGCAGGTAGAAGAATAATTAGTTTGGCAACAGCGTCACCTTTAAGTTCGCTAAAAAGAGAAGTACGGTCATCCGGAGGAAGCAAATTGATCAACTCCCCTAGCTTATCACCCGGTAGCTTTTTTATGATCTTTTCCTGAGTAGGGAAATCCAGGATTCTGAAAACATTGACTGCTCTTTTGACAGAAAGTGTATCTATGAATTTGACCGCATGTTGAGGAAGTTCATCTATCAGGTGCTCAACGTCTGAGATGTTCAGATCATCAAGATAGATTTTCAATTGTCCATCGTCGGCTAATGCCAATAAACTTTCGATTTCTTCAACAACGGTTTCTTCCATACGCAGATTTTGAGTTTACAATTTTAGGCAATTTAACCCAATTACCATTCCACAATTAGGAAAAAATGGCGAAAACAATGTAATTTACTTTGATTAATTAACGGTATACGCTTCCTTGAAATTTCAACACATCAAGCTTTAGCAGGCAACTAAAATATCCTTCTCTTTCCTGAAATTACAAGGTCACCCTGAGGTGTGATGATTTTTCCGGCAAGACTGTCTTTGATTTTAATTAATACTGCCTGAAGTACGTGAGAACTCACTGTTAGATCATAAGTAATCGTGTCTCTAGAAATTTTCAGGTTCGACATTATATCCCTCAGGAGCATTGTTTATATAAAAATACAAGATAATTCATGCCAACTATAGTAGCTAAAAAAGAATAAGGTTGCAGCAAGGCAAACCAGGCCTAAATCTCAAGAATGACATCAATAAGCTAGTACAGTTATGGGTCTGAATTTACTAACTCTAACGTCTTGACAATTTTTGTTCAATCTATTTTATATATTTGCGCGCTAATAGTCTTCGTAGTTCAATGGATAGAATGTCAGATTCCGGTTCTGATGATGGGGGTTCGAATCCCTTCGAGGACACAAAGTATCTCCCAGAGGGATTTCTACTAAAAAATACTCAAGCGACCAAATAGTGGTTTTCCAACCCGATTGCTGAATATCTGAATAGTAAGCGTACAGACAGCTCTTAATGAAGTCTTTGTTTGATCTTTGAAAGCGCTGACTTTTGTTGCAATTCAACTTTGAATAAAAGAAAATTAGTAGGTGGCATACCTTCGTTTTCTAATAGTCTCTATATGTGTTTTTTAAATTTCGTGATAAAGTGTTTTCGAATAAAAACTTAATCGATTAACATTTTATGTAAAGCATCTTTCAAAAGGTTGATCTCCCCTTTTGAAAGCTTCCCTATTTTATAGCCAATACGAGCTCTATCTATCACCTTTATTTGATCAGTAGCTATTGACCCCTGCTTATTAGAGATAGTACAAGAGACACGCCAAGGATAACTTTTAATAGTAGATGTTATAGGGATGATGATTAAGGTTTTTAAAAATTCATTCATTTCATCAGGACTAACCACTACACATGGTCGCGTTTTTGCCATTTCGCTTCCTAATGAAGGATCTAAAGAAATCCAGAAAACTTCATATTGATGTATTTTTACCATGTCCATTCTTCTTTTTCAAATTCATTAGGGAGATCAGGTAAAAGAAGATCGTCATCTCCAGCAGCATTCATCATTTTTGCAGCTTCGGCCCATCCTTGGCGGGGTTCTGGTTTAATTAGAATACTTCCATTACTAATTTCAAGTTCTACAGTAGATCTATTAGATAATTTCAATTGCCTTAATAGTATTGACGGGAGTATAATTCCTTGGCTATTTCCTATGTTTATGATATTAGTTTTCATGTTATAACATAATGTGAATTTCAGGCTAATATACACATAAATGTTATAACAATATGCCTCAGCAGGATTTCATACAAGATTTTTATTTTTCATATTAAGGTTAAAGATTCATTTGTTAATAAGGAAATATAAAAAGCAACGTAAATTTTAATAATAACTAATTATAAAACAGGAACTTATCTATTGTCAGAACAAATCAAACCACAACTTCGTCTCAGGGCTTTTGCCGATCCAAATGGTTCAGGAAAAAGTACAGTCATCAAAAGGATTCGTGAAACTGAAATAAATGAGAATGTCAAACTTGATGTCGGGGTTTACATTAATGCAGACAATATAGCGCAGAATTTGAAGAAAGGGAAATTCTCCTTTGATCCATACGAGATGGATTGTAAGTTAGCGGATCTTATTCTGTTTGGTGAAACGTCCGGGTTATTATGTGGAGATTTTTCGGCAGCGCAATTTAGTGACTCCATTAAAATTACTGAGCGCAAGCTTTCTTTGGCTGTAGCAGAAAGTTTAGATCGTGTGGCGCAGCAAATTGCAAGATTTCTCAGACATGATTTTATAAAGGCTAAGCGGCGTTTTTCATTTGAGACTGTATTTTCGCATGAATCAAATTAGACGATATGCGATTGGCTGTGGAAGACGGCTATTAGATTTATTTTTATTTTGTGGGGACAAAATCTCCTGAAATTAATAAATACCGTGTTGCACTAAGGGTTAAAGAGGCGGTCATTATGTTCCGGCCGATCGAATTGAAAAGCGACATTTACGTTCTATGGAATTTCTAAAGGAAGCAGCAAAGATTGCTTACCGAGGATAGTTCTTTGATAACTCTATTAATGACGAACCCTATCGACTTGTTGGACACTTTAAAAAGGTTGCGGGTAAAAGAGAATGGGATGACATTCCTGAAGCTCAGGTATCTATATGGCTTAAAAAATACTATCCTAGATCATAATTAGGTGCATTAGTCTTTAATGGCTGCAATACTAACACCTTTGACATCAAAACCCGCCGTTCATATATTTAATGTTAACCAATGACTGAAATCTCTGATATTATCAAACAACATATCCGGATGTAATTCTTTTAGCTTTTCAGCCTCTGCTGTTTCTGCCCACGCTGCTGCCACTACAGGAACGCCAACTTGCTTACTTGCCGTGATATCGCTCGGTGCATCACCTACGTATATAACTTCATTTTTCTGTATGTCCTTAAACAGATCTAAAATGTTTTGAATACCTTCCGCTTTTCGTGACCCAGCAGCTATTCCCGTCTCGATTGCCTCAAAATACTGAACAATACCAAATTGTTTTAAAGAAATATCAGTACTGTGCTTTCCCTTACCAGTTACCATCGCAATTCTAACTGATTTATTTTTCAGAGCAATCAACAGGTCTATAATGCCATCAAACGGTGCAGGACACATTAAATGAAGCTCCCTGTAAAATTCCAAGTAGCTTGAAATACCTTTTTCATAGTATTGCGGTGCCAGTGCCATAATTGTTCCTTCTTCCGATGGACCAAAAGTTTCTATAATTTCTTCGTCTGAAAGGGTGTGATTTATCAGGGGCTCGATAGACTTTCTAAATGCAGATATGCACAATGGTAAAGTATTGCCTAATGTACCATCAAGATCAAAAATTACGGCTTTAATTTTATTCATTTCTTACTTAATTTATTTAGTCAGATTTAAGAGTGTTTTCTCTAATTACCTTGCAGGGGTTACCGAATGCAACAGAGTTTTCTGGTATAGAACGGGTAACCACGCTTCCTGCCCCTATAACAGAGTTTTTTCCAATTATTACCCCGGGTAATATGATCACGCCCCCACCGATCCACACATTATCGCTTATTACGACAGGAAGGGCATATGTCCGGAAATAAGGGATTTCATCTGTTTCCTTCCAGTTTTCAACCAGCCTTTCATAGGTCTCAACAGGATGAGTAGCTGTATAAATCTGCACATTCGAAGCAATTAATACATTATTACCAATTTCGATTTTGTTGCAATCAACGAAAGTACAATTGATATTTATAATGACATTGTGGCCAATCGATATATGTCTTCCATAATCACAATAAAACGGGGTGTCAATATTAACGTTCCGGCCTATACTTCCAAAAAGCTCTATTAACAGCTCTTCTTTTCTTATAATATCGGTACTTACCAGATTATTATAATCTTTAGTCAAGCCCCGGGTGCGTTGAATGATCTTTTGTATTTGGGAATCCGAGGTGTTAAAAATTTCCCCGTCAAGGCATTTTTGGATTTCGGTCTTCATTTGCGATGGCTAAAAGACAAAAATAAGAAAGTCGGAGCTTATAAATTTTAATGTATCTTAAAATCGAAACTCAGCTCGCAAACTACTCAGATGTTGCTGTGTCATGCCTAGGTAAGAAGCAATGAAGCCCAAATTCACCCGTCTAACTAGATCTGGACTCTCAATGATGAACTTTTCATATCGTTCTTTCGCTGATAGAGATAGCCGTTCGAGACGCAGGTTCTGTATCTTCAAAAGTGCTTCCTGGTGAATAACACGTGACCAGTTAGCAATCTCTATATTGGTTACGTATAGTTTATTTAATGCTTTAATAGGCAACAGGTACAGCAGTGAATCCTCCAAAAGCTGAATATTTTCTAACGCAGGACGCTGGTGATACAATGAATTGGAAGAGAAAGTTATGTTCCCCTCTTTACTAAACCAGTTGGTTACTTCAGTGTTACCAGTGCAAAAAAAGGTACGAGTACAACCTTGTTCTATGAAGTAAACATAATTGTCCATTACCCCAGTCCGGGTCAATAAATGGTTTTTGGGGTACTGTGCCTCACTTAAATTCACGACAAGCTCCTCAATAGATGAATCAGATATTAGATAATGACGGCGAATTCCCTTTACAATGTTTTCAAATTTTGTTAAATCCAATATTTATAAATTCTCTGGTAGTGATATTTATGTACTAAGTTACCTTCTTTAGTCAACAATTTTCAATAATCAATAATTATCTCAACCGTGTAAACTTCCCTAAAAGCTGACACTAGGTTACTCAATAGGTGGTTGTTAAATAGTAAAACTTTGGTAAGAAGACACGTTCTAATGACTAGCTGAGGAAACTTCTCTATGCTTTAAAGGCCACATATCAATGAAACCCATCCTAGCGGATATAAGATTTTAAGGTTATCAGCCGACTTGAAACTAAACTTCCCTACATAATCAATTTTCAAATCCTGAGTAAATATCTCTGATGGGTGTGGTAGAATCACACCCATCTTTTTTCAACTAACATTAATGTCGAAATACTATTCTGTTTCTTGAAGTAGCAGCTCCCCCTCTCTAGGGGGCCTTGTGATATGAAGTATTCCCGCATTGAAATAGACTTGTATTGTTTTAGGCTGTTTCTTTTTTTTTTGATACTGTTCAAGGGTACATCTAGTAAACCTTTCATCAACAAACGATGATATTTGAATTGGTCTTACAGGTTTCTCTATACATACTGCTTCATAGAAAAAGAGCTTTTGATCGTCTTCTGCTTTCAAAATTAAGCCGGGCAACCCTCTAAATTTCCAGGGTCCATCCATTAGAGGTATTTCCGCCACATGCAAGCCTAGGGTATCTAACACCTCTGCAAGCGCACCAAAAGCAGGGAGAATTAAACAAAAATTGGAAAAATTACAGAAAAGAAAAATGGAACCGTAAAATTCAACAACAACAAAATTCCATTGGTATACCAGGGAATAATTAGCATGTAACGTTTAACCAGGACATGTAAAGTTCAATTTAGGACGATGTCAAGTTTTTCCAGGACTAGTGTAAAGCTATTCTAGGACTATACAAATTGCACCTGCTACTGCACTAACGGCGTACTAACAGGGGGCAAAGAGCACATTCGTTGGGAAAAGGCATGCTTTTGCCCAACGAGTGTGCTCTGAGTTACCTAGTTGTTTCCTAGTTGTTCAGACCACAGCCTGCTAGTAAAAGTACTTTTGGAATGAGGGCCGATGATAGTCGTTTCTTATAATGAAAGTAAATAAATTAAATTAAAATAATAATTACAAAATTAATATGTGATTATTATGAAATTATTTGTTTCTTACGTTAATTATTCGTACCTTGTAATATAAGATACTAATGTTCCTGAATGGGGCTTGTTAATCAGATTATCAACACCATTCGCATTAACTAGAAGCTGATTACTATCGCCGTTAACAACAGCATAACAAAGTTCCCGATCGCGACGCAACTAAAAACAATAAACTAACAGATCAAATTAAATGATCTGGAAAATGATCAGCCTTAGGCTGACATGTACAACGTTCCTCTCTTCTTAGTCACAATTCACCATTCACTTTAGGATTATTGCTAGCACTTATCCTTATTTCCAATTGCACCATGATTGATCAAATGGGAATCTTGGTTGTTCGCTGTGAAGCGTTCAGCATCGCTCTTTGACGTATTAATAAACCTTGCCCTTAGGTTTTTCTCCTAAGTTTGCAATCTTCCCTAAAAAAAATAGCTACAGAAATAAGTGTAGTATTTAATAAATTTAGGGTAATGAAAAAAAGCAATTTTAGTGATCCACAAATCATCAAGATTTTGTCTTCACAGGAATCAGGGAAATCAGTTTCGGATATCTGCCGCGATCATGGCATTAGTCAGGGGACATTTTACAAATGGAAAAGCAAGTATTCTGGGATGGAGGTTTCCCGGGTTAAGCAACTGAAAGACCTGGAGAAGGAGCTGGTACAATACAAAAAGATTGTAGCTGAACAGACATTTCAGATTACTGTTCTTAAAGATGTGATTGAAAAAAAGCTTTAGGGCCTGCCGAAAAACGGGAGCTTGTTGGATATGCCAGAGAGACATTCCAGATGAGCCTTCGGCAGGCCTCCTGCTAAGCGAAAAGATGATGAAGAAATCATAGATCAGTTGAAAATGCGGCTTCCGGCATAAGTTAAGGAACCATTGCTTTATCCAATCTATCCAAATGTCACCTGGAGCGTTGCGTAGCCTATTTTCATATTATTCTTATTATCAAAAACTCATTATCAAAAATAGGAAAATCATTTTGATTAGTGGAATGGGTTTATGATAATCAGCAAAAGAGAAAAAGATATGTAACGCTTGAAAGGCAAAGATTTGCTTTAGTTGAAGCATGAAGATTTGTTTACAACAGATTATCAAATAGGGAGGGTTTATAATAACAGGATTGCATTTATCATGAGCAAGTTGAAGTTAAGAGGTAAATGTTTGAGCTTATCGTCCGATTATTTGTAATTGAGGGTCATCTCCTGTAACTTACCCTCTATGACCAAGTCTGATAATTATGGCTGAATATCAATCTTTACATGATCAACAATTAATAGATCTTTTAAAAGAAGATGATGAGGCCGCCTTTACTGAAATTTATATTCGCTACGCAGAAAATCTTGTAGGTTTTGCCAGCTCGAAATTATACTGTCTTGAAGATGCGCATGACATCATTCATGACTTGTTTGTCACATTATGGGAAGAAAGGAAAACCCAGATAGTTCATCGGAAATTAGAAAGCTATTTATTTACATTAGTTAGGTATCGCATTATAGACAAAATCAGGAGAAATGTTACGCGAGAAGACTATGCAGGTATGATCTCTACGTTAAGCCAAAGCTACGATCCTGAAGTCGAGCGGCAGATCGCAACTAAAGAATTACAACAACAGGTAAATGTAGTACTTGAAGGGCTATCTCCACGGGTAAAAGAGGTTTATAAATTAAGCCGAGAGGAGCATTTGACTATTAAAGAAATTGCGGGTAAGTTGGAAGTATCAGAGCAAACCGTAAAAAACCAGTTAACTGTTGCTTTAAAACACTTGCGTCAGTCACTAACATACATACTTGTTTGGGCTTTATACTTAGGTGGCTATTCTAGCTCCCACCTTTATTAAAAAAAAATCTTTTCTTATAGTACCAAGCGCCGGTTCAAACGACTATTGTGAAATCCTGCACAATGAACCGTAATAAAGTAGAAGATTTACTTGATCGTTATTTAAAAAACAAAACCACTATTGACGAGAATGAACTCGTTGAACAGTGGTTACAAGAGAATGGAAATCCCGATTCAGAATGGCAGCAAATGAATCGTTCCGAGAAAGACAAATGGCTTTCCAATGTATTTGTAGATATAAAAAATACAGTAAAGGATAAAGAGGCCAAACTGGTAATTATGCGCCCACAAAGGCGCTTATGGTATAAGGTAGCTGGCATAGCGGCAACTTTGATCATAGTTTCTGGATTTTATTTGGCCTGGACACACTTAGACAAACAAGAAACATCCACAACATCAGCTTCGATATCAGTCATTGATCATCATGAAAAACAGCTTACTCTACCAGATGGGAGCAAAGTCTGGCTAAATTCTGGAGCGGAACTAAAGACTTCAAAGGCCTTTAATGGTAGCATCAGGGAAGTCTATCTTTCCGGGGAAGCCTATTTTGATATTGCACATAATGCTGCGAAACCATTTATAATCCATACGGGCGATATAGTCACCACTGTATTAGGTACAGCCTTTAACATTAAAGAAGATAAAAGCAAACATACTATTGAAGTTACTGTAGCACGTGGTAAGGTAAGTGTTGCCGATGGCACTAAAATGCTTGGTATACTCACCCCTAACCAGCAGATAAGCTTCGATACCCAAAATAGTAAAGCAGTTCGATCCACCGTGGATTCTCGTACGGTAGCAGCCTGGCAGTACAACGACATTCATTTTGATGATATCAGGTTGGCTGACGCAGTGTTAGAGCTAGAATATCGTTTCAAAGTAAAGATCAATTTCAGGAACGAAAAACTTAAAGATTGTCGCTTTACAGGTACAGCATTAAAGGGAGAAAAACTGAATAAAATATTAAATGTTATTTGCGCTTTTAACAATGCCACTTTCGAGACTATGCCAGATGGAACTATCATGATCGACGGCCCTGGTTGTAAATGATAGCAATATTATTATGGAACAAGACTTAGGAATATGACGTAGAGAAATTTTAAACCTGTTTCTATCTTGACAGGATAAACATAGAAATAAAGCCTGTAAACCGACGGCAATCGGCTTACAAGCTTCCCGGAGACCGGGGTTTTAAATCATTGGGTAATCACTTAAAACAGTTAAAAATATGAATATTTCTGCAGAGAAGCGGGAACCGAGAGTATTTTATGCTTCAATCGGTCACAAACTATTTAATTCATTGTTAATCCACCAGTTAATGCGCGTAAGCGGAATTGTAACTATCTTATTAATAACCACTTTTCAGGTACTAATGGCCACTCCGGGTAAAGGGCAAAGTATGGCTACTGAGGAAGTAACCATCGGACTAAAACAAGAGAGTCTGGCAAGTTGCCTTAGACAAATCGAAGAACAAACTTCCTTACGGTTTTATTATAGAAAGTCGGATATTAAATCATTTGACAATTTGAATCTTCCAATTGGTAGAAGAACCGTGCAGGAGACGCTCACGGAGTTGTTGCAAAATACCTTTTTTTCTTTTAGACAGATTGATGGTAACATTTTGTTGAAAAGAGAAAATCAGCAAATTAGTTATGAAATCAATGGACGCTTATTAGACAACGGGCGTCAGCCTGTGATATTTGCAAATGTCAGTATTATGCGAAATAGTTCTGATAAAATCTCCCAATTTACGCAGACTGATACTAGCGGTTATTTTAAATTAGTTGTTCATGAAAGAGGCGATTATTTAATTAATATTTCCCAGATCGGGATGGATAGTTTATCCGTGGCGCTCACATTAGGCGATTTGAAAATCGTTAAGTTGCCTGATATTTTGCTTTTTACGTCATCAAAGCAGTTAAAGGTAGTGGCTATCGTTGGTAAGAAGCCCTTTATCGAGCAGCGAATAGATAGAACGGTTTTAAATGTAGAAAATAGTATCCTGGCAAGTGGAAAGACGGCATTGGATGTATTGTCAATTGCCCCAGGGGTTATCGTAGATAATCAAAATGTTAATATAAGACTTAACGACAAATCCGGAGTAATGGTAATGATTAACGGAAGAAGAAACATTCTATCCGCGGCTGATCTAGCCAATATGTTGCGTAATATGAGCAGTGACCAAATTTCAAGCATTGAAATAATTACCAACCCATCTGCTAAATACGACGCATCAGGAACCGCTGGCATTATTGATATTAAATTGAAAAAGAATAAATTTTTTGGAACAAACGGAAGTGCTTCTGCAACAGTTAGCCAAGGCTTGGTGCCGTATGGACCAAAAGATTTAATACGGGAGTCGCTTAATTTAAATCTAAATCATAGGACAGATAAATTGAATATGTATATCAATTTAAACCCTAACAGCAATGCTGATTATTCCCAAACAACACTTCATAGAAATGTAGATTTGGGGGAAAGTCTTACCACTTTTGATGGATTTAATACCAATCCAATGAAAGGTACTGGCCTTTCAGTCCGCACTGGAATAGATTATTTAGCCTCTCCAAGAACCACCTACGGTGTCTTATTTGAAGGAGAAGCAAACAACGAAAAAATAAACGGTGATAGTAAAACAATCATAAACGAAATAAATTCAGGCATCGAAACACAAAATTCTTTATTTCAAAACTCCAATACACAGAGCCCTAGACGGAACTTAACAACAAATTTTAATATAAAACACGATTTTGATGATAACGGTACTACACTGACTTTTGATGCTACGTATTCTGGCTATAGTAATGCCAAAGACCAAAATTTCAATACTAATTACATAGGTAACTTTGGTAATCTAACCGATAATACGGTGCATCGAAACGAAACCGATGTCAATATCAATATTTATACCGCTAAAGCAGACTTAACTGTTCCAGTTTCTGAAAGCCTTAAGTTAGAAGGTGGTTTAAAAAGTGATTATGTTCAAACAAAGAATAATAGCCAATTTGACCAGCTTATCTCTGGCGCATGGGAGAATATTCCAACACAATCTAACTATTTTGTATATAAGGAGAATGTCAATGCGGCTTACGTAAGTTTAAATCAAAACTGGACAAACTGGGCAATACAGGCAGGATTACGGGCTGAGCAAACTTATTCCAACGGACAATCCTTGACAGATCAACAAACGTCAAAGAAACATTACTTATCCTTCTTTCCTTCAATTTTCATAAATCAAACTATAAATAAGGATAATTTTATAAGGTATTCTTATAGCAGGAGGATTGGCAGGCCTAATTACCAACAATTAAACCCTTTTATATTTTATATAGATAAGTATACAATCGATCAGGGAAACCCATTTCTTAATCCTCAATTTACTGACAGTTATCAGGTTAGTTATACTTACAAAAACAGTATAACTTCGTCCATCGGATACTCCCAAACTAAGGACGTAATTCTTCAGCTTACTGAGCAAAACGATTCTACTAAAGTTGTCAGCGCAATACAAGGTAATCTGGGCAGTTACAAAGGGTTCTACATTAATATATCTTTCCCTGTTACTGTTTGTCATTGGTGGTCTATGCAAAATCAATTCAGTGCTAACCATGATGCATATAGAGATAAGCTTTCGTCAAACACAGAGTTTAATAATAGCAAATTCAAATATTCTTTCAGTACTTATAACACATTTAAATTGTCGGATACCTGGAATGCCGAGTTAAGCTTTAATTTTATTTCTCCGCGCACTTTTGGAATTGAACGAGCTACAACGGCCAACTATAGTACTAATGCTGGCATTCAAAAGTCGCTTTTTGATAGGCGTGCAAGGTTAACTTTTAACGTAAGTGATATATTTCTCACCTCTCAATATACAGGTTTTGTCCAATATAAAAATGTGGATTTGTCCGTAATAAACAAATGGGCATCTAGAAGAGCATCACTAACATTTAGTTACAACTTTGGAAAACAAACTGTAAAATCACCAAGAGAAAGAAGCACAGGTGCAGAAACGTTAAAAAGCCGTAGTAATTAAGAGGTATTCTAAAAGTTTCATAACATTCAACTTCCATGATTTCCTAACCTAAATCATGGAAGCACTTCCTGTGCGAATTATCAAAAAAGGGTAGTTTTTCGAGAATACATAGATAAAAGGCAAAATACCGTTGAAGATTTGCTGCAATTTATTATTAAAGTTCATATATAAACTAACCGCTAATGAGAGTTTTAAAAATTACATAAAAACGAAGGTTTAAGTGTAAAACTAGAATTTATAAAAAATGAGGTTTCTTTAACGCCAATAGTTATTACACTAAACAGTTACAAATTACCAGTTACACAAAACCGGCTATTCCAGGACGTTTTATTGTAATGTTTAATCATACCTACATACAAACTTGATAACATATTATCCTACCTATTTCTGTATGGTAGCTTTTCTATAAACTTTGTTAACACCATCGGCGGTACTCTTAATGCCTACTTTGGTAATCTTTGACAAAGTGATCATTCCTAAAAGACTTATTCACTCTAATCATTTAGGGGGTATTCATGTGTTGTCAGCCTAGGCTGGAAAAAAGACCAAGAAACAACCGCATTGACACTTGCCGGTGCGAGCTGGGAAACATCTTTCTTTGCCAGACCAAATCATACCATTCAATTTGAAAAACTAGAATCCACCTCTCCAACTCGGAGGTAACTCTCAAAACTATATTCATTGTAAGTAAACTGATTACTCCAGCAGGCAAAGTAAAACTAAAGTACACTGTTGAAAATTCAGATTCTGCAACTCCGAAAATTCACATTCCAGGAAATTACAATAGTCCCTCTGATGCATTAGGGCTTGTGGTAAAGCAGACTTCACACTATGTAGCTGTTTCAAGTGATGGTTTTGCCTCAATTGGCTATTGACGCAACTAAAGCTTACTCGAAAATGGTGTTCAACTAGCCTTTTTGAGGTTGTAATAAAGAATAATATTTCAAGCCGATAATGTCGTTCGGCATTGGCTTGGTATTCCAGGACTTATGGATGGCAATGGCAGCTCCAATTGCTGTTGCCTGGGCCATATGGGCCGCAAAGACTTCTACTTTCGGGAATGCCCTTGCCAGTAGATTCATGAATATCACGTTCTTACTGAAGCCTCCATCTACAAATATCCGTTTCACCTTCGTCCCTTTCAACACCATTTGTGTCGAAACATATTGTGCATCTATCAGATCCAAAATGAGCTGGTGATAAGCGACGATATCTGAATCTATCTTTGAAAGGTCGCGGTCTCCAAAGGCGGATTCCTTAAGGGTTTTGCCAGCCTTTTGTTCCTTAGTAGTCTTTGTCGAGGACTCCAAAGTTTCTATGATCTTTGGATCATATGGAACTGCCCGATAACTGATGATATCGGTTCCATAATGCTCAGCAATTCTTTTCACCTGCTGTTCATGTTCATATCCTGCAAATAGCCTAGAAGCTTTAACAGGTTTACCCTGATATTGCAAGTAGCATAGGCAATCGTTTTGCAATTCCTCAGCTGTTAGTGGTGATGCATTGAAAGGATTCAGGCTAATGCACCATGTGCCTGTAGAAAGAAGAATAAAGGGCTCAGAGAAACTTACCAAATAGGGAATTAATGCTGCTGAGCTATCGTGAAATCCAGCTCCAACAGTGTAATTATTGCCTGGAAAGACAGCCGGCATCACACTATCTGAGGGCACAATAGGAGCTAGTTTGGCCGTAATACCCTCTTTCTCCACCCATTCGTGATAAGTGTTTTTAGTAAAATCCCAAAGATTAGTGTGACAACCAATACTAGTGATGTCAGAATAAGCCTCACCAGAAATCAGGTAGCTCAGATACTGTGGTAAATGCAGCGCATACTTAATCTTTTTAAAGATCTCCGGTTTTTCGTGCTTGAACCTATACAACTGCATTCCAGAATTTAAACTACCTAATACAGGTGAAGCAGTTAGGTTACTGAATACTTCTTCCCCACCGTAATCAGCATAGAATTTTGCTTTCAAATCTTCCGGATAATCCTTCAAATAGTTGTATAGGGGAGCCAATGGCCTCCCATCTTCATCAATGTATACAAAGCTTGCTCCATAGGTAGCAAAATTTATAGACTTCACGTCGAAAGCAGGATTCTTAAACACCTCACGCAAGGAATCAAAAATGGAGAGCCTTAAGCTCTCCAAATTCTCACATGGGTCTCCATCTTCGTCTTCAGTTTCTGTAAACCTGGCACTTCTTTCGAAGACAATCTTATAATTCTCGTCAAATAAAAACAGCTTCTTATTGGTTTTACCCACATCAAAAACTGCAACTACTGGTATCGCATCACGGTTTAATGTCATTCTTATAGTCCTGTAGCAACAGTTTTGGCACCACGGTTTTTAATCAGTTCTTCCCTAACTTTGTTTTGTCTGTAAACCCCTAGAGGGTCAAGCGCTGCACCAGCTCGGAGACGTGCTTCTGCTACAAGCGGACGAACATCTGTTCTAAAAGCCTGCTGTAAAATCTCCTGACAACGAACAACATCACTGATCGCCTGCGCTACAATTAAAGCTTCCCTATCCACAGAGAGTGCCTGAGCATAAGCAATCATAATGGCTTCTACTGATTGTAAAAGATCTTCTAATGGATCCTTTACGTTGTGCGAAGCATCAATCATCCAGCCCAGATCATCTTTATGGTTCATTCCGCGCGTATCCATACCTTCTACCAGTTCATTAAAAATCAGGAACAATTGGTAAGGCTTCATGCTTCCGGCAGTCAAATCGTCATCTCCATATTTTGAATCGTTAAAGTGGAAACCGCCCAATTTTTCTTCCATCAGCAATAAGGAAACGATCTGCTCAATGTTCGCGTTTGGCAAATGATGACCAAGATCTACCAAGGTATAAGCCTGCGAACCCAATTTACTGGTGTATAGCAATGATTGTCCCCAGTCTCCTACCGTAGTGGAATAAAAATTAGGTTCAAATGCTTTATATTCAACAAAAACCTTCCAATCAGCTGGTAAAGCCGCATAAATCTCTCTCAAACTTTCCAATGTGTTTTGGAAAGCTTTTCTAAAGTTCAGTTGACCGGGAAAGCAGGATCCATCAGATAACCATACGGTTAATGCTTTCGATCCCAATTCAACTCCTTGTCTGATCACCTCAATATTATGGTCAATTGCTTGTTGTCTAACGGCTTTATCGACGTGTTGCAGTGATCCAAACTTATAGCTTAATTCCTGATCTGTCTGATCCTGAAAAGTATTCGAGTTCATGGCATCAAAACGCAAACCATGCTGCGCTGCTAAGGCTTTAATTGCAGCAGGATTGTCTGCTGTATCCCATGGAATATGCAGAGAGATTGCTCCACTTGCCCCATTTAGCTTGTGAAGAAGACCGATGTCCTCGATCTTTTCCTCGATATTCCTTGGTTCTCCACCAGAAGAGAAACGGCCAAATCTGGTTCCTCCGGTTCCTAAAGCCCAGCTGGGAATAGCAATTTGAAAATCTACTAACTTATCAATGATAGCTGAAGATTCTGGGATTTCTGAACTAATAAATTCTAATTTGCGCTGATGAGCAGCTACAAGGTCTGAATTGTTTGATTCTATATGATAATTTTCTAGTTTCATAAGTTCAATTTTAGCGTACAAATGCTGTGGCAACACCGCCATCAACATTTAAAACATTTCCTGTTGATTTATTTAATAGACCTCCAGTTATCGCAAAACATGCATTTGCAATATCTTCAGGTAGAATAACCTCATTTAATAGCGTACGTTTTGCATAAAAACCAGGCAGCTCTGCTACGGTAATCCCATATGCTTTTGCCCTTCCCTCTGCCCAGTCTCCAGCCCAGATTTTACTGTCTGAAATCACAGCATCAGGATTCACCACGTTTACTCTGATTCTATCAGCGCCAAGCTCAGCTGCATTTAATCTGCTTAAATGCAATTGTGCCGCCTTCGCCGATCCATAACCCGCATTATTTGGTCCGGATACCAAGGCATTTTTGCTAACGATATTGATCACATCGCCACCAATATCTTGTTTTCTCATCACATTAACCCCTGCCTGTGTGATAAAGAATTGCCCTTTCACCAACACATCATAAAGGATGTCCCAATCTTTCTCTGTATGTTCTTCAATAGGTTTCGATATAGACAGACCAGCACAGTTTACTACAATATCCACCCCACCAAAAGAAAGAGCAGCAACATCAAAAGCATCACGAATCTGTTCTCCATTTGTTACATCAAGTAAGGCAGTGGTAAAACTATCTTTGGAATAAGCAGTTCCAAACCATGAATCTGCCTCAGACAATCGCCCTTCATCATTGTCGTTCACCACAACAACTGCACCCTCATCGATAAATTTCTTTGCGATTGCCTTACCTATGCCGCCAGCGCTACCTGTTACCAAGGCAATCCTTCCGGATAAAGCTTTTGGTTTAGGCATACGTTGTAATTTCGCTTCCTCTAACAACCAGTATTCAATGTTAAAGGCTTCCTGACGAGGTAAAGAAGTGTAGGAAGAAATAGCTTCTGCACCCTTCATCACGTTGATCGCATTGATATAAAACTCTGCTGCAACCCTTGCAGTCTGCTTGTCTTTCGAGAAAGAAAACATCCCTACACCGGGATATAGAATAATTACCGGATTAGTGTCTCTGATTGCCGGACTATTCTCATGCTTACATGTCTCGTAGTACGAAGTGTACATTCCTCTGTACGTTTCAAATTCGGGAAGTAACTTAACTTTTAAGGCATCGACATCACTTAAATCTTCCGAAGGATCAAGCTTCAACACTAATGGGCTGATCTTGGTTCTCAGGAAGTGATCCGGACAACTTGTCCCCAATGGCGCTAAGGTATCAAGATCATTAGAATTGATAAATTCCAATACCCGACTATCATCAGTAAAATGTCCAATCATGTGGTTTTTACTCGAGCACAAGCCTCTCAATACAGGAGCCAAAGCAGCTGCTTGTTTAATTCTGTCTGCTTCCGCTAAACTTATTATTTTTTGTCCCCCAAATACAGGTCCTTTTTTACCGTAGTTTTCCACCAGATATGCTGCGCATTTCTCAACTACCTCAAGCGTATTAATATAACTTTCATAAGCGGTGTTACCCCAGGTAAATAAACCATGAGACCCAAGCATAATGCCTTTGATCCCTGGGTTCTCATCCAAACATTGTCTCAGCTGTAAACCCAGATCAAAACCTGGTTTCTGCCATTCCACCCAACCAATCTCTCCATTAAATAGTTTAGCAGTGATTTCCTTGCCATCTTTTGCCGCAGCGATTGCGATTGCTGCATCTGGATGTAAATGATCTATATGATCGAAGGGTAAAAAGCCATGTAACGCAGTGTCAATAGAAGGTGCTTTAGAACTAAGATCGTAGATACAATGATTAAAAAGTTCCACCATTTCATCCTCATACTCCAATCCGCGGTATATATTCTTCAAGCTTTCCAGCCGGTCGACATACAAAGCTGCCAGTCCACTTTTCTTCAAGGTACCAATATCTCCACCAGACCCCTTTACCCACATTACGCGGGTTTCTTCTCCAGTTAAAGGATGTTTGGTCATGGCCTTGCAGGATGTATTTCCTCCCCCATAGTTAGTCAAACGCAAATCCGCTCCCAATAAATTGGATCGGTAGATCAACAATGCAACTTCATCTCCTGCTATTTCAGCAGCTTTTGCATCGTCCCATAAATAACTTACATGTTTAAAGTCAGTCGTTCTAACAGTCATAATTTGTATATATTATATCTTTAATGAATTACCGTAGCCCACAATCAGGACGGATAGGATGATGATCCCAATGCCAACTATAACGGTAATAAATGTTTTTCTCTGCACGCCACTCCACTCTTTCAATACCAAGCCCCAGGCATTGGCAACCAGAATAATAAATGCCATGTGCAAAATCCATGAACTAGCTCCGTTACCCAGTTTACTTTCGCCCATTCCATAAAAGAAGAACTGTAAAAACCAGGTAGTACCAGCTAAGGCAGAGAAGATGTAATTCTTAAGAAGAGGTGTCTTATTATTGGTATAATCTCCAAATGTTTTATTGCGGAAGTTTAATAGCATACACCAAAAGAAGTTGGTCGTCAATCCACCCCATAAAATAACGATATAAGTTACGTTGTTTTGAAAAAGGAACTCTCCCTGTGCTGGATGAAGGACTTTCCAGGATTCGTTTGCCGTCTCTGCCATTACTTTTCCAGCATCAATACCAAAAGCAAAACAGGCACTTAATACCCCCGAGACAATCGAAACAATCAGGCCAATGCCAAGTTTATATTCCTTATTTGAAGGATCTGCTTTACCCGATGCAATCAGGTCTTTCTCTTTCATTCCTCCAGCCTTGCCACACACAATGATACCGACCACGCAGACTACCAGGCCGGCTAACACCAATTGGCCCCAAGGGCTACCAATCATGTCATTGAAACTATCTTTACCCGCTTTAGGATTAAAATTATAATAGATTGATGGTATAATAGCGCCAAAAACAGAACACAAACCAAGGATAATTGAACTACCAAGTGATACACCAAGATAGCGCACACCCAGGCCGTAAGTCAGACCTCCTATTCCCCAAAGTAAACCAAAAAAGTAAGTGAGCAATAAGATCTGGCCATTTGTTGCCTTGATGATATCCATAAACCCAGGAATGGTCAGGTAAGCTGCTATTGGCGGAACAATTAACCAGGAGGCTAATCCACCTACGATCCAATAGCTCTCCCAGGCCCAGCCTTTGACTTTCTTATAAGGAATGTAGAAACTACCGGAAGCGAAGCCTCCTATAAAATGAAATATTACTCCGAAGATTACTGGCATACTGTTAAGTTTATAAATTGGTTAGAAATATATATTACTAAATTAAAGGAATGGTTCTGCTGAACCGTCCTGTACTATCATGAAACAGGCAATTCGCGCATTTTTGTTATAGTGAAGCGCGCTTAATGTAATAAAAAGGAACCTCAATATGTCTCTTCGAGTTATCAAGGATCAAATCTGCCGCTACCGTACCCATAAACCTGAAGTCCGTAGAGATAGTGGTGATCCCGTTTAGTAAGATTTTTTTTAAAGGTGTCTCGTTATAGGAAATCACCCCTATGTCTTTTCCAATCTGAAAGTTAAGACTAATCAAGCGTTCCAGCAAGATCACCAGGTCGGCCTCCATCAAATTGATAAACACCTCTCCTTCATTGATCGGCTCAGTGGTGATATTGCTTACCACATGGTGGGAAAAGGCATATTGCTGACAAAAACGATGGAACCCGTCCAGAATCTCCTTCGGAAAATAACTTTTTTTCGGGAAGATGATCTTCAGCGTATGGTACTTACTCAACTCTTCCCTCGCCTGCTCCAATGCTTCATAGATATTTTTCTCGAAGTTTTCATAAGCGGCAGCATATTCTCCATCAACACCTGCTATTTTTTTATCCAATAGAATCAACTTCTCTTTAGGAATCTTATTAATGATATCTCTGGCATACTCTTCCCCTTCGATAAAGTGAGGAATGATCACGTAATGGGAATAATTCTCTTTCTTATTGGTCAGAAACCTTTTAAACAACCTGAAATCATTATTGTAAACATAGAAATCCACTGCTACCTCATCGCCCAATGCGGCTATGAAGGCATCGTAGACTATTTTTTTATGAGCACTCAATTTATTGAAGAGTAGAAATATTTTAAGTTTCTGCTTGAATTCCAGGTTTGAAATGTAATATCCCTTACCGGGTACAGAATTGATTACGCCAAGGTTCTTCAGGTACTTATAGCCTTTTTCCGCAGTATCCCTGGAAATCTCTAGCTTTACACTCAATTCATTTATTGATGGCAACAGATGTGCCTTATCCAACTTTCCTTCTTCGACAGCATTGATGATCGCGCTTCCAAGTTGCAAATACTTGGGAGTCGCAGAATATTCGTCAATGCTGATTAAATCAAAAAAGGGAACCTGCTTCATATTATTTGATTTCGTACAAGTACTGGCCAGCAGGAACGTTTACAATCGCTGTGCTCAACTTCCCTGCACTGTATGCTTTCTTACCGGAAGCTAATGGAAGATAAATGGTTGCAGAAGAGTTTGCAGGTACGGTAACCTTATAGATAACAGCATCCCCGTTGCGTTTCCAGGAAGAAATAATCTCACCATATGGGCCTGTATGTTTCGCTTCGAACTCGTTCAGTCCGACAACGAAATTAGGTTTCAATATCACGTTTTTAAATCCTGCAGCCTTTTCATCAGTTTTGATACCGCCAATACCTTTATACAACCAGGCACCGATATCACCAAACATAATGTGATTTAATGATATGTCACTCTTTGCGTCTATTCTCCAGTTTTCATAAAGTGTAGTTGCGCCATTCACAATCCACCATCCCCATGAAGGATAGGTTTCCTGAGCTGCCACTTTGTAGGCAAGATCTGAATAGCCGTTCTCACTTAATGCATGCAGTAAGGCCTTAGCACCAAGGATTCCGGCATCAGGATGGTTTTTGCTTTCGCCAACCTTCTTCGCAAGATTTGCGGCAACTTTGGTCTTCAGGTTCTCAGGCACCAAATCGGCATACAAAGGCATAGCAAATTCCGCTTGCAAACCCCCTCCGTACATTCCTGTCGAAGTATTTAAATACTTAGTATTGAAGGCAGTTTTTATTTTAAGCGCAAAAGCAGCGTACTTGTTAAAATCTTCTGTCTTGTTCAAAAGCTTAGCTGTTTTTGACAAGATCACGGCGTCAACGTAATAAAATACGGATGAGGTAAACTCCACAGGAGGCTTTGTACTCACTGGAACCCAATCCCCCAGCCCCCAGGTTGTTAAACCCGATGGACTAATATCTCCAATATGGTCAACATACCTCTTGATGTTGTCGTAGTTGTTTCTTAAAATTCTATCGTCGCCATAATACAAATAAACGTTCCATGGAATAATCGCAATCGTACTGGTCCAGTCTGGTCCATTGCCCCATTCGTAGCCCCAGCCGTCTGTTGGAATAATCGAAGGCAAAATGCCGTTAGGCTGTTGCTCATCCCGGTGATCGGCCAACCATTTTTCATAAATAGTAATGCCATCAAAATTCATTAACCCGGTTTCTACCGCAATATGCGCATCACCAGTCCAACCATTCTTCTCACGCTGCGGACAATCCGTAGGATAACCAAAGAAGTTAGATAGGTAAGAATTGTTGGTGGCAAACCAGATCTTGTCTAACGTTGGGTTAGAGGATTTGATTTCTCCTACCGGAGGAACATCGCTATGCATAAAAAAGCCTACTAAACTACCTTTAGTCAATAAGATTGGCTTGCTGCTGGTTACTTCAACGTACTGAAATCCTTTGTAGTTAAAGTGTGGCGTAAAGCTTTCCTCACCTCTTCCGCTCAAGGTTAAGACATCAGTTTGAAAAGGATCCGTATTGTCTGTTGGACGATAATGTTGATCAATGTTAGACATATCTGCTCTACCGTTAGCATACAGACGCTCGGTATGTTTCAGTTTGACAACAGTACCAGCCTCAGCACTCAAACTGATCTGGCTCACTCCCGAAATGTTTCTTCCCAGGTCAAATACATAGGTGGTATCATTTACTTTAGTTAATGATTTTGCTGTTATTTTCTCTACGTTTCTTATTGGATGTAGTTGTTGTGAAACAATATTATCTGAAGGTGCACTTCTAAAGGTGCTATTGCCCCATTTGGCATCATCAAAATTTGCTACGTTCCAGCCCAATTGCTCTAACCTCGCATCGTAATGTTCGGCGGTATATATGCTGTTGAAAGTAACGGGGCTCAAAGAGGTTTTCCACTCTCTTCCTGAGGTTACGGTTTCCACTGTGCCATCCGCATATGTGATTCTTAAATCGAGACAAAAGGTTGGTCTGTTCCTCCATGGTGCTTTATGGAAATCCCATACTGCAGTAGATTGGTGGTTGTACCAGCCATTTCCCAATAGTACACCTACAGCATTTTTTCCGTTCTGTAGTTGGGATGTCACATCATAGGTAACATATAATGTACGTCTGTCGAAACGTGTGTACATTGGATCCATTCGATGGTTTCCAACCTTTTTACCATTAAGATACAGCTCATACAAACCACCGCAAGCGATGTAAGCTCTTGCAGATTTGATTTTTTTTTCTGCAGAAAATACCTTTCTGAAATAAGGCGCGGGTTTAACTTCAATTCCATTATTGTCCGTGATCCATGAACCCTTCCAGTTAGTCATCGACATCAACCCAGTCTCAAAACTAGAAACCGCTGTTGAAGAGTTAGTAAGTCCATCTTTGCCCCAGATCTCCAGCAACCAATAATATTTAGTATAAGGCTCTAAAAGTTTGCCTTTGTAAACAACAAGGCTATTGGCAGATAGTAGTTTGCCCGAATCCCAGGACAAGCCTTTTTTCTTCACTACCTCCAAGGAGTCCTTACCTACATAAACTCTGTAAGCCAATTGTTTTGCACCTTGACGCACATCCTTCATCATCCAGGATAAACGCGGACTAGCAACATCTATTCCTAAAGGGGAAACCAGATGCTCAGTTTGCAGATCAATAGGTTCAGTTTGCGCCCGGCCGTATGCCTGTGCAGAAAAAGCAACACCAGCAAATAGCAGCAAAGCATTTAAGGTTTTCTGTAAATTAGGTTTCATCTTGTGTATTCGGGTGTTATACAATGTTAAGGTATTTAGTACTTATATTCAAAGTGATAATTGCCAGAACCGATCTCCTCCTTTTTACCACTTTTTGGTAGCACGACCGTTGCTTTTGCGTTTGCAGGAACGGTGACATCTAATTTGAATAGCCCATCGACAAGTGTCCATGATGATTTAACCATTCCGTAGGAAGTATTAAGCTCAGCAGATGCACTTGTAAGTTTTCCTCCAGGGATAGGCTTAATCAGTATTTCTTTATAACCAGGCGAAGAAGGGACCACATTGATCCCCGCTACGTTTTTATACATCCAGTCTCCTATCGCACCATAAGCGTAATGATTGAAAGAATTCATGTCTGGCGTCTGGAAACTTCCATCAGGCTTAATGCCATCCCATCTTTCCCAAATCGTTGTTGCTCCCATTTTTACAGGATACAACCATGACGGATAACTTTCTTGCATTAAAAGGTCATAGGCAACATCTTCATGACCAAATCTGCTGAGCACATGGCATAAATAAGGCGTCCCCAAGAAACCGGTAGTCAGGTGGTTACCATAGTCCCTCACATTGGCAACCAAACGATCTGAAGCCTGCTGCCTTAAGTTATCCGGAAGCATATCAAACTGCAATGCCAGAACATACGCAGTCTGCGTATTGGATACCAATTTTCCATTGGGAGTCATGTATTCCTTAACATAAGCAGACTTAATATCTTGCAATAGGTTACTGTACTTTTCAACATCCTCTTTCTTACCCAAAACGTTGGCTGCATTTATCAATAACTGTGTCGAATGTGCATAGAATGTTTGAGCAATCATGTACTTGTCGGTCACAGCTGACCGACCGTCATTGTCATCGTTTGGACGGTAAAACAACCAGTCTCCGAAATGGAAGCCTGAATTCCATAGATTGTTCTTAGCCCGTGACGAGATAAAACCGACCCATTTCTGCATGCTTTCATATTGAACTTCCAAGATTCTTTTGTCTCCATAAGATACGTACATCTCCCATGGAATTATGGTGCCCACGTCTGCCCATCCGGCAGCACCACTCTGACCGTCGTCTATAACATTTGGTACTACATGAGGAATAGCCCCGGTTGGCGTTTGGTCAGCTTTAACATCTTTAAGCCATTTAGTGAAAAATCCAGATACATCCATGTTATAAGCCGCCGTTGCTGCGAATGCCTGAGCATCACCAGTCCATCCTAAGCGCTCATCACGCTGCGGACAATCGGTAGGCACATCTACGAAATTACCTTTTTGTCCCCATTGGATGTTATGTTGTAATTGGTTCAACAAAGCGTTAGAAGTACTGAATTTACCTGTCGCTTCCATATCAGAATACAATGCAACGCCAGTTAAGTCTTCAAGCTTTAATTCGCCTGGATAACCATCAACTCTTACATATCTGAATCCTTGGAAAGTAAAGTGTGGCTCAAAAACCTGCTCTTCATTGCCACTTAAAATATAGTGATCCTGCGCTTTCGCCGAACGAAGGTTTTCCTGATAAAAATTTCCAGCCTTGTCTAGAACTTCGGTATGACTCAACGTAATTTTTGTACCTGCCGGGCCTTTTGCCTTTAACATCACCCAACCCACCATGTTTTGTCCGAAGTCAACGACAGTTTCTCCTTGCGGCGTTTTAAAGATCTTCAGCGCTTTAAAGGTTTCATGTTTCTTAACCAAGGGTCCACTCATACCCACCAATTGTTCTGTGCCTTTCTCTATGACCCTAACTGCTTTCCAGGAAGCATCTTCCTGATAACCAGTAACGGTCCAGCCCTTCTTCTCACGTCGGGCATCATAAGTCTCTCCGTCATAAACGTCAGAGGCCAAGATCGGTCCGTTGCTGCTTTTCCAACTTCCATCACTATTGATAGTTTCTCTGGTTCCATCTGTATATTCCACTTCCAGCTGAAGCAATAGCGCCCTGGTGTCTCCATAGAAATTATGCTGACCACCAAAACCGATCCTGCCTTTATACCATCCATCTCCTAAAGTAACGCCAATTACATTCTCTCCTTTCTTGAGGGAGCTAGTCACATCATAAACCTGATACTGTAAATGCTTCCTGTAACTGGTCCATCCCGGTGCGAAATAATAGTCGCTCACACGTTTACCGTTAATATTGGCCTCGTACAGACCTTTGGCAGTTATATAAATCATGGCCGACCGGATAGCTTTCGATAATGAAAGCTCTTTTCTAAACAGCGGACTAATCTTCGAAGTATCTTTACCTTCAACAGTAATCCATTTAGCAGTCCAATCTGCGGATTTTAAACCCGTTTGAAAATGTTGTACTGCCGACCAAGGAGAGGTATTGCCATGGTTATCTTTTATGCGCACTTGCCAGAAGTATTTTGTTTTAGAACCTAGTTCAGGTCCGGAGTAAGGGACCAATACAGACTGGTCGACACCCTTATTAGTAGACCAAAAAGGTTTATTCCCGATGGTAGCTTTTTTACCTAATTTGATTTCATAATTAGTTTGTAGCGTATTTTTTACTCCAGAATTGATTTTCCAGCTAAAACGAGGCATTGGATTGTCAATATTGAGTGGATTTACCATGTGCTCCACCTTTAAATCGTAGAGAGAGAGCTTTTGCGCAACTGCGTTGCCTGGAAGATTGCACAATAAGATTACGCTCATTAAGGTTACGAGCCTGTTTAGCTGCTGGTTCATAATTGGTTAGGCTTTAAAATAATTGAATTTTTAACTTTACTAGTATCCATAAAATTTTCGACAAAGCCATCATGCACTGTCCTGAGATTTGTTCCTCGAACATAGAATTGGTTGAAAGAATTTTATATCAGATAGACCCTCCAACCCTAAGCAAATGTCATGTCCTGACAAACAAAAAGTATTTGAAAAAATGCGCAATTTTTCAAGGGATTTTGTATATTGACCTAGAACCAATTATAATTTAATGTCATGAAATACCTTATAACTTTTTCTATCGTACTCGTTACCTGTTTCAACCTAAAGTCATATGCCCAAACCGATGTAAAAACGGGATCAGTCGCCGACGTAAGCTTCATCGAAGGTCATTGGAAGGCAAAAACGACAGACGGACAATCGATAGATGGTGTATGGCTCGCTCCGGAAAACGGTAATATACTTGGTTTTATGCGATTTATGAAAGACGGAAAAGCTGCACTCTATGAGATGCTGGCTTATGAACGACAAGAAAAAGGATTTGTATCTCTTGTAAAACACTTTCAACCTGGCTTGATAGGTTCTGAGGAAAAAGATAAGCAAGACCGATATGCTTTTGTCGAATCAAGTAAAGACCGTGCAGTATTCCAGAAAGAGGGTGAAGAATTACGCATACTTTACGAAAAACGAAGTACAAATCAATTCGTTATCGCAAGAGGCAACCTTCAGGAAGGTAAATGGATTTTTAAAGATCTTTTTATTTTTAATAAAGTCAAGTAACCCAGTCTGTTTGTGAATCGACATTATTAACGGGAACCAGCTACGATTTCTTTATTATCTCCATCCTTCTTTCCTTCACGCATTTCTTTAATACTAATATCCGAATCAATATTATGTGCACGTTCATCTTCTTCCCCCTTTAATTCTTCGCTATCTTCCTGATGTCCTAAAAACCCAGGATCTATATCTGAATTCTCAAACTTAGTATCATCCTTGATAGGCTCTTTTGAGTTATTTATATTCTTGGTTTCCATAACAAATCTTTTTAATTGCTTTATTAACAGTTGGCCACGGTTAAGGTTTCAATTATAATATATCCTGGAATTTATTTTAGCTTTTGTATCTACCAATTGTATATCCTCCATGCAAAGCTGCCAAAGTAAGGAAGGAGGATGTTATTGAGGAGGGTTTACATAAAGTCTGATGTTGTAAAAAAAAGGGGGAACCGATGCCTAAACATAGTACTACAACGATGTACTTTATGTTTTTTTTAGCAGACACGGATGGTTTCTACACCAATCAACAATCCCAATTTAGTGATTTTTGCGGAGATATGACCTGTTCCGATTGCACAATGATGGGCGGGACCATGAGCATTCCAGTTGTCCACGAACGCACGGGCACCAATACTAAATTTATATCTGCTGTTGGTATTTCCGATTTCCAGAATAGGGCCTGCTACAGACTCCGCTTCTGCCACTAAAAAAATGATTTTTCCATCTACAGTTTCAACTACCGATAACAGGGTAACCGGACCATGCTTAACAGACATTTCCACAGACAACCCTGAGCCAACCTTACCATGGTACTCTTTCAAAGGTTTAACCTTAATCTTACCCTCAGCTGTACCAGCATGACAAGGTCCGTCGTGCCCCATCAATACGACATCATCCTTAAAATCCATTGCATAATATTCCGTGAAAGAGCCACCGGCGCCAAAGATATCCATGATCTTCATCGCTTGAGCATTCTTGACCTCATACTCTCCTGCCACGGGAATTCCCCTCGCGGTGAGCAAGGAATTGCCTAAAATCACAGCACTCATGGTATCCTCATTCTGGTAATTTCCGGTTCCTTTATGATAATATGCAATTGAGCCCAGATTGTGTTTCAAAACGAGCTTATCTAATGCTACGGCAGTTTTTGCGGCACGTTCGAGCTCTATACCAGAGCAATCGTCCTGAATCTCAAAGGTCTGGTTGAATTCATACACTTTCGCTCCTATTTCTTCCAGGCTTACACCTGCTTTGATTTGCGACAGTTCATCAACCTCCAGAATCTCTATATGCCCTCCAAATGTTGCACATTGCAAAGTAAGGTTAGCGTAAATATCAAGCATCCCACCGTAGTAATTTCCCATTAGCCCAAGCCTATTGTGCGACATCACGTTTGCAACTTTGGCCGCTTCCAACCATTCTTGAATTTGAGTCCATGATTGTGGATCTTCATTCAGCACACCTGTTACCTGATGGAAGGGTATATTCGATCGCTTAAATACGTTGGCTATTTCAGGAACAGAGCAGGCAGAACAATTCGCCAACCACGCTCCTGTCATACTGGTACGGTTACCCATCTTATTAAAGTTGGTATAGTCGATACTTGCTTCAGGAGATAGGTTTAGAACAATTACGGGAACTTTTGCCCGTCGAACCACCGGTAAAATTGTAGAAGACAAGGCATAAGTTGTGATGTATAAAAATAGGATATCGACATCCTCCTTTCTAAAGTTATGGCCTGCCTGAAGGCCTTTTTCAGGCGTGTCTATCAATCCGAGGTTTACCACTTCGACATCCGATGCAGTTAATTTTTCAGCCATCTGTTGAACATAGCCGTTTAACCGATCCTTCAAACCATCAAACTGCTCCCAATAGGCTTCTAGGCCAACTCCAAAAAGGCCAACTCTTAGTCTTGCGTATTCCACGTATTTCTCTTTATAAGGTTTATTTATAGCTTATTGATACTATAAATCTAGAAATAATATTGGTTTCCTATATTGCAGTCTATATTAAAAAAAGAGAACTATGGTTTCAGCAAAGCAATCAGCAAAATTCAGCTTTCCGGCATTGGTAATCAATATATTTATCCCGATGAGCATTGGTGCTTTAGGGAGTCTGCTTACCCAGGAATCCGTGAAAACTTGGTATTTAACTATCAAAAAGCCGCCTTTTACACCTCCGAATTGGGCTTTTCCAACGGTTTGGACTACGCTGTTTGTGCTAATGGGAATCGCTTCTTATTTGGTTTGGCAACGGAGAAAGCAAGTTGATCACCTACCGCGGGTTATTGCAATTTATGCGATACAGCTATTGCTTAACCTGATGTGGTCTTTCTTCTTTTTCTATGCTCACCAGATTGATGCGGCATTTTATGAAATCCTGGCATTGTTAGCCATGATAGGTATAAATGGTGTAGCGTTCTACAAGATCGACAAAACAGCGGGCTTAATTTTTATTCCTTATTTTTTGTGGGTGAGTTATGCTACAGTTTTGACCTATACCATCATGCGGATGAACTAACTAATTCTCTGTATGGTAAAAAATCGTAAATTAGGAAAGTGAGATCTTTAAGATATTTCCTTTACCTACTGCTCTTTTTGAGCGTAAATAAAGCTTACGCGCAGAAGGTTGGTTTGGTTCTTAGCGGAGGTGGGGCAAAAGGAATCGCGCACATTGGAATTCTGAAAGCTTTAGAAGAAAACAACATCCCGATAGATTACATTACAGGAACATCAATGGGCGGGATTGTTGGGGCAATGTATGCTGCAGGATATTCCCCTGCTCAGATAGAAAAAATTGCCTTGAGTGAAGATTTTCAGGATTGGGTTGGTGGCAGGTATACCAGCGATTATTCGTTTTTCTTTCAGAAAAAAAGCATTAACCCCTCGATTCTAACAGCGAAATTATCGATAGACACTAATCTGAGACTTAGTGTACGTTCAAATTTGGTTAATGATATTCCGTTAAACTTTGCCCTATTAGAGCTGTTCTCTCAGGCCTCAGCGATCTCCAAGGACAACTTCGACAACCTCTTTGTACCTTTCAGGTGCATGGTGTCTGATGTACTTTCGCAAACCAGCATTACCGTAAGCAAAGGAAGTCTTGCAGAGGCAGTTCGGGCCACAATGACTGTCCCCTTGATCTACAGGCCAATAAAACTGGAAGACAAGTATGTATTTGACGGTGGTTTATACAACAATTTTCCTGCCGATGTGATGAAAAAAAGCTTCGATCCTGATGTCATGATCGGCTCCAATGTATCGTCAAAGATTTTTAACGAATATCCAAAAAGCAATGATGAACGTTTAATGAGCAGGTTGATGGTCTTCATGTTTTTATCAAAGTCGGACTCTACCTTGATCGGTAAAAATGGAGTTTATATTCAGCCTGACCTCAGCGGATACTCTGTGTCTAACTTTAATCCGGTAGCGGATCTGATCAAAAAGGGATACGATGCTACGATGGCTGAAATGCCCCTGATAAAGAAACGAATTAGAAGGCGGGTTTCAGATGAGGCATTAATTGCGAAAAGAAATGGCTTTAACAGCAAAAAACCAAACCTTGTATTTAGTGGTGTTACGGTTTCAGGCGTAAATACACAACAGAAAAAGTATGTAGAGCGCTTATTTAAGCGAGATCAAAAAACCTTTGATCTTGCTGATATCAAGCAAGGATATTACAAGCTTGTTGCCGATGAAACATTTGAAACGGTTTATCCGAAGATCAGTTATAACCCGGTATCTGACAGCTATAATTTTGAAATCGTTGCGAAACCTCAAAAAAGCTTTACAGTTGATTTTGGAGGGAATATCTCAACTAGACCAATTAGTAATGTATTCCTGGGATTACAGTACAACTACCTGAATAAGAAGTCTTACACCTTTGGAACCAATTTATATTCAGGTAGATTTTATGAGTCAGTACAGCTTAGTGGACGGGTAGATTATCCATCAAGACTACCATTATTTCTGGCCGCCGATTTTACCTATAACCACTTCGATTACTACAATACCAGTTCCATTTTCATAGAAAATCCGCATCCAACATATATTGAGCAGGCCGACAGGAAAATTGGAGTTTTACTCGGTATGCCACTTAACAGAAATGCCAGAATAAGTTTAGGAACTTCATTTATCAATAACGGCGATGAATATAGTCCAACTGACAAGTATGCAATTGGTGATCAATTAGATAAAACAATTTTAAATGCATCGAGATCGACACTCTCCTTTGAAAAGTATAATTTCAACAGAAAGCAATATCCCAGTAAAGGAAGAAATTTACTATTGAGTCTGAACTTTTACGCGGGCAGGGAGAGTTTTCAATCTGGCGGTATTGGCTCCAGCCAAAGTTTAGTCATGGCAATGCCTGTAAATAAACTTGTAGTGGATAGCAAATATCGGCAATGGTTTAATATCAAGGTTAGTGATGAAAACTACTTCCTTCAAAAGCGGAGGTATTCGTTAGGTTACCTTGCCGAAGCAGTTTTCTCGAATCAACCGCTGTTCTCAAGTTACTATTCCACGCTATTGTCCGCTCCAGCTTTTTATCCCTTACAGGACAGTCGCTCACTCTTTTTGCAAAACTTCAGGGCCACAAGTTATCTGGCCGGAGGCATTAAAAATATTTTCAGTTTACGGCGACACCTCGAGCTTAGGGCAGAAGCCTATGTTTTTTTACCTTATGAAAAGTTTGAGAAAGTTGGCTTTCAGGGTGTTGGCCATTCCTCGTCTTTAGGCAAATGGCACTATGCTGCTACAGCAGGGCTGGTTTATCACACTCCCGTGGGTCCTATTAGCTTCAGTTATAATATCTACGACGACCCGATAAAAAGAAACGGCGTTTTACTACATTTGGGATACCTGATCTATAACAAGCGATCAATAGAATAAATACCATTGGGGATGAAAAGAATACGCCTATTAATTTTGCTGCTTACGGCATCTATATACAGTTACGCACAAAATTCAGACATCAATAACTTTATAGTGAAGGAGAGCCTATTGAAAAACAGCAAGCTCGCGATTATTGCCACAGATTCATTGAACAACCCTATTGAGGAAATTAATGGCCTCTATAGATTCAGTGTTAGTGGTTTTACCCAGGAAGTTAGGTTTAGCGATGGGGTAGCGGTTTTGCCACTTCCTTTAGAAAGCTCTGCTTTTGTATACATCAAACATGAAAATGACCAGGGGCCCCATAGCAAGCTTTTCTATGTTTATAAAAAAGATGGAAACCTAACTCCTTATGCTTTTAATAGTTTGTGGCTTGTACTATTTCCGGTTATCCTTTTTGCAATTGCCTTCCTATTTAGAAAATTCCTCATTGTAGCGGTCATTCTATTTTTGATCTTTATATACTTCAATCATAGCAACGGTTTGAGCCTTGGAACATTCTTCGAGACCATATTCGATGGTTTGAAAAGCGCTTTTTAGAAAGGCATTCCTATACCGAAGTTGTATTGAAGAAAACGGTATTGCATTGGACTGTTCATGGCATTGTAAGCTCGCTTAAACTCCTTACCACCGCTAAAAAGCTTGCTGATCACCCATTGTTCTGAACCCTGAAACTGCGGATCCTTGAGCTTAAGGCCGACATCAAAACGGAACACAAAGTACTGTACATCATATCTAAATCCGGCACCGGTACCGATACCCAACTGATTTCCTAGCTTGGCGAGGTCAAATTTAGTGGAAGACTCTGCGTTATTACTTGAGATATTCCAAACGTTTCCAGCATCAAGAAATACTGCCCCTTTTAGTTTGGCACCAAAGAACTTATTCAACAAAAGATACCTGTACTCCAAGTTGGCTTCGATATGCATATCGCCTAGTTGATCTATACCGAAAAGAGACCTTCTGGTTGCAGAATCCGGTATACTAATACCTCTATTATAATTTCCTGGCCCTAAAGTTCTCGCTTGAAAAGCCCTCACCCCACTCGAACCACCGGCAAAAAAAAGTTTCTCAAATGGCATTGCTGTCGAATTACCGTAAGCAAAACCCACGCCTGCGTTTATCCGGGTTACTATTTGTTTTTCTCCCCCAAGACCTTTGTACCACCTTACATCGACTTCAGGACGTATGTATTGGTTGAATGGCAAGCCAAATATCTCAGCGAAATCACCAGACTTGGGATCGTGCTTATTTCCCGAAAGTTTAGAAGCAAGCTGCAATAGGTTACCAGCAAGATCCATATTGCCCCTAAAATAGATGAAGTTACTGTTAGTTAGCAGCTTATCAGAATTCAAAGAATACGTGTATTTGATTCCCAAGGTGATGTCTTTTCTGCTTAAAAGCCTAACATAGTATTGATTGTTCTGGATAATGCTATCTGATAAGTTGCTGCTTAGATTACCTAATCTGTACTCGAAATTTAAGGGCGTAATGGAATGGTATTTTGACTTAGACTCCACAAACTCGTACGTTACGGAATTTAGGAATACATGACGCTGGAAAAAATTTGTTTGTAACGCATAGGCGTAACTCGTAGAAAAAACGGTATGTGGCATCCCCCCCCTTCTTCCTGGTCTGGCAGATATGAATGGTAACATTAACCGGGGCACGCTGATATTAGAACTCAATGAAAAGTCTCTTTGGTAAATATCACTGAGCAATGAGGTACCATTTCCAATACGGGACTGCAAGCCTCCTTTAATTTGGAATTCAAAACGTTCTGCTCCCCTAAACAAATTATTATTGGTATAGGTATTACTTAGCGTAAAGCCTACGGTACCGCCATTAAAAGGAATTTCTCCTTCTACCCTATTACTCATAATTTTTTGAGGGATAAGCTGGATTATTGGCAGCAATTTATAGGAACTATCCTGGGCTTTTGCGTAATCAATTTTAACATTCTTAAACACGTTTAGTTCATACATCCTATCGTAGGTCAGCGTTTCATTTCTGATATCATAGGTTGTGGAATCCTGAAGAAAATTGTAGCGTGCGATCGGACCCCTTCTAAACTTACCAGAAAGGTCTGTGTATCGAAGACCCCTATACAACCGGGAACTCTTGCCAGCATCGTTAAGAAGGCTATCCATCGGCCCTTGAAAACCCTCAGCATCTTGCGCGATGATCAGGCTGGATTCGCCAATGGTATATTTTTGGTGTGCAGCTTTATCTTTAGGATTGTCGATCAAAAGAGATACATTAACTTTGCTAGAATTCAAGTTAGTATCAAGCTCGAACTTCACGTACGGTCTGGCAAAATCAAAGTAACCGTTCTCCTTCATTACTTGGTAGATCCGATCTCTTTCATACGAAAGGGAATCGTCGTCATAGCGCATACCTTCTTTGAAATGCGTAAATAGTGATTTGTTTTTTAAATAAGTATCCTTGGTTACGCTATCAGTGATTTTATAGGCTATTTTGTTAATAGAAAAGGAAGGGCCTTGATTTGCCTTAAATCTAACTTTAGCTTTCTGGTTCTTGGCGTCAATTGCAGAAGTTACTTTAGCCTTAAAATAGCCTTTGCTAATTAAGAACTTTTGTATCTGATCTCTGGAGATTTCTACAAGGGCACTGTCCAAAATTGGAGGCGGAGTACCGAGTGGCTTAATCCCTGTAGTTTTATACTTACCATCTTTGGTATTAAAGATGTTATAAATTATTACGTTAATCCCGATGGTAGATGTAGGCCTGATGTCTTTCTGAATATAGTTTAGTGCCTCTTCCTCAAATTGTTTGTCCACGCTATCTATTTTAACCTTCTTAACAATCGACTGGTAGTCCGCAATATACTTTGTTGAAGAACATGCGGATATAAAGAGGAGAATAAATAGTAATATTGCAGGATAAAAGGTGTTTTGTTTACAAGGAAAATATGCTTTCAAAGTCTCAGTTAAGTTTTATAAAATCGTTACATCAAAAAAAGTACCGTAAAGAAAATGGGATATTCATCGTTGAAGGAATAAAGTCCATTATAGAATTTATTGACTCACCTTTTAAGATCCACAGCATATACTATCTTGCTCAATACCAGTCTTTACTCCCTGCTTTGCCTGCAAATATAAAGTTATTTGAAGTAAACAACGCTGAACTGAACAAGATTAGTACGTTACAAACGCCGCAAGGGATTTTAGCGCTTATTTATATCCCCGAAGCTGAGAATTTGAATGCCGAGAACTTGAAAGGATCCTTCACCTTAGTTCTTGACGGAGTTCAAGACCCGGGTAATCTGGGAACGATAATTAGAACCGCAGATTGGTTTGGCTTCAAGTACATTGTTTGCTCACTAAACACTGTTGAGGTTTATAATCCAAAAACGGCACAAGCTACCATGGGTTCTCTTGCTCGTGTGAAAGTGTTTTATCAGGATCTTAGTTTTTTTCTAGCTGATAATGAGATAAAGGTATTCGGCGCCTTACTGGAAGGAAAAAGCATGTACCAGACAGAATGGGGTGGCGAGGGACTAGTGATCCTTGGAAACGAAGGTCAGGGAATAAGTGAAGAGGTACAGGCTTTTATCACCGATCCAGTAACGATACCGAGGGTTGGGGCTGCCGAATCATTGAACGTTGCCATTTCTGCAGCTATAATTTGTTCTGATATCAGCAGAAATTTGCAGAAATAAATTGCATAGTAAGTAATAATTACTATTTTTGCAGCCTGAATTTTAACAGGGTCGAGTGGCCGAGTGGCTAGGCAGAGGTCTGCAAAACCTCCTACAGCGGTTCGAATCCGCTCTCGACCTCCAGATTTAAATATTTAAATAAAAAAAATTAACATGGCAGTTACAAGACTAAAAAGAAAAGACAGAAGAAATAAAACATTTGCAAAGTTAGACGTAAAAAACTTGAAACTAGCGACTAACATCGAGTTAGGTAATCGCTCAAGACAATCTACAAAAGATCAATTGGCTCAAAACAATGCGATCCTGGATCAGCTTACTGCTAAAGCATAATATCTTAAGTTTTAAGATTTAAGCCTTTCTACGATTTAGAAGGGCTTTTTTGTGGGGTAATATCACGGCTGTTTAACCAGTTCCTTGCAAATTGCTTTGATCAATCCGGGGCCTTCGTAGATAAAACCAGTATAAAGTTGAACAAGCGAAGCACCTGCTTCCAGTTTGTCTATCGCATCCTGAGGAGAGTGAATCCCTCCTACGCCAATAATTGGGAAAGCCTTATTTGATTTCTGAGACAGATACCGAATTACTTCCGTAGATCGCTGTGTAAGTGGCTTCCCACTTAAACCGCCAGCTTCCTTAACAACAGCTTCCTCGGAATAAAGTCCGTTTCGATCTATTGTAGTGTTAGTTGCGATTAGCCCTGCGATACCAGTTTCAAGAACAATTTCTACGATATCATCCAGCTGCTCATTGGTAAGATCAGGAGCTATCTTCAAGAGAATGGGGCGTTTAACCGGGTTCCGCTGGTTACGTTGCTCCAAGGTATTCAGTAAATCCATTAAAGGTTCCTTTTCCTGAAGCGCTCTCAAGCCAGGCGTATTCGGAGAGCTTACGTTTACTACAAAATAGTCAACCACCTCATGAAGCCTGTCGAAACACTTGATATAATCGCTAACCGCATCTTCATTTGGGGTACTCTTGTTCTTGCCAATGTTACCCCCAATAACAATCTCCGTATTCTTACTTTTTAATAGCCTTAGTCGCTCTGCCAGGGTGTCTACCCCTTTATTGTTGAAGCCCATCCTATTAATAATGGCCTTATCGGCCTCCAGACGGAACATTCTTGGCTTATCGTTACCGGGTTGAGGTAGTGGAGTTACGGTACCAACCTCAATAAAACCGAATCCGATATCGCTCAATGCTTCAATGTATTCTCCGTTCTTATCGAATCCCGCAGCTAAGCCAACCGGGTTCTTAAACTTGATACCGAAAACCTCACGTTCCAGGCCTTTTATCTTCACATCGAAGCTACTTCTCAAAATAGTCTGACCTAATGGAAAGCGCTCATGGAACCATTTTAAACGTTCTACAACAAAATAATGAACTTTCTCGGGGTCAAATTTGAAGAATATCGGTTTAATAAGACGGTACATGGAACGAAGGAATTAATTAATGCCAAAAATGCACATTTGTTTGTATTTTTGCAATCACATGATTTCAATAAACGACTTAACATTCCTTATAGGCTCCAGAGCTTTATACGACGAGGCAAACTGGCATATTAAACCAGGAGATAGGGTTGGACTAATTGGTGCCAACGGAACGGGAAAATCTACACTTTTAAAAATAATTGTTGGTGAATATGGGCCATCTTCAGGCAGCATTTCTATGTCGAAAGACTTGAAAATAGGCTACCTGAATCAGGATTTACTTTCTTACGATTCACATCATAGCATTCTGCATGTTGCAATGGAGGCATTTGAACGCCAGAACCAGCTTCATGATGAAATAGAAATACTCCTAAAGCAAATTGAGACCGACTATTCTGAAGATGTCTTATATAAACTCAGCGACAAGCAACAAGAGTTTGAGGCTTTAGATGGTTACAGCATAGAATATAGAGCAAATGAGATCCTTGCAGGTCTAGGGTTTAGCACAGAAGATCAGCACAGGCCATTGAACACCTTCTCCGGTGGATGGAGAATGCGTGTGATGCTTGCGAAGATTCTATTACAAACTCCAGATATCTTATTACTGGATGAGCCTACAAACCACATGGATTTACCCTCCATCAAATGGCTGGAAACTTATTTAGGTAGTTTTGAAGGTGCTATTGTAATCGTTTCCCACGATAGGTACTTCCTGGATAAAGTAGTGAACAAGATTGTTGAATCGCGCAAAGGAAAACTGACACCATATTCCGGCAACTACAGTTTCTATCTAGAAGAAAAATCACTGAGAGGTGAAATCCAGAAAGGTGAATTTAAAAATCAGCAGGCTAAGATTAAGCAGGAAGAACGCCTGATTGAGCGCTTTAGGGCAAAGGCTTCGAAAGCTAAAATGGCGCAATCCCGCATGAAAGCGTTGGATAAAATGGAGCGTGTAGAAGATGTGGATGACGATAACCCTACCGTAAACTTCCAGTTCAAGTTCTCTAAACCATCTGGTCGGCACGTAATCAAAGTCGACGAAGCTAACAAAAGCTATCCAAATATTGAGATACTAGAGAATGCTGATGGACTTATTGAAAAAGGAGATAAGATTGCCTTGATTGGTGCGAATGGAAAAGGTAAGTCTACCCTGCTAAGAATTATTGCGGGCGCAGAAAGCTTTGAGGGGAAATGTGAAACTGGTCATAATGTGACCACCACTTTCTTTGCTCAGCACCAGTTAGAATCACTGCATTTAGAAAACACCATACTAGAAGAGCTTCAGGCTTTTGCACCAAAGCATACAGACACTGAGCTTAGGGGCATTTTAGGCTGTTTCCTATTTACGGGAGATGATGTATTCAAAAAGATACGCGTACTTTCCGGAGGAGAGAAATCAAGGGTTGCCCTGGCTAAATCTCTGACAACGGATTCAAACTTCCTGATCCTAGATGAGCCTACGAATCACCTGGACATCCAATCGGTAAACATTCTGATTCAGGCCTTGACGCAATATGAAGGTACATTTATAGCAGTTTCTCACGATAGGTATTTCTTAGACAATGTGGCCAATAAAATTTGGTTCATTGAAGACAAAGACATTAAAGAATACCCTGGAACGTATGCTGAATACGAAGAATGGAATAGTAAAAGACCACCAGCAACCCCTACTCCTGTGCCAGTGAGGCCAGATAAAGAGGTTAAGAAAGTAGTTGATGATAAGCCTTCTACTCCAAATCTTCAACAGCAATTGAAAAAGCTGAACGATCAGCTTAAAAAGATTGAGACAGATATCTCAGAGTTTGAGAATCAGGTTAAAGCTATAGAGTCGGAGATTGCTGATGAAAAGACCTACTCGGATTCCAGCAAATTATCTGAAGCAAACAAACGCTACCTGGCATCGAAGAATCTGCTTGATACTGCTCAGACTACATGGGAAGATCTTGCATCTGATATCATGGACCTGGAAGGTAAGTAGAGATGAAAGGCTTTACATGCTTTCTACTTCTAGTATTAAATCTCCAAATTGCTGTTGCACAACAGCAATTTGTCTATGAAAACAAAATCTACCAACCGAATATTAAAACGGTAGAATGTTACAATGCGCAAAAAGAGCAATCTATTCCAATCATTACGCTGAATTCAAATGAGCAACTGATCTTTTCGTTCGATGACCTTAATGGTGGCAGTAAAATCTATTGGTATGCCATTGAGCATTGTACTTCCGATTGGGAACCTTCTCGTCTTTCTACAATGGATTTCCTGGAGAGCCTATCGGAAGACAGAATACAGGACTTTAAATATTCATTTGGCACCCTACAGAAGTTCACACACTACGAACTCAAGATACCCAACACACAGATCAAGCCTAAGGTCTCAGGAAACTACCTGCTGAAAGTTTATGAAGATGGTAACCTTAAAAAACCAGTAATCTCCCAAAGATTCTTTATAGTAGAAAACATTGTCAATGTCGCAACGGATGTTGTACCAAGTCCGCAAGTATCCTTACGGTTTAGTAATCAGAAGCTCAACTTTACCATCTTCCATAAAATAGCAATTCAAAATGCTTACACCGACGTAAAGGCTGTAGTAATGCAGAATGCGGATCCTCTAACAGCAATTACCAATACTAAACCTTCTTTTATTAAGCCAGGCGCTTTGGTGTACAATGATTTGAACACCAATGATTTTCCCGGAGGAAATGAGTTTAGGAAATTTGACATGAGAAGTCTGCGGTATAAGGCAGAAAACGTGCAGGACATCATTAAAGATTCGATCATCAATGTCATTCTTTTCCAAGATCCGGCAGCGAGTAAAGCAAAGTATAGTAATCTGATAGATGAGAACGGAGCTTTCTTCATTAGAAACAATGAAGGGAGAGAGCCGGTCACAGATGCAGATTATGCAGGAGTTTCCTTTACGTTGAACTCGCTCCCGCCCACAAAAAATGGCGCGGCTTATGTAGTGGGACGATTTAATAATTACGTTTTGAACGAAAGTAACAAGCTTACTTATGATGCGGGAAGAAAACGCTTTTTTGGGAACATTACGCTGAAACAAGGACTGTACGACTACAAATATGTCTGGCTGGATAAAGATACCGGCAAGATTGACCAAACTGTTTTTGAAGCTTCTTTCTTTGAAACAAACAATACCTATCAAGTCTTCGTGTATTACCGTAAACCAGGCTCCCGTTGGGAGGAACTGATAGGATTTACAAACATTAATAACGTGAAGCGCTAAATTAATATGAGTCTTAAAGTAAAGAACCCCAGCCACTCTTTTACCATTATGAATGAATTGGTACTGCCTAATGATACCAATACGCTTAATAATTTGATGGGCGGAAGGCTTTTGCACTGGATGGACATTGCCGCTGCGATCTCGGCTCAAAAGCATTGCAATAGAATTGTGGTTACCGCTTCTGTGGATAATGTTTCTTTTAAACACCCCATTAAGCTCGGCGATGTAATTACCATCGAAGCAAAAGTTACCCGCGCATTCACTACCTCGGTTGAGGTAAGACTTGATGTTTGGGCAGAAAACATACCTTCAGGAGTTCGGCTGAAGTCTAACGAGGCCTACTATACTTTTGTGGCCATAGGGCAAAATAACGAGACTATTCCTGTAGCAGAACTTATTCCAGAGAGCGATGAAGAGAAGGAGTTGTTTGCAGGTGCTTTAAGAAGAAGGCAATTACGATTGGTCTTAGGCGGCAAAATGAAAGCAAATGACGCGCACGAGTTGAAGGCGTTGTTCTTTCCTGAGTAGCCTGCTAGCTTCCCATTTCCAGAATCTTGTCGAACTCTTCTGCTTTAAGCGACATGACGGAGAGCCTTCCTTGCCTGATTAGCGAAATATCTTTAAGACTTTCTTCCTTTTTGATCTGTTCTAACGATACCGGATTTTTCAGCGGTTCAACAGGAGACAGATCCACAACCACCCAGTTGGTATCGTCAGTGGTTGGATCCTGATATGATTCTTTAACAACCTTTGCGATGCCGACTACGTTTTTCCCCTCATTACTGTGGTAGAAAAGCACTAGGTCACCTTCTTTCATTTCTCTGAGATTGTTACGTGCCTGGTAATTGCGCACACCATCCCAGAAGGTACGGCCATCTTTATTAAATTGTTCCCAGCTGTATTTGAAAGGCTCTGACTTGACTAACCAATGATTCATTGTATTTCTTTATTTAAATTGTATTTGAGGCGATTTTCAAAGTCAATTTCAACGCTGGCGACAAAAGCAACTTCATTTAGCGGTTCAAACAGACCCATTGTTTAATTCTAGTATTTCGACTCCAAAGCTAATAAATCATAGAGAATAAGAAAGTGTATCGGTAGCGTTGTTTAATAAAGTGCGTTTCTGAACTGATAAAAGTTACCGATGTAAAGAAAATCGTGAACATTGATGGCAGGCGGCATAATTGATCCCGGCATTCGGCTATTTGAATTTTAGACCTTTCCCGCTTTGTTTTTTGAGAAAATACTCTCGTTGATATGGGGTTTGTACTGAAGTTTTTCAAATACCGCTCCGATATGTGTTTTATGGGTGTTTCCTTCGGGCCGAGCGCTAGCAGACACGAAGCAGATACGAAGCAGACTCGAAGCCAGGACGTAGAAGAGGCAACTAGTAATAAACCAGTGAGGCTCTTCTTTGTAGTCCTGAAATAGGGAAATGTAGTAGTATTTAGTAGCATGATTAGAAGCAGCATTGGTTGATTGCTTAAACGAACCTACAATACTGATATTAAAAAAAAGCAGATTTAATATTAAAAAAAGGTCAAGTGCACACTTAAAATGGTAAATGTGTACATAAATCCTTAAGTGTACACTTAAAATGCTACCTGCGCACTTATCCCCAAAGCCTTTAATTGCCAAAGCATACAGCTATATGCTCAAAAGATGGGATAAGCTGGCTAATTACGCAAGGTGACCACCAATCAGTGGAACAAAGCGCGATCATCTTTTCAATAACAGAATCCTGTGCTTTAAATAAAATGGACCAACTACTGCCGTCAACCTAGAAATCATAAATGGAAATAATCCATGCGGCATGTATAGATCAGGACAGGAAAAATGCAGGATAAGATTGTTGACCCTGACACTGTATTCTAAAATACAATCAACACTTACTTTACGGGATGGATACGCTGAAACAAAGAGACAATAGAACTTTGTGAGGACTTTAAATAAATGCTATTAAACAGGGCTCAATAACTATCCTTTCATAGGCAGACACAGCAGGTACTGCGGTTGATCCATAAATATAATTTACTACTGTTGAAACTCAAAGTATCGTCGCTTATACTCGATAATAACCATGCTAGTGCTGAATTAAAATTAAGTGAACCAAATATAAGAATGACCAAGAATTTGATAGAGTGTTGAAACATATTAAAAAGTAAAAAAATGCTGGTTAGACCGCTAGTATCTTGATTCGCTTGTTGTAAACTTTTAGAAATGACCGGACATAAAGATTTAAAATAAACATTATTACGATGAGCACAATAACCCTTTGATGATTAGTGATGCCAAAAAAACTATGTTGGAAAACAAAAAGCGAATTGAAAGTATTTGTCGTCAGGCATCCCACGAGCAAGCACCGATGGAGAAAATCATACTTTATAGAAAGTTTATACTTGTTTCTGTCTAATACAAACCTTTTAAAAAGATAATAGAGGCAGGGAATACATGAAAAGATCACGATCGAGACAACCATTGGCTTAAGATTGATCTCTGATGTAAGGCTGGCATTATACAACATGTAACCAAAGAAAAGCACTGCCAAATGGCTCAATACTGTTGAGTTTCTAAATGAATTGAGCATTTCTGATCTCAATAATCTGTTGTATTTAGAAGTGACAGACTTTTGATAGATTTCTTCCTGCTTAACAATCCCTTGGAATCCACCAAAGTCATCCTCTACAATCTGCTTCATTAGATCCAAACTAAAGGGCTTGTCTGACTGTTCCATCGCATTTACAATATGATCGTAAAGTTCATAGTACGTTTCTCTATAACGAGGTGTCCCAGATATATATGCCTTGATTTCAACTAATTGGTCGCAAGTCAGTTTCATAATAAAGAAGGTTTAAGATTAAGAAGCATTTGCAGATTAGCTATAAAGTCTTTGGCTTCCTGAAGTTTGTTGGACATCTCTTTCTCTCCCTCTTTAGAAAGAGAATAGTACTTTCTAACCCTATTCTCTACTATCTCAGTAGAGGTCTCAAGCAGACCCTCAGCTTCCAATTTATGCAGGGCCGGGTATAGTGCACCTTCTTTTAGTAAGAGTTCTCCTTGCGTTATCGCTTTGACCTTTTGTGTGATTTCATAACCATACATCTTTTCATTCTGATCTAGTAGGTTCAATATAATCGTCTGGAGGGTACCCTTGAAAAGTTCGTTACTCATCGCCATAAACAAATGTAATGATTATATACATAGGATGTTTATGTATATCTAAATTTATAGTCATAGTGGGTCAGATGACAGATTATTCATGCTTTTGTATATCTTTAGTTAAAGTAGAAGTTGTCAAATAATTGTCCACGGTCGGTTAATACCAGATGAATTTGTGGAACCTGGAAATGATGATTCGGAGATCAGTGTAGCAGTTCCTTGGCTCCTTTCATTTTGAATTTTGATAGCATCATTGATTTAGATAACTTGGGGCATCAGCAGTCCCGGCACAATAGCCTTATTGGACTCACCCTGAAAGCATAAAAATTGATGGACAACCATACAACTACCACTACAACTTTGCAAACGAAACAACATTTCGAAATTCTGGATGGATTAAGGGGCGTTGCCGCCCTGGCGGTTGTTACGTTTCACTTTATGGAGTGGGTATATACGGATCCCAGCAAAAACTTCATCGGACATGGTTTTTTAGCTGTCGATTTTTTCTTCTGCCTTTCGGGATTTGTGATAGGGTATGCTTACGACGATCGCATAGCAAAAATGGGTATCCTTATGTTTCTTAGATCAAGGATAATTAGATTGCATCCCCTGGTTATCGCAGGATCAATACTAGGTCTGTTGGCGTTCCTATTTGATCCATTTGGCGGCCATCCAGAGTTGTATAGCACTGGCAAGATCATTTTAACCTTCATTTGCTCCATACTACTTATTCCTTTACCCATAATTGAAGATCGTGGCTTTAACTTATTTAGCTTCAATGCGCCTGCATGGTCATTATTTTGGGAATATATAGCCAATGTGGTTTATGCATTTATACTTTATAAAATGGGCCGCACCTACTTACTGTTGTTAACCATACTCTCTGCCTTTGCTATTTGCTTGGTAGCCTACCGTTCCGGTAATTTATTGGGCGGCTGGAGCGGACCTACGTTCTGGGATGGTTGCGTACGGCTTTCTTATTCTTTTCTGGTGGGTTTACTAATCTATCGTTCGAATTGGATCATTAAAAACAAACTTGGGTTTATCGGACTATTTGTTTTATTGTTGATCGCCTTTTTAATACCGTTTTCGAAATGGAACTGGATATCAGAACCTTTGATAGTTCTATTTTACTTTCCTTTACTGATAGCTCTAGGCGCAGGTACTACTTTAGCAACTGCTTTCAAAAAGATATGTGTATTTTCTGGACAAATTTCCTATCCGTTATACATGACGCATTATGCAGCCTTATGGATGTTTGGGAATTATTATATAAGTCATAAGCCGGAAACAATACAATTATCATTTATAGTTGTAATGGGATTAATTGTGCTTGTTGGAGCTGCTTATTTGGTAATGATTGCTTACGATATCCCATTTCGAAAATACCTAACAGATAACCGGAACAAAAAAGTGGTTGAATAATTAGCCGATACACTATTAGACTATAGTTAATCAATCAATCCCGCAGCCTTTAGCAACTTGACTACATTCGCTTGCTCGCTTTCTATAATAGTTATAATGATAACCCCTTGTCTACCATCTGCTCCATATAACGCTATGGCGGTCGCATCCTTTAAAACTTCTATCGATGCGATATGGTCTTGGGGTATAAAGGCTAAAGGGCTTTTTCCTTCTTTAATATTACTGTGGAATTTAATTTGTTCTAACTTATTCTTCAAAATATAAAGAGGCTGTAATTCGGAAAGTTTGTTGCCACCATCTATTCTAGTGACTCCTTTCATAGCAGTAGCTTTCTCCCAAACTTCTTCACTATTTACGCCATTAAAACTGCCTACTGTCAATAGCGTATTGGGATTTTTGAAACTCAGTTTAAAGGAAAAGGTTTTGCCAATCATAAAAGCCGATTCTTTGTTTACGTTCAATATTGTTTCCCTATAAGTACTGTCGGCAACCTGATAACTCCCAAAAATACTCGTAATAATTACTCCAGTAGCCGTATCAATCTCTAGTACTGAGAAATGAGTTGGAGTATAGGATTTGTATTTTCTAGTAGGAGATGTTTCGCTCGTAGATTGCACGTCGTTATATTTGAAACTTCTTATTTGCCAGGTTCCTTGCAGGAGATTTATCGGATCTTGACCATTAGCATTTATAAATAAACAAACTGATAGGGCGAGCATTAATAGATACTTCATATTTTTATCTTTTGGTTAGATTGAAGATACTATTTAAACCAGAAACATTTGCTTTCAATAGCTGTTAAGTTCTAAAATATTTTGGTAATCAATTAAAATCAACTACTATGGCAGACGACAAAAGTAAACAGGAAGAGACGATAGTAAGATCGACTTAAACGACAGCGACGAAGTTGCTTATGCCGCAAAGGAATTCGGAGTAACATCAGAAGAAATTAGGGCTGCAGTGGAAGGCTTATTGTTTTTCGAAGATTATATCAGCGCAATATTCTGGCAAGCACATCTTCCCTTCTCTGACGAGAAATTGGTATCTGGCTACCATCTTCCATAGCGATGTATCCTCCATCAGTTTTAACATAGGCAGCAATCTTACGAAAATTGATCAAGTGAGATTGGTGACTGCGAATGAATTGATGCATCTCTAGTAATTCCTGATATTCTTTTAAGGTCTTGCAAACCATGTAATGCTTCTGATTTTCAAGATAGAAATGTGTGTAGTTACCTTCTGCTTCAAGGCGAATAATCTTTGAAATAGCAATGAACTCAATTTTATCTGCAAGGGGGACTGCTATTTTCTGTTCCTCGTCTTTCCTGTCGATATTTGCAATCAACTCTCTTAGACGTTCGTTTTCTTTCTTGGGCCCTATTTGATGGATAGCTTTATCAACAGCATTGCTGAGTTCCAGAATATTAATCGGTTTAAGTAAATAATCCAAAGCACAGGCCTTAACCGCTTGAATTCCATATTTATCGAAGGCAGTTACAAAGATCAGCTCAAAAGTTTGCTTGCCATTGAGCAATTTCAACAAGTCAAAACCAGAAAGCTCGCCCATTTCTATATCCAGGAACAACAAATCGGGCTGATGTTCTGTTATAAGCAGCATTGCTCTGGCTGCCGATTCTGCTTCCCCCACGACTTCCACTGCTGGACAATACTCATGAAGTAAGAGTTTTAAGTTATTTCTACTTTTAGACTCATCGTCCACGATGATGCTTTTGATCTTCATCATTCTAATAATTAATCTATTGGAATAGTCAATGTCGCGGTAATGCCACTTTCTTTCTCTCCTAAATTAGCACTTAATTCTAATTTACCATCTGCGCCTTGATCGTTTAATAGGCTCAATCGTTCTTTCACCAATTTCAAACCGAATCCATCTTGTGGAACATGGTTGATACCACCTTTTAAACCAAGTCCATTATCTTTAACTTCGATTTTTAAATAGCTGGCTTCCATGCTTATATGAATTTCTAGTTTCCCAGCAGTTCCCTTCTGTGCAATGCCATGCAGGATTGCGTTTTCCACTAAAGGCTGGATGATCATTCCTGGGATTTCGATGAGTTCTGCGTTAATTTCGTTTTCTATATTGATAGTGAAGTGAAAATCGAACCGCAGCTTTTCCAACTCTCCATATAGAGAAACTGCCTTTAGTTCATCTGAGAGACTAATGAAGGTCTTCCCTGAATTATTAAGTACCCGCCTCATCAATAGAGAGAACTTTTCGAGATACACGTTCGCTTCTTTATATTGCTGATTGTTGATTAAAGACTGGATCGAATTCAAGGCATTAAACATAAAATGAGGATTCATCTGCGATCGGATAGCCTTAATCTCTAACTCTTTAATTTGTCTTTTTAATGCTTCTTTTCTTTTGATATTTGAGATTCTCACTTTGTAAATCCAAAGGAAGATGAGCGCTACAAAAAGGATGGAGCCTATGCTCCATCCTATTATTTTAATCAATTCTGCTTTATCTTCCTTATTCATTTTCTTGGGCGACAATGCTCTTTGTAGTGCTTCTTCGAATGGTATGTCTTGTGAAAGTTTATTTGGATTGTCGTTGATATTATCTGTGATAATGCGTTGATCCTTATCTAGCACAAAGGTCTTAATGTCGAAATTAGTTAATAGCACCAGATCTTCTATATCTTCATTATCTCTTGAAACTTCCACGTAGCTAACCTGAGGAAGTTTTTTAAGCTCGTCAGCTATAGCAGAATTGGGATAACCATCTTCTTTTAACTGTACAATTAGGAAATGAACTTTATTCGGATCTTGCTTTTTAATTCGTGCAATTAGGCGTTTTAATTCGTCTGGATAATGATAATTGATAGTAATACTTAATGCCTTGCCCTTAAATTTTGATAAATCTAACATGGAACCATCTGCAAGCGTAATCTTCTTCAGTGGAAGCGGCTTTCCTGGAGCCCATTGCGAGAGTGCCTGCCATTTGGCTTGTACTAAATTCGTTAAGGCAGTATCAGCGCAATTCTTAATAAAATCATCGTAATAAGGCTTTAAAGACTGTGCTTCCTGCCAACTGCTGGAAGATATCTCGTCTTCAAACGCATCAGCAAGGGAGTAGTAAAGTGGAAAGCGCTTGAGGTAATGTAATGAACTCACATAGTCATTTAGGAAAAATCCCCATGAGCCTCCATTATATTTACCTGATTTCCACGTAGCATATAATTTGAAGTTATTTAAGAATTTTTTATACCAATCGGCTTGGGTGTTTTCGAGCATCAGGACAGGTAAAGTGTCAATTGAACTAAAAAACCTATCTGGAAATCCCTCGAATGTTTCTGCAGCTTTTGGCTCTGGTAAAAAATTGGTTCTCTGTAGCAGGTCCAGACGTGCATTAGCTTGCTCGAAAGTGAATTTCTGAGTTAAGAATTTAATTACTTCTTGACTCGTTTGATCTTTGTTGGCTGAGATAAGCTTTATGAAGTTAGAGCGGTCAGCTGCTTGTGCTTCATCAAAACTTTTAGCAGAAAACGATTTTGGTGAATAATCTATTTCGGGAGTTTTCTTAACTTGATCAGCCTTTGCAACTTTGAGTCCGAGCATGGCAGCTTGAGCTCCTTTGCCTGAGAATTTTAAGGTGTTAATCAAATCATTACCATCTGCGCTGATCCGAAGGGTATCGCCAGGGCGCAAATACAAAGGAATCCGCCAGTCTACCGTTGCGATCTTAACATCTACGCCTGCCGGAAAAACTTGAGAGTCATCAATTGTTTTGGAAGGATTACGGTATCTCAATGAAACCGCATTCCCCCAGACTAAACGTGCAGTCCATTTGAAACTACCGTCTTCGCGGACCTTAAAGTCTTGAGCAGCTTCAGGTAAAAAAAGTCCCAGGTAGTCGCGAACCTGCTGATTTACGTTTTTTATCTGTCCTTCTATAATAACATTTGATTGAAGTGGAAATGATGCTGTGGTAACCAAAAATGTTAATCCTGAATTTTTGTATAGCATTCCATTAGACCAAGTTGGATCATTGTTATGAAGTGCTTCAAAAATGTATTTTGTAAGGAATGAACTTGTCTCCTGACCAATGGGCGGAAAATTTACAGATGAGCCTCCATAGGTTTTACGTACAGCAATTTCATTGAGCTCTATATTGGCAAATTTACCAGCTGGGATCATAGATAATACCTTTCCGTCTTTCGAAAGACTACCATTTAACCTAGGCTTAATAGTTTGTTGCACAATTCCTTGTTTGTAGGGCGGGTAGTAGGAATCATAACCTAAGGGTGCAGACCCTGGTACAGAGAATATCATTCTTATTCTTTCGTAGGTAAGCGAGTACTCCTTTTCACCGCCTGCTTTAAGAGTTTTCAGTGTGTATCGAATGTTGTATTGATAGCTTTCAGAGTTCGGCTTACGCGCGGTATCTGAAACCAGAACTTCAAACCAGTCTCCTGGTTTGAGATTTGAAAAGGGGTCACCTTTTTGAGCGAAGAGCAATTGCGGAATCCAGAAGATCGCAAATGTGATAATGGTTAAGAGTTTTTTCTGTTTCATAATTTAAGATTTGAAACAAATAAAGGGAAAGGCTCGGTCGCTAGCATAGTCGATCTAGCATACGACATATTTGATTGATTATTTAGTATAAGCAACATCAATTAAGTTGAGGTAAACTATTAGAGACATCCTATTTATTGAGCTTTTCAAGTTCATAAAGGTATTCCTTCTCTTTGCTTGACCTATCTGAAGCTTTGACCCAACGGTTAAAGTTGTCGTAGTTCCAATCTTTCATCTTCCCATTGTTGTTGAGCTTGGTTATATATTCCTTCTTTAGCTGCTCATAATTATCCGGATTAACCATTAGGGATGCTACAGCTTCAAGATAATCTCTGTAAGCACGATTTTGGCCAGTTAACTTAGGATCCTCTTCCTTAAATAGTTTAACTACCTGGGCAGGCTTGTTTGCCATTAATAATATTTCTGCATAATCATAAATATAAAAACCTTTGGAGCCTGGGAACCTATCATATTCCGCTTTAGACATCAAAGACGCCTCATCAAGGTATTTGTTACTTAATGCAATCTCTTTAAGTTCCAGGAAATCCAGTGCGGCATATAAAAAACTTTGAGGTTTCGAATGTTTATTAGCGAAGTAAGCATGTATATCTGCTGCTTTGCGCTTTTGTCCTAATTCATTAAAGGAAGCAGATAATGCTAACTCGATGTCGTTAATTAAACCTGATGGAATGTGTGTTTCATGGAGAATATATTTGTTTAGTACTAAAGTTGCCTCCTTATAATTCTTTGTTTTATACAAAGACATTCCCAGGCTATATCTATTAATATTCTGATTATATGCGTTTGAATCCAGCTCATTAGCTTTTTTTGCATACTTAACAGCCTTCTCAAATGAATGATAACGAGTTAAGAAATTTACTGCCTTAGTCATAGAGATCGCCATTTCGTTACTATTAACCTTTGGCTCCTTCGTTTTATAGCCGAGTTCCTGGAAGAATATTTTAGCATCAGCGCGACTTGTGATTTCCATTTCCATAAATCCAGTGTCGACAGGTAAAGGGTTATTTCTTAAATTAATATTGAACCACTCCATTTTAGCCATTTCAACGGGTAGAGTCTTCAAATGGTTACCACTTAACTCCAAAACAAATTTAAGCCTCTCCCATGGTACATTTGCAGGTAAGGTCTTTAAGCCTGTATTTGCTAAATCTGCCCACAAAAAATGTTTTTTAGGGCTTCTAAATATTACATCAAATATACTTTCCTCTTGTAATTCCGTATTTCCCTGTAAGTTAATTCTAGTTAAGTTCGAATTGCTCCCCATCCCGTATGGCAAAATTTTTAAGTGAGAGCCCTGAAGATTTATTTCCTTCAATTGCCTTAGAGATCCCATGTCAGACGGCAGAGAATTTAATCCGCAATAGTTTGCACTCAACACTTCAAGTTTTTTGTAGAAGCGGAAATTTTCTGGCAAGTTATCAAGTTTGTTATTGTCGATAAGAAAAACTCTTAGTTGATATGTGTTAACATGTAGTTGTGGTATTTTAATAATGTTATTTGATGCCAGATTAAGGTACTTTAATTGGTATAAATGCTGTAATCCTTCGGGATAAACTGAGATCTTGTTTCGACTTAGATCAAGACTTTCTAAAGTTGTAAAATCCCCCCACCGGTTGTTCAAGCTGCCTTCAAAAAGATTGTCGGACAGTGAAAGTGACTTTAAAAACTTTGAATTACTTAGTCCATCAGGGACGCTTTTTAGATGATTGTAATTAAGGTCAAGGACTTCAAGCTTTGCTAAATTTAAAATGGAAGGCAATTCAGAAATACCTTTCCAAATTGTTAGTGATTTAAGTTCAGGAAGTATATATAGACTTGCAGGAAGCATAAATCCGTTTTCCTTATTCCAATTCGTCAAATTGAACTTGAAAGTGAAACTTTCCAACATTTTTAGCGAACTAAAAAAATCAGGACAGAAAGACAAGTTGCATGAGTACATAGCTAATGAACGAAGCTTGGTTAGCTTCCCAATATTCTCAAGTTCCTCAGGATGGCTCTGAAATCTTGTTATATAGCGCAAATCCAAAAGCTCCAGATCCTGAAACTTGTCAAGATCCGAAAAGCTTTGACTAGTGTCTAGGATACCTTTAATTGATAGCTCTTTTAGACTCGTTAATGTAGATAAAGAGGTTACAAACTTGGCACCATCTTTCAATAAGGGTTCGATTGTAAGCTTCCTTAACTTTGTGAATCTTTTAAATATATCCCCGTCTGTTACATAGCAGGATTGAAAGTCAAGAATTTCCAGGGATTTCATATTGGCCAGCTTATGCAACAGGTCCTCATCTTTAGGATTATCATCAACCCCAACCCTTTGCTGAATTCTTGCAAACCGCCAATCATCATTATCGGTATTTAGGTTTTTCAACTGTGAGGTCGAAAGCTTAACAAATGCAAGCTGGCCCGGTAATGTTTCATTAACTGGTATTTCATTTCTATAATCCAGCAAATCCACACCTCTTAATAAAGGTATTTTTCTGAGGGTAGATAATAGATCTGCTGCATTTAAATTGTCTGCACCATAAATTCTAACGAATTTTAGATTTGGCAATTTTGTTATGTCTTCAGGCAAAGAATACTGTTTTTTGATCCTAGTTTCATAACCAGTGCTAAAGCTCAAAACTGCAATTTTTGGGAACTGTCTAAGTAGCTTAAATATTTTTACAAGGTCGGTTGTATCAGTATTGCTAACATAAACGTTTCGCACCTCTGCTTGTCTTTTATCTTTAATTAACTGAAATAAAGTTTGATAAGCAGCGCCCTGTAGAGAAACATTTTCATAATCAGGTTCAGCATACTTATCTCTATAAGTATGCAACATGGTAGATGAAGATTCATTTTCTTGAACGTACTTACTGTAGAGTTCAAGATCTGTTTGCGCAAAGGTGTTTAAACCACTAAACAGTAAGACTGTAATTAAGATCAAGAAGTTAAAAGAAGAACGTCGCGCTTTCATACCAGTAATACATTTGGTTATCTAAAGCTAATCATAAACTGATAGAATCACTAAATAGAATACTTAGAAACAAAAAAGCAGCCACTTTCGTGACTGCCTCAGGAATTATCAAACCTAGGGGGAGATTATTCTTTGTTTTTAAATGCGCTGTCAATTCTATCTGTCAGATCTTCTAAATGGTATTTAGACAACCCTGTGGCGCTTGAAGTAGATGCCTTTATCGCTGTATTTAATTCACGAAGCTGACCTTTTGCAACTGAAACAACATCGCCTTGTGTTGACGTAGTCCCCAAAGTAACACTACCACCTCGTACAATAATCGTACTCGTTACAGGCGTAGCTGGATTAACGATAGCAATAAGTTTGTCTACATAACTTTTTTGTAGGTTACGACGATATACATCGATGGCTGCGTTAGATTTCAATTCTGAGAAGATCGATGCCTGCATATCTGTAAAGAAATCTGTGATCTTATAAGCAGTTGCACCATCGGCAGCTTCCGCATTTATCAACTTATTTAAGGTGGTGCTGCTTACCAATCGTGACAAGGTAGGTGCTTGCAATCTTGATATCACCGTTGTAGGATCCTCACCAATTTTATCAAGAACTGATTGATCCAACACCCACTTAGGTGTGGTAAACAATTGCGCGTCTAGAAATGCCATTGCCTCTTTCTGATTTATTGCAGGAGTACGTTGGTAGATTTCACCACCCTGCTCAATTGTTTTGGGAGTTTCAAATACACCACCAATGTTTTTAGAAACATGTCCCATGTACCTTCCAAGTTGAGTGGTCAATTGTCCGTACATCGTCATTAAATTATCATAACCTTCATTCTTAGCTTCAGTCCATTCAGGAAGTTTAACAAGGATTCTTTTCAGATTTTTAATACCGTAACTACTTGAGATCATTGCGTTATCACCCAAATCTTCGCTCTGTGAACGCGGATCGTCAGGATTAATCTCCGTACCAAACCAAAGGCGATGGTTTTTCAACTTCTCCATAGTCAATTTGTTTAACACAGGAACTTCAGCAGTCGCCGTTTTAGCATCAGGAAGCATTTTATATCCCCATTCAATTGCCCACAAATCGTAGTCACCAATACGAGGGTAAATACCTTTAGGTTTAATGTTGTCTTCTGGTTGAGCTACATAGTTGAAACGGGCGTAATCCATGATAGATGGCGTATGTCCATTAGCCTCAACGAACGCTTTATCACGTAGTTTCTCTGACGGAGTTGTTGAACTTGAACCATAGTTATGACGCAGACCTAAAGTATGGCCTACCTCATGTGAGGATACGAAACGGATCAGATCGCCCATTAATTCTGGACTAAATTTCATTTTCTGAGCTCTCGGGTCAATAGCAGAAGCCTGGATCATGTACCAATCATGAACAAGTTTCATTACGTTGTGGTACCAGTTGATATGACTTTCCATGATTTCGCCACTGCGTGGATCTGAAATACTCGGACCACTTGCATTTGCAATCTCTGATGGCTTATACACGATGGCCGAGTGACTTGCATCATCAAGGCTCCATGTAGAATCCTGTTGAGCTGTTGGGGCCATTTTTGCCATGATGGCATTTTTGAAACCTGATTTTTCAAAGGCTTTCTGCCAGTCGTTAACGCCAGCCATCAAATAAGGAACCCACTCTTTTGGAGTAGCAGGGTCAATATAGAATACGATTGGTTTAACCGGCTCTACTAACTCGCCTCGTTTGTATTTAGCCATGTCAGCCGCTCTAGGCTCTAACCTCCATCGCTTGATCATGTCAATATCTTTTACACCTTGAGAGTTTGAATCGAAATCGGTATAACCAACAGTAAAATAACCAACTCTAGGATCAAAATAACGCGGCTTCATTGGTACTTTTGGTAGAATCACCAAAGAGGCGTTCAATTCTACAGTTGACGAACCTGACGGTACGCCAGCTCCAAAGCCTGCAGGTGCTGCTGCACCAAATGGATTCGGAGCTGCAGTTAGTGTGTAGGTTTTAACCACATTGATCTCTACGTTAGTAGGAAAACTTCTTACGCCAAGAACGTAACTTCTGTCGGACAATTGCGTACCTAATCTGAAGTTCGTTTTTGCTGCCGGAGATCCGAAATAAAAGATCTCATTGTCACTATTGATGTAATCAGTCATGTCAATTACGCTACCTTTTTTATTAGGAGAATAAGCAGCTATGTTAAACGCCGCAGCGATTGCCTGAATATTAGAACGCTGTAAGTTTTGATACATTGCTGTTGTACTGTCCGGACCGTAAGTTCTATAAGATATCTTACGCATGAAAATCCTGTTAGAAGGACCTTTCTCGAAACGAATCACTGTACTACCGATTTGGTCGCCAGCATAGCCTGAAGCAGAACGTACTTCTGAACCCGCCTTTGATATTCTACTCACTACCAGGATATCACGTCCTAAAGTAGAATCTGCGATCTCGAAAAAAAACTTATCATCCAGTTTGTGCGTAGTGATCATACCTTTACGGCTTACAGCCTTGTTGGTAATCACCTGATCATAAGGTTTTGGTTGTGCTTTTGCCGCGCCTGGGAATCCTATTCCTCCAGCTTTTTTTGTGGTGTCGCTCGTTGCGGGCGTAGTTGTTGGGTTAGTTGGCCTTGTTTGCGCGTCCGCCGCTGAAATTGCGGCTACAGACAATAAGGTTAACAATAAAATTTTTTTCATGAAATTTAAGTTCTGTTAGTCTTCGTAAAGATAAGATAGTCCATTTTAAATAAACCGTCATTACTATAACTTTGCAGTTACATTAGTGCAGGATTTTAAATAACAACTCCTTTAACAGCTCTCCATCGGAAGTGTTCCCAGTGCTATCCACACCCTTGCTCTTCAAATCGTACTCCCTCATCAAACTAATGGTCTCAAAAGTTTTATTTAGACTATAATTTCGCGCAGCGGTTTCAAAATCCTTAATAAAATATGGATTTACTCCTAATTCTTTAGCCGCATCACCCTTATTTTGCAAGTAATGATACTTAAGAATCTTTGAGAAATAGGCATTAAGATTCGCCATTACCATAACTAGGGGATTTGCTTTCGGATTATCCCCAAAATAAGTAATAATCTGGTTGCACTTTAACACGTTTTTTACCGCGAGCGCTTTCTGAAGTTCAAATACATTATATTCTTTGCTAATGCCAATATTCTTTTGCACCAGATCGGTGTCAATAGTGATGTCCTTGCTAATGTTGAGAATCAGTTTCTCCACCTCATTAGAGATTTTTGAGAGATCTGACCCCAAATATTCAGCCATCAGAGCTGAGGCTTGTGGAGCAATCTTATAACCTTTTTCGTTGACAAGGTTCTCAATCCACTCCGCAAGTTTATAGTCCCTAACAAGGTCTGATTGGAACACCAAACCACTCTTGTTAATCACTTTAAAAATCTTCTTGCGCTTATCGAAATTAGCATATTTGAAACCGAGTACAAGAATGGTACTTGGCATAGGCTTTTCAAAGTAGTTTAGTACAAACTCAGCTTCTTTGCTGCTTCCCTCTATCTCTTTGGCCCACTTGAGATCCTGAGCTTCCTTAACTACCACAAGCTGAAAATCTGACATCATTGGGTAGCGCTTTGCAGCATTCATGATGGTAGCCATGTCTGTATCCTTACCATATAAAATGGTCTGATTGAAACCACGCTCCATTTCGCTCAGCACATGCTGCTCCATATAATGAATGATCTGGTCAATATAGTAGGGTTCTTCACCATGCAATAGGTACACCGGTTTAAACTTCCTTGCTTTTATATCTCTGATGATCTCTGCAGCACTCATATATTCCTCAAACTTAGCTATTTTTTTTGCCTATTTTTACAGAAATGTCATTTACACCAATCCCACTTAATCTGCCCCAGCACCCTTTTAAAATTACCCTAAAGGACTCCAGACATTTTATTTTTGACGAAGTGAGGAAAAAACATTTGGTACTTACCCCCGAAGAATGGGTTAGACAGCATTTCATCCAATACTTGATTTCAGAAAAAAAATTCCCAAGATCATTAATACAAATTGAGGCGGGATTAAACCTCAACCAGTTACAAAAGAGAACAGACATCGTGATCTTTAGTCAAAACGGCGAAAGGGTCATGGTTATTGAGTGCAAAGCTCCAAGCGTAAAGATTACCCAGAAAGTTTTTGATCAAGCCTCCAGGTATAACTCTATTCACAAAACAAACTGGCTTGTGGTGACAAATGGCCTGCAACATTGCTACGCAAAAATAGACCACGCGAAGGAAAGCTTCGCCTTTGTAATGGATTTGCCGATTTATCAGGAATTATAGGCCGCGCTATTACAGCGAGGCTAGACTTTCTTCAATAATCTTGACCTTTCCTTCTGCATCTGCTTTCTTATTTCGCTCATTTTGGATGATTTCGGGCTTCGCATTCTGAACGAATCTTTCGTTATTTAACTTAGCGTCTACAGCTTTCAGAAATCCTTGCAGGTATAACAGGTCGGCGTTTAAACGCTCACGTTCGGCATCTGCATCAATCTCCTCGTTCAAGTGAACGAAGAACTCATCATTACCCACCATGAATGTAACTGCTCCAGGAATCTTCTCTTTCACGAAATCCACCTGATTGATGTTTGCAAGCTTATAGACAATGTTCAGCCATTTATCGTATTCGAGTGTCGAATTGAGTTTGATGGCCAATGGCAACGCTTCTTTAGGGGAGATCTGTTTCGCATTTCTAACATTACGGATCTCCGCCACTAATCCTTTAATAGTTTCTACTTCTTTCAAAAGAATCAGATCTGCGTGGCCAACTTTCGGATAGCTTGCTACAATACAGCAATCCAGTTCCTCAGTATGACCAAAGATCTCATCATGCCACAACTCTTCAGTTAAGAACGGCATAAATGGATGCAAAAGTTTTAAAATTCTTTCGAAGAATCCAATGGATACTCTTAGGGTTTCTGCATCGATCGGATGCTGATATGCAGGTTTTACCATCTCCAGGTACCAAGCACAGAAATCATCCCATACTAATTTATAACAGGCCATTAACGCTTCGGATAACCTGTACGATGCAAAGTTGTCCTGAATTTCGCTCAAGGCTTCATTGAAACGGCTCTCAAACCATAGCATGGCCTGTTCGTTAGGATTCGCTAGCGTGTCGTCCACTTCCCAACCCTTAACCAATCTAAAAGCATTCCATATTTTATTGGCAAAGTTTCTTCCCTGTTCGCAATAGCTTTCATCGAACATCAAGTCGTTACCTGCCGGAGAACACAAGAGCATACCTACCCGCACGCCATCGGCGCCATACTTTTCTATTAAGCCAATAGGATCAGGTGAGTTACCCAGGGATTTAGACATCTTTCTGCCTAGTTTATCCCGAACAATACCGGTCAGGTAAACATTTGTGAAGGGCTTCTGACCTCTAAACTCATGCCCTGCCATGATCATTCTTGCTACCCAGAAAAACAAGATTTCCGGAGCAGTTACCAAATCATTAGTTGGATAGTAGTAATTGATGTCTTTATTGTCTGGGTTTTTGAAACCATCGAACACCGATATCGGCCACAACCAGGAAGAGAACCAGGTATCCATTACATCAGGATCCTGGTGTAAAAACGGAGCCAACTGATGTTTGAAACCCGCAGCTTCCGCTTCTGTGAAAACGCCATCCAAATCTTTGAGTTTTAGAAACTCATCTAATGCTTCTTCTTTGGTTTTAGCAACAACCCAATTTCCTTTATCATCATACCATGCCGGGATCTGTTGTCCCCACCATAGCTGGCGACTAATATTCCAATCCCGAACATTCTCCATCCAATGACGGTAGGTGTTTACAAACTTTTCAGGAATCAACTTAACATCGCCATTTAAAACATCTTCCAATGCAGGCTTTGCCATCTCATCCATTTTACAAAACCATTGCAAAGAAAGCTTTGGCTCTATAGCTGCGTCTGTACGTTCGGAAAACCCAACCTGCGACTTATAATCTTCGACTTTAGCGAGGTGACCAATTTCATCTAATAATACGGCAATCTTCTTTCTCGCAACGAAACGATCTTCGCCAACCAGCACTACAGCTAGTTCGTTTAGTGTTCCATCATCGTTAAGAATATCGATTACAGGTAATTTATGTTTTACACCAAGTTCATAATCGTTAAGATCATGAGCAGGCGTTACTTTTAAGCACCCGGTACCGAAATCCATCGTCACGTATTCATCCTCAATTACAGGAATCTCCCTATTAATTAACGGAACAAATACAGTCTTACCTTTTAAATGGGTATACCTTTCGTCGTTAGGATTAATACAGATTGCTGCGTCAGCCATTATAGTTTCAGGCCTGGTGGTAGCTACCGTTATGAATTTAGGTTCTGCTGCATCAGAACCAGCCACTAAATAGTTAATGTAGTATAGTTTTTGGTTGACTTCTTTACGAATTACCTCTTCATCAGACACGGCTGTTTTACCTGCCGGATCCCAGTTCACCATTCTAATACCCCGGTAGATTCTCCCTTTTTTGTAAAGATGAATGAAACTATCGATAACCGCCTCGGAAAGGTCATCTTCCATTGTGAAGCGTGTACGCTCCCAATCACATGATGCACCAAGTTTTTTTAGTTGCTCCAAAATTATCCCACCATACTTCTCTTTCCATTCCCAGGCATACTTCAAAAACTCTTCTCTTGTCAAGTCCTTTTTGCTGATGCCTCTTTCTTTAAGCATAGCCACCACTTTAGCCTCCGTAGCTATAGAAGCATGATCTGTTCCCGGTACCCAGCATGCATTTTTACCCATCATTCGTGCTCTGCGAATCAGAACGTCCTGAATGGTATTGTTCAACATGTGTCCCATGTGAAGCACGCCGGTAACATTTGGTGGAGGGATAACTATAGTATAGGGCTCACGCTCATCTGGCTCTGAATGGAAAAAGTTCTTTGACATCCAATAGCTGTACCATTTGTCTTCAGTTGCTGTCGGATCGTATTTAGTAGAAATGCTCATTTTGTTCGAAAAAGTATCGGATTTGAACTGCAAAATTAATAAAAAAAGATCATTTAAGGTTCTGTATAAAGTAATCTGTAAGCTTTTGAGATATTGTAACTTTGAACTGTGAAAAATTTCTTAATCGGTGTTCTGTTTGCAATGTTGTGGGCATCGGCATCTGTAGCAACAAAATTCGGAATCCTTTCTGCACCTCCTTTGGTGCTTGCCAACATCCGCTTCTTTTTGGCTGGCATTCTTTTGTTGGGCTATGGTTATTCGTTTAAAAAAAATGCATCCTACAGAATGCCAAATAGGATGGAATGGAAACACCTTGCCATTTTCGGAGCCTTAAATACTACTATATATCTCGGACTGTACGTTTACGCTATGAAGTTTACTGCGGCAGGAATTGGTAGCCTAGCCACCTCAACTAATCCATTACTCATCGTGTTGTTCTCCTCCTTGGTAATGGGTCGCCGCGCGGAGAAAGATGAAATCTTAAGTATTTTTATCAGCATGATCGGCATTGGGATTGCCACCTACCCATTGTTAAAAGATAGCAGCACTTCATTTCTTGGACTTTTGTTGCTGGCATTAAGTATGATCTCGGTTTCTTTTGCGAGTGTTTACTATGCTAGCGTAAAGTGGCAGCTGCCGAATATTCTAATCAATGGATGGCAGGTTATAATAGGGGGAGTATTGTTGCTGCCGATAACGTTACTATTTGGCGACTTCTCCTCAATTATATTCGATAAGCATTTTATATTTGCCATCCTATGGCTTAGCATTGCTGTTTCTGTAATTGGTTTGATCTGCTGGTTCTACCTGCTCAAAATTGATACGGTAAGAGCCTCGCTCTACCTTTTCCTATGCCCCTTATTCGGATTTATCTATGCTTGGTGGCTGATGGACGAGCCCATCACTGTTTACACCATAATTGGAACATTCTTAGTGGTGTTCGGACTATTTCTGGGTCAGCGTAAGAAATTCCGGAAAGCTGTTTCAGTATAAGAATTTAAAACTATCTCTACATTTATTTACGCTTTAACACAATAATATATGTTAAATAATGTTAAATAGTCATAAAAAGCAAACTCATGAAAATTGTAAATGTCTTTTCTTTAACAGTTACTATCCTCAAAAAAGTAGGCCTTACCAAAATCTATTATTGGTTCAATAAGTAATATTTTCATTAGGTAGATTAGTTGCAAATCTCAAACCTTATTTTTACTTCTGTATTTTAACTATACCCTAACTAACTTATGGATATCAACAAATTCAAAGGATGCTTTGCAGTTCTTGGCATTTTGGTCGCAAGCTATTCTGCCAATGCTCAACTGCCAGCTAAACTTATTGATCCTGCTAACATGGATCTGAGCGTTAAACCTGGAGATGATTTTTACAATTATGCAAGCGGTGCTTGGGTAAAAAACAATCCTGTTCCTGCTAAAGAAACCCGTTGGGGTACTTTCAATGCCTTAAGAGATTTCAATGCGAACGCTGTAAGGAGTATTGTGGAAGAAGCCGCTGCAGATAAATCTGCTCCCGCCGGATCTGTAAAGAAACGTGTTGGTGATTTCTATGCTGCTGCAATGGACAGTGCAGCGATTGAGAAGCTAGGTTATTTGCCAATCAATGCTGATCTCGAAAAGATCAAGCAGATCAAGACTTTGCCAAACATTCTGGATCAAGTTGCTTATATGAGAACATCAGGCACAGGGGGACCAATGTTCGGCTTTGGCGTGGGTCAGGATAGAAAAAACGTTACAAAATACCTGCCCCAGTTGAGTCAGGGCGGAACAACGCTTCCAGACCGCGACTACTATTTGTTAGATGATGCAAGAAGCGTAAAGATTCGTGAGGCTTACAATACCTACATGAACACCTTATTTACACTTACTGGAAGTAGTCCTGCCGATGCGAAAAAAAAGGCAATGACAGTAATGGCGATAGAAAAGCAGTTTGCGGAAGCACAAATGTCGCGTCTGGAGATGCGTGATCAATATAAAACCTACAATAAATATACGGTTGTTGATTTCAGTAAAACTACATCCAATATCGATTGGAAAAGTATGTTTACTAAGTTCAAAGTTGCTGGTCAGGATACCGTGTTGGTTTCTGCACCAAAGTTCTTTGTTAGTTTAAATGGCATGCTAAAAACAGTACCTGTCTCTGATTGGAAGACATACTTGGAGTGGAACGTTTTAAAAGCATCTGCTGGTAATTTAAGTTCTCCTTTTGTAAAGGCAAGCTTTGCATTTAGTCAGGCGCAAAGTGGTCAGAAGGTGGAAACTCCGAGATGGCAACGCATGTCTAGCTTAACGGATGGAACTATTGGAGAGTTACTGGGCCAACTTTATGTTGCCAAGTATTTCAAACCTGAAGCTAAAGCCAGAATGGCGGTATTGATCGATAACCTAAGAAAAGCCTTCGAAATTAGAATTAAGGGTTTGGATTGGATGAGCGAGGTAACGAAGCAAAAAGCATTAGATAAATTACATGCTTTCGTTCCAAAGATCGGCTATCCAGACAAATGGAGAAACTATGATGGGTTAGTGATCAATGGAGCTACCTACTTCCAAAACCTTCGTAACGCAGGTGCATGGGGATATAATGAGATGATTGACCGTCTTGATAAACCAGTTGACCGTACCCGTTTTGGCATGACACCCCCTACCGTTAATGCATCTTATAGTCCTACTATGAATGAAATTGTTTTCCCGGCAGGAATTCTACAGTTTCCCTTTTTCGATGCGAATGCTGATGATGCTGTGAATTATGGTGGTATTGGAGCAGTTATCGGTCATGAGATGTCTCATGGTTTTGATGATCAGGGAAGTCAGTACGATAAAGAAGGTAATCTTCGCAACTGGTGGACCGATGAGGATAAAGCAAAGTTTGATTTAAAAACAAAGGCACTTGGTGAGCAATTCGATGCTTATACGATATTGGACACGATCCACGTAATAGGTAAATTGACTATGGGTGAAAACATTGGCGACCTTGGTGGCTTGAATGCAGCTTACACCGCATTTAAGATGACAAAACAGGGTCAGTCTGAAGAAAAGATTGATGGATTTACGCCAGATCAACGTTTCTTTTTATCTTGGGCACAAGTTTGGAGAGGCAACATCCTTCCGGAAACTGCAGCTCAATTTATAAAAACAGACCCGCACTCTCCTGGTCCATATAGAACAATTGGTGCACCAGTTAATATGGATGCCTGGTATAAGGCTTTCAGTGTTCAACCTGGAGACAAGTTGTATAAAAAACCAGAAGACAGAATAAGAATGTGGTAAAAAAGTTCTACAAAAACGACATCACTTTTTTACTATAGAAACAGGCCCCAGCAAGCCCGATTTGAACAGCGGGGAGTCTTTGCTATAATGCTTAAATGTTGTAAATGAAAAGCGCTTGCCAGGCCTGGGCAAGCCTTTTAACAACCATTCTGGCCATTTGCCATTTTTGATACCATCGTCAGGTAGTTGTTCATCCCCAATTAGTCTATTTGGCCAAAGGTTAGCGACTTCAATTTCCAGCACATTGTTTTTTGCCCGCAATGCATTGCTGATATCAACCTGCCATGGAGCTGTCCAGACTACGCCTAGGTCTTTCCCATTTAGCTTTACTTTGGCCATATTCTTAACCTCACCGAGGTCCAGAAACCAATTGCCTTTTGCTGCACTTCCCGAGCTAACCTCCATAAATCCAGATGGAGTGTCAAATTGTTTTTTATACACTGCAATTCCCGAGTAATACTTGATGCCTTTATCGGCACTTTGTGACCAATCTTCAAGCTTATCAAAAGTTGTTGATTTTGGTCCTCCCCATTTTGGATCAAAGCTTAGTTGCCAAGAACCTTCCAGCACAGTTTTCGATTTTGCAGAAGCAAATAAAGAAGCTGGAATCATATCTTTCACACCCTGATCAGAAAACAGAATGAAATAGCTTTGGAATGGCTCAAACCTTAAATCAATTGAAGAAACCTTGCTCATTTGCGGTGGTACATCCAAATCTATAACCTTCCCTGTAACCGCGTCCAATAATACAGGTTTTCTATTTCTGTGATTTCTGAATTTTCCAATAACTGTAACGGCTTTATCAATTCGGTTTGAAACAAAATAAATATCAAAATCTTTAGAAGTCCGATGGGTATAACGTATCGGCCCATTGGACTCGAAATCCAGAGAAACGTCCATAGACCTAAGTATCTGCGCTGTTAAGTCGTAATGTGGATACAAGAAATCTAGTTTGGTTTCTAAGTCCCCACCCCATATAACCTTACCTTTGCCAAAAGTCTTCGTAGTTTGTTTCGATGGCGGCTCAGTTCTACCCCATATTTTAGTAGCTTCCGCTTTTACAACTTGATCAGATTGCGGGTAACCGGTTAAACCCGGCGTTTGTTCGGGTGGAGAACCGACGATTACAGCCCCAGCAGCTATCAAACTTCTAAGCTTATCCAGCAACTTTGGTGTCATTGTTTTCACCACGGGCAGAACCAGAATACGGTAAGATGCACCACCAGGAAAAACAATTTTACCATCATTTACACTGGCTTTATACAATTGACTTGGCGCACAACCATCAAAATTAAACTCCTTTCTATCCGGCATAGCGACATCGTTCGTCATGGCAGAAAGGGGTGGCTTGAACACATGAGGCGAACCTTCAGGAGTTAGGTAAAGTATATCGGCAACAGCACTACCTTGTTGCAAAAGATATTGTGAACGTGACAGGTATTCATGGTAGGCGCCCGCCATTGGCCACCAAGTCTGGTTCCTGTTCCATTGAACGCCATACGGACCCATGGTCATTCCAGGTTTTAAGGAATCAGGAAGAGTTTGGTTCTGGAAGGTGTGGAAAACGAATCGGTTGATACCCGTAGCAAAAGCCCAGTCACCTTGATTTTTCATAGAAGCGGGGTACTGTTTCCAACCTTCATTATTCTGTGCAGTAAAAGCTTCTGCCGGCACGAGCGAAATGCCGTTAACATGCGCAATTGAAGTCGCTTCTATACAGCTGAAAGCAGAATTAAAACCCAAACTGGCGCTCCAAAACTCAGCCATAGGCACGTCAGCTATCGCTCCAAGTTCCAGGTCTGAATTGGGATTCATATCGTAGGGTTCAATCGAAAGACCCATTCCGTTTTTGTTCGCATACTGCTTTACATACCCAGCGTGATTTTGTAATACAAGCTCCTGAGCAGTCTGTCTTAAATCCCAAAGAAAACGCTCGCTCAATGCTATACTTTCGACTACAGTTCCGTTATATGCAGGGTAAAAAGGAAGTGGGTCATAACCCCTTCTTATGATAAATTCTTCTCTAAAACGACCAGTCCAATTCTGGGCACCCATCTCCCAGCTGTCCATATGCAGCATTTTCAATCCGCCGATGCTGTTTTTAAAGTTCTTACCGACCTTCTTCATCAACACCCCTGTATAGTGATCAAGATGATTCCTCATTGCAAGGGTATCAAACTTATCAGCTTCAAAGCCTAAGCCGGGATAGGGTGCAGGCCTGGTGATGGCGCCATTATTACGCTTACCAAATCTTACCACAATCCAGTTTCCAAACGGTACCTCCCAGTCAAGTTCACCGTTCGCCTTCATCTTGTCGGTAAGGTCAATAATGTCCTTTTTTAGAATGGCCGATCCGGCGGGTACACTTTCATATTTTGTAGAATAAGATAAGTAAGGTTTCACACCTGGTGCAGAAGAATAAGGCGCTCTGTAGTACAACGCTTTTTCGCCAATATCTGAAATTAAGGGCAAGTCAAAAGGTTTTTTACCATCCGGTGCCGGATAAGCCAGAACCGCCACATCTTCATAATAGTCGTTCCATTGCTTTTTCAGCTCCTCGGTGAAAGCACCCTCTCCAAAAAAGGGAGGCTTTGATTTAGGGATAGGCAAGATTATTCTTGTCCTGTTATTTTTGTCGACAATTGTGGTAGACGAAACGAGATGTAACATAGATTCACTTGCTTTTACCCAAGGACCGCCGCTGCCTGTCCATCCTGGCCCAATTCCTAACGTCATGGCAATATCCAGGCGTTCGCATTCGCTAACCGCATGCGTAAACATCAACTGCCATTCATCGCTTAAGAAATCAACCTTCCCTCTTGGAATCCCAACGTTAACTTCTAAGAAGATGAGATTCCCAATCCCAACTTTCTTCATGGATTCTAAGTCGGCAGTTATCGATTCCTTAGTCATATTGCCATCCATAAAATACCAGTATACGCCTGGTTTGCTTGACGCGGGCGGATTAAGAAATCCTTTGATCAACGAAGACGTACTTACTTCTTTACTGATCTTTGTACTGCAACCATTTACGGAAAGCAGGAAAAGCAAGGTAAATGATATTAACAGGTATTTAGTAGAAAATCTTTTCAATTGGTGTGTCATTTGGAAATATTTTTTTGTACGATTGTTTGAAACATAAGGGACCTATTCTCTTCCTTTTTAAACGTGCTACCAACGGTTAGGAAAATTTTAATTTTCATATTTGGCTTGTATTTTTTTACTTAGTTTTTTTAGCACCAGAGATCGGGATGATGCAATGCATTGCTTTAATTCCTTATCTGGCATTACTTCCAGACTATTAATAGCGACCCAGTGTCTACGTGCAAAATGTGGAGCTTGACTGATACCATGTCTTGCTATAAATGCGTCAAAATCATTGGGATCACATTTAAAGCAAAGCGTACCATCATTAAGGGAAGTAATAACGAATATCTTCTCCTCAACCATAAAACAAAGAAGCTCCCATTTCATACCCTCAGTTGTTCCATGTAAGCTGAGACAATAATCTCTAAAAGTTTCTATATCCATATTTATTCAGTCGTTGCAGATGTTTAATAGCCCTTGAACCCTAAAGTTAAAAGTATATGTGTAATTGCACCACGCTTCGGGCATTTTATTATGTTTGTAATGATGAATAAGATTACGCCAACAGCCGACGGATCAAATACTTTATTTAACGAGAGTATTGGTGAACATTATCACTCCAAGCATGGTGCCTTGCAGGAAAGCAAACATGTATTTATTGCAGCAGGTTTACAGCACGCAGTGGACACCTTTACAGGGCAAGAAATTAAAGTTTTAGAGGTAGGATTTGGGACAGGATTAAACTTTCTCATGAGTGTTGCATATGCTGATTATCACAAAACCAAATTGAACTATACCGCATTAGAGGCCTTTCCACTACGCTCTGATGAACTGGAGTCTACCGGCTACAATCAGTATGTACTGCCCAAGATTTGGAATGGTATGATGCTGAACTATGGTAAAGCTATGCAACAATCGGTCGAAATTTTACAAGGGCAAAACCTTAGAATAATTCACACCTACCTGCACAGATATCAGACAGCTGAACAATTTCACATTATCTACTTTGACGCGTTTTCTGTCCAGCATCAACCGGAAATGTGGACCGATGAGATCATCACTCATGTTTGTCAGTTTCTAAAGCCTGGTGGAATTTTTGTAACCTACGCAATTACCGGCAAATTAAAGCGTGCATTGAAAAGTATCGGTTTTACCATTGAGAAATTGCCAGGGGCAGTTGGAAAGAGAGAAATGCTAAGGGCCACAAAGTCTATGGCATTATAATTTAACTCTTGAATCCTTTTTTAGCTTTCTTAAAGATTTTTTTGTAAATAATTTAGGATTCGGAAACATCAGGTCATTACAATTGTTAAATTGCTCTGGCAAACGTCTCTATAAAGACCTATTAAAGCCTCAATTTATATGAAAAAAAGACAATTAGGCAATACAGACCTCGAGGTATATCCCATAACATTCGGCGGAAACGTTTTCGGATGGACCATCGATCAGGAAACATCAGTTGCCATTCTAAATGGCTTTACAGATGCGGGATTTAACTTTATAGACACCGCAGATGTGTACTCCAAATGGAAGCCGGGGAATCATGGCGGGGAATCTGAAACCATCATCGGGAACTGGATGCAGGAAAAGAAGAACCGAAAGAACATCATTATTTCGACTAAAGTTGGATCCGATATGGGTCCCGAAAAAAAGGGTTTATCAAAAAAATATATTATTCAGGCGGCAGAAGATTCGCTCAAGAGACTTAAAACAGATTATATCGACCTTTACCAAACGCATTTTGACGACCTAGAAACACCTGTTCAAGAAACGCTTGAAGCTTACGACCAACTGATAAAAGAAGGTAAGGTGAGGTGGATTGGTGCCTCAAACATTTCTCCGGAACGCCTAATCGAATCCCTTGAAACCTCAGAACGGTTGGGCTTAGCTAAATACCAAACCTTACAGCCAGAATACAACCTTTACAACAGAGAGAATTATGAAACTAATTATGAGCAGATCGTTTTAGACTACAAACTGGGAGTACTCAATTATTACGCATTGGCTAGTGGATTCTTGACTGGAAAATACAGATCAGAGAGTGACCTGAACAAAAGTCAGCGGGGTAGCGGGGTGAAGAACTACCTTAACGAACGGGGCTTCAAGATCCTTAAAGCTCTAGACATTGTATCAGAACAATACAGTGCTAACCAGGCAAGTGTTGCGTTGGCCTGGTTAATAAAACGCAATTCAATCACTGCTTCTATTGCAAGCGTAACCAGCTTAGTGCAACTTGAAGACCTGACAAGAGCAGCCGCATTAAAACTGAACATGGAAGACATTGAAATATTGGATGATGCAAGCGATTATAAATAAGCTATGAGAACTGTTCCCTTTTACGCTAAACTCGCACTGATTCTATTCTCCTTAGTTTGCCTTGGTTATCTGGCTATACTTGGTCAGACATTACTCGCGCCGCTAATGACTTCCTTTTTGCTGGCTCTACTCCTCTTACCCCTTTGTAACTTTCTAGAAAATAAGTGTAGGTTTAAAAGAAGCATAGCATCAATAGTCTCTGTTATCTTGATGATTGCGGTAATTTCAAGTATAATTTATTTTCTGGTCAACCAACTGACAGATCTTTGGCAAGACTGGCCTCTATTAAAAAAGCAGGCAGAAATTTCCTTTCACGATGTCCAGATGTGGATTTCAAGAACCTTTAATGTGAATACCAAAAAGCAGATAAATTACCTGCAAAATAGTGCTACGAGCGCCTTGGCAACTAGCGCCACTGTATTAGGAGCCACATTGCTTACCCTATCTTCTACTTTATTATTTTTATCGTTTTTGCTGCTATTCACCTTCTTTATTCTCAATTACAGGGGGATATTATTCAAGTTCTTAACCTCCGTTTTTGCTGAAGAGCATACCCAGAAGGTAAGCGATATCGTACAAAGGATTCAATACATAATCAAGAAATACATCACTGGACTCTTTCTGCAGATGTTGATTGTTAGCATCATTATGATATTCCTGCTTTGGATTTTAGGCGTAAAGTATTCTGTACTTTTAGGGCTTATAGCGGGGATTTTTAATATCATTCCTTACATCGGTATCTTCAGTGCACTGCTGATCAGTATTATCATCACTTTTGCGACTGCCGGAGCAGCTAAAATGCTATTGGTTATCGCGGTTTTTGCCGGAGTACACGCTATTGACGGCAATATACTGATGCCTTTAGTGGTTGGGTCTAAGGTTAAGATAAACGCATTATTTGCGTTTATAGGTATAATAGTCGGGGAAATGATCTGGGGAATTTCAGGAATGTTTCTTTGTATCCCCTATATGGCTATGTTAAAAATTATCTTCGATCGCGTAGACCAACTTCGCCCATGGGGGATTTTACTAGGTGGAGACGAAAAACCGAATAAGAAGCGGAAGGTCTATAGAATTACAAAGAATATCAAATTAGAAGAACAAGAATAAATGCCAAACAATATACCGCCTGTCACAGCCGAAAATCCAGCATTAGCTTTTGAAAGATTACTGACAGTTCTTGATACTTTACGTACCGAGTGTCCATGGGATAAGAAGCAAACAATGGAAACATTGCGCCACCTTACTATCGAAGAAACCTACGAACTTTCTGATGCCATATTGGAAGGAGATTTACCGGAAGTAAAAAAAGAACTTGGTGATGTGATGATGCATCTTGTATTCTATGCCAGAATCGCCTCAGAAACTAATGAGTTCACTATAGTTGATGTTTTAAATGGTGTCTGTGATAAATTAATAAGCAGACATCCTCACATCTATGGTGATGTGGAAGTTCTTGATGAACACGAGGTAAAGCGAAACTGGGAAAAATTAAAACTTAAAGAGGGAAACAAATCGGTTTTAGGGGGCGTTCCTAAGGGCCTGCCTTCTTTGGTAAAAGCAAGCAGGATTCAGGAGAAGGCGCGCGGTGTGGGGTTTGACTGGGACAATAAAGAACAGGTTTGGGAGAAAGTGGAAGAAGAGCTTCAAGAGTTTAAGGACGAATACAACTTAGCTTCCGATCAGGAAATAGACATTGAAAAAGCGGAGGGAGAATTCGGCGACTTATTATTCTCGTTAATTAATTATGCGCGATTCATTAATATCAACCCAGAAAATGCGCTTGAAAAAACAAATAAAAAATTCATAAAACGCTTCCAATACCTTGAAGAAAAAGCAAAAGAAAATGGAAAAGCATTGCAAGATATGACACTTGCTGAAATGGATATCTACTGGAACGAGGCAAAAAAGTTCTAGCCGTGCTTTTTTTTCATGGTCATCTTCGCTTTTTGTCCGATGCCATAATTATAGTCTTTTGTGTTGCTCTCTTTTTTATCATGATAAGCGCCACCTCCTCTGGGATCCTCAAGGTTTTCTTTAGATGTTTTAAGTTTGGCCGATTTAGCAGCTTTATCGATAATAAGACCTTCTGGCAAATCCATTAGAGGTATTTTTGCCCCGATTGACTGTTCCAGCTTTTTGATAGCTATAAGCTCCATATCTGTCGCAAATGTAATTGCGACAACTTCTTCATCAGCAGACTTAACGATTCTATTCAAAAATATTTCCTTTTTCTCAGGCACCTCCAAATGAAAGAGGAATGGAATTCCAGAGAGGTCCAATGTATTTGAAGATCCTTCGTTTGCAACTATCAAAATTCTCGCTTCTGGTGTTTCTTTGAAATCTTCGATATGATCGAAACCTGCCTCATCAAAAAACAAAGGATTCAGTACAGAAACATCTCCTGACTTACGTGAAGGTAAGGATTGACCTAGCTTTTGAGCAGTTAAACGGGTGTTTACAAAAACTACAACCTTATTGAAAACATCATCATCACGCAGCATCAAGTCAAGCAGGTTCAGTTTAGTTTTGAAATTCGGAACCTGGTACAAAAGCAGCCCGTGTGTTTCAGCGGTTTTCTCTCCCAGGTCTTCCACTTCCAACGTAGTTGGTAAGCTTAAAAATTGGTCAATCATCTGATTTAGTTTGTCATGGACAACCGTTGTGAAAATTAGGTGCTGACACTTACCAGCACTCCGGGCAAGTTCACAAACAGGCAGTTGCATTCCCTGTTTTACAATTACTTCAGCATCATCAACGATGAACATCTGCAACCTGTTTAGGTTCAGTCCAAGCTTCAAATAGATGGCACGGGCCCTTGTTGGCGTCGATACCACAATGTCTACACCTTCTAAAAGGTCTAAGACCTGTTCTTCCATCCCACTCGTTCCATACATCCCAATGATGCGTAAATTCCTGTTTCCGCTAAGGATTTTGAACTGTTCAATTACAGCTAATACACGCTCCTGATCGGGAACAAGTATCAAAACTTTAGGTGCTTCGTCTGTACTGTATTTCAGCTTCATCAAAACACCAAGCACGTAGGTAGTGGTTTTGCCAAAGCCATCAGGGCCTACAGCAATTATATCCTGACCACCGAGGATTCTTGACATACTTTTAGCCTGGATTTCTTTCGGGGAAAGATATCCAGCATCTGTCATGGCGGAAACTAGTTGCTTGCTTAATTTTAATTTATCTAAAGACACAGTTTTTTTATTTAATGATGAAGCTGTAAATTTAAGCATTCCTAAGTCAAATCTGTCTTTAGCCTGCAAATACTGTCTTGAGATGGTTTCAGTGCACTATTTAAAGTTTCTTGCAGGAGGAAAAACTTCCTTCTCGACTTGTGTTCTCACTTGAGTTCTTTTGTGCTCCACAGGGAAAGGAGATCTTTCATCTGCTTTGGATAGGTTGAGCAATGGCAAATTATCATCATTTCGTACTGTTAAACCACGTAAGAGTTTTGACAAGTCGAAACAGCGTTGAACAATAACATGTACCACCTGGCCTTCGCGCTGAAGCTTACCTTCTACCATAAGCAAGCGGGAATGCAGAATCTCCTTTCTATACTTTTCAAACAGATTCTTAAATACGACGAGATTAGAGAAACCAGTCTCGTCTTCAATTGTAATAAAACAGACCCCACCGGCAGTACCTGGACGCTGTCTGACCAATACCAACCCCGCCACCTTAATAAGTTTACTGTCTGAAGTATCCTGAGTTTCTTTAGTAGATAATATATGTAACAATTTCAATTTCTCTCTCACAAAACTTACTGGGTGGGCTTTTAAGGACAACGAAGTTGAGGCATAATCCTGAACCACATGTTCAGAAGAACTCATCAACGGCAATGAGACCTGTGTTTCCAGCGCACTTTCAGAAGGTTGACCTTCAAATAATGCTAATGGCCTATCTTGCAACGCCGAAACCTCCCATAGGGCCTGTCTCCTATCGAGACCTAAAGATCTGAAGGCATCAGCATCAGCAAGCCTTTCCAATGTACCTTGACTAATTCCAGCGGTTCTGATTTCGGTGATGCTATGATAGCTTTCTAATCGTTCAGATATCAATAATTGCACATCCTCTTCCTTAATCCCTTTGATTTGTCGGAAACCCAGCCTCAACGCTCTATAAGCACCTACTTTTTCTTCAAGTGTATTGTCCCAATCTGAAAAGTTAACATCAATTATCCGAACTTCAACATCATGGTTTTTAGCATCAATAATAATTTGCGCAGGCTGGTAAAACCCCATCGGCATACTGTTTAATAAAGCCGTAGCAAAAACATCCGGATGGTGACATTTAAGCCAACAGGAGACATAGACCAGCAGAGCAAAACTGGCAGCATGGCTCTCCGGAAAGCCATAGCTTCCAAAGCCTTCCAGTTGCTTAAAGATTCGCTGAGCGAATTCTTCTGAATAGCCATTCGCCGTCATACCATCAACAAGTTTTTTCTGGAAACGGCTAACCATACCTTTGAACTTAAAGGTTGCCATACTTCTCCTAAGCTCATCAGCTTCGGTTGGAGTAAAATTTGCAGCAACCATAGCAACTTTCATTGCTTGTTCCTGAAACAATGGAATACCTAAAGTCCGTTTTAGGATCTCTCTAAGCTCTGGAGACGGATAGGTAACATCTTCCTGATTATTTCTTCTCCGAAGATATGGATGAACCATGTCTCCTTGAATAGGCCCTGGACGCACAATAGCGACTTCAATCACGAGATCATAAAAGCACCTGGGTTTTAACCTTGGAAGCATAGACTGCTGTGCCCTGCTTTCAATTTGGAATACCCCAATGGTATCTGCCTTACAAATCATATCATAGACTTTTTCATCTTCTGTTTTATTTATTCCAGCCAGGCTGAGATCAAGGTTATAATGTTGCTTTGCAAGGTCAAATCCCTTTCGAATGCAGGTGAGCATTCCTAAAGCCAACACATCAATCTTTAAGAAACCAAGTGCATCGATATCATCCTTGTTCCATTCTATATTGGTACGATTCTCCATGCGCGCATTGAGTATCGGGCATAACTCTGAAAGTTTACCTTGTGTAATGACGAATCCCCCTGTATGTTGACCTAATTGCCGGGGAAACCCGATCATCTGCCCTGTTAGCTGCAAAACTTTTCGAAGTAAAGGATCGTCTGGATTCAGGCCTTGCTCCAGTATTCTTTCTTTTTCAAACCATTCATCAGTAAATTCCCATATTGAAGAGGAAAGGCGGTTAACGGTATCTAAAGACAACCCCATCGCTTTGCCTACGTCTCTAATCGCACCTTTTTGGTGTTGCTGGGTTACTGTAGCTACTATCGCAGCCCGCTCCCTCCCGTATTTATTGTAAATGTATTGCATCACCTCCTCTCGTCTCTCATGCTCAAAATCGACATCAATATCAGGGGGTTCATTTCTGGCAGAGGAAATGAAGCGTTCAAACAAAAGATCAAACTTTGTGGGGTCAACAGATGTAATGCCAAGACAATAGCAAACTGTAGAATTTGCCGCCGATCCCCTACCCTGACAAAGAATCTTCCTTTCTTTAGCAAACCGTACAATATCAAACACTGTCAGGAAGTACGAAGCATAATTCATTTCCTCCATAAAGTTTAATTCGTGGTTTATCGAAACTATCATTTTATCCAAGATACCCTCAGGAAATCGTTCTTTAGCACCTTCCCAGGTAAGAAAAACAAGCTCTTCCTGAGGAGTTCGACCTTCCGTAGTAAGTTCTTCAGGATAATTATATTTTAAACTGCTTAGAGAAAACTGGCAACAACTTGCAATGAATTGCGCATTTTGAATAGCTTCAGGGTATTGCCGGAAGAGCCGATGCATTTCTTCGATCGATTTCATGTGGCGTTCCGCATTTTGATGAAGCCTAAAACCTGCATTATGAATGGTGCATTTTTCCCGAACACAAGTTAGCACATCTTGCAACTCCCTCCTTGAAGGATCATGGTAATGAACATCATTAGTGGCTACCAACGGCACATCTAATTGCTTAGACAGCTGCGAAAGTCGGAATATTCTTTTATGGTCATCGCTCTGATAGGTTCTGAGCACAGCAAGATATAATGAAGCCCTTAATTTCGACTTATACTCCTTTAAATGCTGACTAAAGTCAGGCTCTATTTGAAAAGACTCGTTTAATGAGTCAGGTGGGATTGCAATAAACAGTATCCCTAGAGCATGTTTATAAACATCAGATTTATACAAGTGACACTTGCCTTTTTCTGCTCGAAGATTACCTACAGTTAAAAGTTCAGCTAACCTGCTGTAAGCTTCTTTGTTTGTTGGATAAGCGAGTAAACTTGGCCCGTCAAGTAAATCCAAACGACAGGCAACAATGATCTCAATTTCTTTATCCTTTGCCGCAGCATAAGCACGAACAACGCCAGCAAGCGTATTTCTATCGGTAATGGCAAGTTTTGCATATCCAAAAGCTACCGCCTGCTCCACCATTTCTTCGGGATGAGAACCCCCTCTTAAAAAGCTAAAGTTTGTAGTAACTTGTAATTCAACATATTTAATTTTCATGATTTTCTATGCAAAATATCCATGAATGAACCATTGCTGAGCGTTATCGCCCCTGCAATGACCAGATCGGAAGAGCCAGTAACGCTGTCCCAGTTCATCTTCTACCTGATAATAATCCCTATGTTCCCCTTCATCTATCCACCATTCCCTTTCAATACGTTCAGGGCCATCTGCTTTCCTTATTTTATGTGTAATTCCTTTATGCCTAAAAAGCATAGGTGGATAATCGGGAACCGGAACGCTAACTTCAATCGCCTCAGGTTTTGTTAAAAGCTTTGTGGGTCGGGGATTCAATTTCCAGGCAATTGTAGGTCTTTCATGAATTGAAATAGCTTGTTTAGTTGCGCGCTCCGGCCAATAATGTTCATCAGGCAAATATCGTTGCACTATAGTTGCACCAATTTTTACAGTCAACCTATCCAATAATTCTGCCAGCTTTTTATTATTTAGCCCTTGATTTCTTTCCCATAAAACTTCCTGTGGTGGTATCAATTCCTCAACTTTTAAGGCTTCCATTACAAAAAGCTCTATTCCGAGGGCTGGAGCAATGCTAGAGATCTTTAATTCAAATAGGGTGAATAAATGATCTTTCGAATTAGATGCAGAATTTGTACCAATGCTGATTTCAACTATCCTCCCATCAACCCGATAGCAAATTAATTTAGCAGTCCTAAGTCCCTTTTCCTCTCGAAGTAGTCTGATACACAACTTCTCTAATAATAGCTTGATTGCGATCTCTATTCCTGTTGCAGTTCTTATAGTCTCCAAACATGGCAACCTTTCCATAAATGGTTGATGGACTTGGATAGGTTTGATTACCTCTTCTTCTTGTCCTAATGCCTGACCTAACCTTTGCAATAAATCATCCCCAAATCTCCTTCTTAAAACAGATCTGGGGATACCAATAAAATTACGAATCTGATTTAATCCCAATTTATGAAGCCTTTGGGATACTGCTCCCTCAATTCGTAGCGCAGCAGGATTTAGTGGCAATAAAGCCTCTGTCTGTTTTCCTTCTGCAATGATTGGTGTCATTTTCCCATATCTGGAAACGGCCCAGGCTGTCCCAACAGTATCCGCAATAGCCGCCCGGCCATAATATCCTTTACTATTTAAACGTTTGACTACTTCATTTAAGTATTCACTTTCCCCAGACCAGAGATGAGCACATCCACTAATGTCGAAAATTAACCCGTCGGGGGGATCTAATGATACAATTGGAGAATACCTAATACACCATTCTCCAAGTCCTTTCAACAATTTAAGATTACGACCCGGTTTATCATCAAAGATTTCTAACCCTGGAACAATAGCCTTGGCATCTGCCGTTGGCATGTTTATATCAATGCCTTTTGCTTCCGCAATAGCGTTCATTGAAGTTACTAACTTTCTACCTTGGACCGAAACAGCAAACACAAAAGGATGCTCTTTCAACTCTGGTTTATGTAAACTGAGCCAATCGGCAGTTAAGTACCTAAACCATATGGATAGAAATCGTTTAGCCATAATTATCCAACGTTTAGCTTTTCAAAAATAACTTCTTCGTACTGCAGAAGATTAAATCTACCGTCAGACCATTCAATATCCCATGCTCCCGGAATACCATTTTTAACCTTTAATAGTTCAACATTCCAGCGTGGAAAACCCACGCCAGGCATTCCATCCTCTAATTCTGAAATTATTGGCTTGATCTGCCATCGCGCTACACATGCTGTAGTAGCAAGTTTCTGTGTGTTATTTCTTAGAATCAGCCCAGTAACCCTACTTTTTTCTACAGTTAACTGAAGCCTTCTGGATTGAGTGAGGTTAATCCCAGAAACTTCCCCAATCACAGCTGCTAATCCTTCGCATTTGAGCGCTTCCTCCATAGCCCAAAGCACATCATTCTCATTTTTCAGATCAATAAAAATGATACGATCAGGTTCTACGCCAAATGATTTCAACGCTGGTGGAAATAATGTTCTAGATGCACTTATCCATAAACAAGCTCCACTATTAACCATTAAGGATTTGAGTAATCCGGCAATGAATCCACTACAAGCAGCTGCATGCTCAGGTTCCGCAGTAATAAACTCGTGAATAGCACCGATTGGAAAAACTGAATTGGGAAATGCAGTTTCTACGGAAGGTAAAGAGATACTATTTGAGGCATGGCATTCTTCAGCTTTAAAACCCTGCAAAAGAAGTATCTCCTTTTGAAGCTGATCAATGATGTCCTTGTTAGCATTTTTAAGTTCCATAATAATAACAAAACAAACGTAATACTAATTTAGTTAGTATATAGATATAATTACTAACAATAATAGTAATTATATCTATATACTTAAAGTGGGATAAATACAGCTAAAAGGAAAATCAAAATAATATATAATCAGGCTGCCATAGGGTTGTCAATATTGCTATTTAATTTGGTTGAAAAATTTTATATGAATATTACCTTTATTACTTGACATTTCATTATTGGAATCTCTGTTAGAACAACCAATGAAAACGGTCAATCTGGCATTGAAATTCCTCAGTTATAAAATAGGTTATTAATACATAACCTAAGTTCTAAAATACCTGACAAAACCAGTGATACGTTATATTGTATTTACACTGATTATGAATTAGACTTTACAAAACCCTATAACACAATATTAGGCTTTTAGGTTTCTTCATTGGAAAATATTCCTCAAGGATTTACTTTTACTACTATTTATGCCGGAGATTATACACGGTTCATTGTAAATGGTAAAAAGAGCTACAATATCGTTCTCTTAACGTGGCAAAAAATATGGAGCACTAATATTCTAAAGACTTACAAAAGTGATTTTGAAGTTTATCGAGAAAAGGTTTAGGATAGTGTAACACAGAAATAGAAATCTTTATCTTAACGGAATAAGTGCATCTTTACTGACTTAGTTATTCTTTAAACCTAAACTATTGATAAACAATGAAACAGCAGTAGATGCACCAAAAGCAGACCCAGGTTTGGTTTCACTGGTTTTCGTGCCCCATTTTGTATGAATCACTCCCAGTGAATTCCTGTTATTATAGGCCACTTTACTATTTAGGCGCAACCATTCAACTAATTCTGTATTCTTAGTCTCAAGTGTATACTTACGTGCATAACGTGCAAATATGCCTTTGAATCCGGGTAGATCATTACCACCATCTTCATTATTCATGGTTTTGCCTTTGTACATCTCATCACGTGCATAAACTGCAATCTTCTCTGCATCCAAGAGGTAATTCTTTTCCTTGGTGTAGTTATACAGCATAGTTGCGGCACCCAAGAAAGTCCCTTGGTTATACGTAGAGCTCCACGTACCTGTTTTAATCAATCCTGTTTTTTCGTCAAGATCTATAGCATCGTTCACCTTACCTGTAGTGGCATTAAACAGATAAATTTTTGACCAGCTATACAATGCAATAGCTTTATCGTAGTAGGTTTTATCACCTGTTGCCTGGGCCAAATAACAAGCGGCAACCATAGCTGGACCCTGAATACAAGAATTTTTAGATGTTTTTGTCTCAAACCAATTTAGTCCACCACCATATTTATTGGTAAATGCCCTCGAATACATCTTATCAAACTGTTCCTTGCCTTTTTCAAGATAGGCCTTGTTGTCAGTCAGCAAATATCCACGGACTGAAAACAAAACTGCCCAGGCAATATCGTCGTTAAATTTATTATACATCCAATCAGATTTATTAACAGCGAAAAAATTGTTGTACATGGCATTAAATCGATTGATGTATTTTATATCTTTTGTTATTTCATACGCATCCAAAACAATTTCCATCATCTCCGCCCGATCCCAGAACCCTTTACCGCTTTCCATTCTATAATAAGCAAACCAAGCTTCGAAAGCTCTATCTGCCACTATATTCTCTGAAAGCAACGCTGGTAATCGGTCCTTTTGGAGCACCCATTTCTGCATTTTATCAGTAGATGATCTAGCCAGATTCACGACGGCACCATCTGCATCACCACCGTCTTGTAGATTCAAAGAAAAATTAGAGCCTGTAAACGGCCTCAAATAATAAGAGCCGCTACCGGCCCTTTTTATGATCCATTTTACGTCATCACCACTATTGGCCTCATATTGATCAATCTTTGAAGAGTCTGAAGGAGTCGAAGAAATATGTAACATTTTTCCAGTACCTAAATTTGTAAAGGTATAAACTCCCTTCCCCAAATGCTTAATTATCCAGCGCTGGGTATCGCTATGGGTGTTCGTCCAAGAATTTATAACAGCGTTATTTTCCATCGAGGAATTGCTAACGTCTAGCAGCTTGTTATTTGATCTTGATTTTATAGTATATATTGTCCCAGACTTAATTCTAGAGATCTGTGCAAAGCTTAATTCTGAGATTAGAAAACATACTAAAAATGGAACTGCAAATAATAAAAGAAATTTCTTCATTCTTGGATCGAAATTAAATCACAAATATAGCACTATATTTTTAATGCACATTTACATAGTATTCGTATTTTAGCCTGTGTATTCTTTGGAGATACAATTCCTTCATCAACCAATATGTAACACGTATGAAAAAATTCCTGACCATAATCTCAGTACTATCACTTCTCAGCATCTCGGTATTACGCGCTCAAACAGGCAAAGTGTATGACAACCTAAGCCTTCCCAGTAAAATTCTTAAAAGCGATCGTAAGTTTGCAGTTTACCTTCCACCAGACTACGAGACATCAGGTCGTAGTTATCCGGTTTTATATTTACTGCATGGTTCAGGCGACGATCAAACAGGCTGGGTGCAGTTTGGAGAAGTCTTAAACATAACCGATAAAGCTATAGCTAATGGCACTGCTACGCCAATGATAATCGTGATGCCCGACGCAAACACTGGTCGCCGTGGTTATTTCAATGATATTAAAGGAGACTGGAATTATGAAGATTTCTTTTTCAAGGAGCTCATTCCATTTATAGAAAAGAAATATAGGGCCAAGACAGACAAGCGGGGTCGCGCGATTTCTGGACTATCAATGGGCGGTGGTGGTACACTAATGTATGCCTTGCATCATCCGGAGCTATTTTCATCGGCCTGTCCATTAAGTGCGTCTGTTGGGCCACTTACCTTCGATGACGCTAAAATATCGATGAGAAAAGCGAATCCAAATCTTGCAGATACCGCAATAAATACCTACTACAATCGCCACAGCGCATTGGCTTTGGTAAACAGTATGCCAGATGAGCAAAAGAAAGCCATACGATGGTTTATAGACTGCGGAGACGATGATTTCTTGTACGAAGGAAATTCATTACTACATATTGCATTGAGAAAAAAGGAAGTAACACATGAGTTCCGCGTCCGTGACGGCGGACATACCTGGACTTACTGGCGCGCTTCACTACCTAAAGTCCTAGAGTTTGTATCTGATGCTTTCCATCAATTCTAGGACTCGTCAAGTCGTACCGGCGAAGGCTGTTACTTATAAATGTATTTGATCTAAACCATTTTATAAACATTGCATGATAAAAGTCAGTTTAACCCACGCAATCGCAATAGTTTTAACAGTAGTAAACCTATTTTCAATAGAAGAAACTCAAGCGCAGACTAGTAAAAAAAAGGACATTAAGTTCAAGAAACATATATTGACTACTGAGTTTATATCTGAAGGCTCTGCCGTTGGAGACATTAATAAAGATGGGAAACTCGACATTATAGCGGGGGCATACTGGTTTGAAGCACCTACATGGAAGCAACATGAAATAACAAAACCTGTAAAAAAATATGATTGGAAAATTGAGTATTCAAACTCCTTTCTAAACCATGCAATGGATATCAACCAGGATGGCTGGATAGATATGATTCGTATAGATTTCCCTGGCGAAGCTGCCGTCTGGTATGAGAACCCGAAAGGGAAAGAAGAACCTTGGAAAGAACATCCATTGTATTCTTCTGTAGGAAATGAGTCACCAAGATTTTTGGATATGGACGGAGATGGCCGAATAGATTTGTTGTGCAATGACTCTAAGGGCAATAGAATGATTTGGTTGGAGTCTCCAAAGACAAAGGGTAACCTGGACTGGACTGTTCATGTGATCAGTGATGTAAAAGATCGTGCAACGCATCAATTTACTCATGGCCTGGGCTACGCAGATTTGAATAAAGATGGGAAACTAGATGTAATCACCAGAATTGGATGGTGGGAAGGACCAACAAATATCAAGGAAAAAGGCAATTGGACCTGGCATCCGGCAGATCTTGGAGAAGACTGCTCTCAGATGTTTGCAATGGATTTGGATCAGGATGGAGATGTTGACGTCATTAGTGCATCTGCACACAATTTTGGTATCTGGTGGCATGAGCAGGTTGTGGATGCACAGGGGGCAGTAACCTGGAAACAACATGAAATCCTGAAGACGTTTTCTCAGACCCATGGCTTGGGCTTAGTAGATATAAATAGGGATAAAAACCCAGACCTTGTTACCGGAAAACGTTTTTTTGCTCATCATGGACACGATCCGGGAGAGTATGATCCCGCTGTATTGTATTGGTTTGAATATAAACCTGGCAAAATTCCTACCTGGATTCCACATGAAATAGACAATGATTCAGGGAATGGTCTACAAACTAATGCACTCGACATGAATAAAGATAAACGGGTTGACATCGTAGTCTCTAACAAGAAAGGCGTATTCTTTTTTGAACAAATAAAATAATTTCTCAAGTGAATTTCAGACTGCCATAGGGTTGTCAGTGTCTGTGGGTTTCTTTGTAGTAGAAACAATAAAACCTAATTAAAATCTAATTATGAATACAGCTGAAATTAACACAGAGATATCGCCGTTTGTATCTACTAAGAACTTCTTGGACGAATGGTTAGGCCATCGCAGATTAACGAGAAAGGTGATCAACGCTTTTCCTGAAGACAAACTCTTTACGTACAGCATTGGTGGAATGCGCCCTTTTGGGGAGATGGTCAAGGAACTTATTGATGTCTCGGGCCCGGGTGTAAGAGGGATTGTCTTAGACAATTGGGAAAATACTGGGGGATTTTCTGAACATACGTTAAGCGAAGATGAACGAACAAAAGGTAGTCTTTTGAAACTTTGGGATCAATCAACTGAAGAAATCATCAAGTTTTTCGCACAAATCTCAGCCGAAAGATTGGAGCAAACCGTATTGGCATTCGGTCAGTATGAAGGCCAGGTATTCTCAACTATTCTGTATTTTAGAGACAATGAGATTCACCATCGTGCTCAAGGAGTCGTATACCTTAGGAGCCTTGGAGTAGAGCCACCTGCCTTTTACGATAGAAACTAAAACAGTTGTAAGCTAATATTCTGCTGAGCAGAATTGGAAGTACTGGGTTTGCGCTTTGTCTTCTCTTTTTGCTCAGCTATCCACTGACTATAAAATTCCTTATCTACGGGCTTTTCCAGTAAACTTGATGCGTACTGCATTATTGATATCTTGTATTCGATAATTTGCCTATACTTTAACAACATGTGTTGAATCTGTTGCTGGATCTTATTCTTAGGTTTTACCCTAATATTTTTATTGAGTGGGTTTAGCAACTGCAGCGTTATCTCTTTAGTAAAATAACAGAGCGCTGATATAATTCTGGACTGTAAAGCTTGCTGTTCAGCAAAACCACTTTGCTGATGCAACAGTTTAACCTGGCTCTGAAACTTAGTTCCTACAGCGTTAAGGTCTGAGACAGACTTCTCCAGTTGAATTAGTAAAAGCTTAAATTCTGCAATATTTGCTTTCTGAATCTCCGCATTGGAGGTAATCGTCATAAGCCCAGTTTGCAAGCTGTATAAGGAGAAATGTGAGAGGACCAGATCAAGGATATATTTTTCTTTTGAAATAACAAGTAGATCATCCATATCTTCGATAGAGGATGGCTTCATATAATTGATCACTTCGATATTAGACCGCAGACTTTCGGTAGTAATCTTTGATTGCAAGATCAGACCATTTAAAGTTCGCACACGACTAAGAGCCACGTATACTTGTCCGGCAACAAACGATTTACCGGCATCGATGATCGCATGATCAAACGTTAAACCCTGACTTTTATGAATGGTGACAGCCCATGCAAGTTTTATTGGATACTGCGAAAATTCACCAACCTGCTGTTGAACAATAGATTCTTCGGTATCTATCTTGTATTCAAATGATTGCCATAAGGACTTTTCCAGTAATAGATCCTTTTCTTGCGGAAATGAGATCCAGATTTCAGTGTTTCTAATTGATTTTACCTTTCCAATTTTACCATTATAAAACTTGCGGTCATCTCCCGTATCGTTTTTAATGAACATAACCTGTGCCCCTTCTTTGAGCTTAAGACTCTGCTCTGCCTGTAATCCAAGATCCCTGAACTCCCCGCTAATTTCTCCTTCAAAAGCATATTCCATACCGGCTAATTCGTCAAGCTTCCTCTTATTAATTAAATTTGCTTCTATGTTATGAGAAGTAATTATAATAGGATTTAAATCTTCAGTAGGTGTAAAATCGGGCTGATGTCGCTTGTTTAGTAATGTAAGACTCTCATTACTGATCTGGTTGTTTCTGATGTCATTTAAAATATTGATAAACTCTGGTTCCGTCTGTCTGAATACATCCGTTAACTCCACTTGTAGTAAAGGGTTTCTCCTGATTACTAAAGCATCAAAAAAATATGGAGATGGATACACACTGTTTAAAAATGACCATTCTTCGCGTTTGGTTACTGGTGGAAGCTGGTATAAATCTCCTATTAACAACAACTGTACGCCACCAAAAGGAGAATAGCTTTTCCTTACCGAACGGAGAATAGCATCGATTACATCCAGCAGATCACAACGCACCATAGAGACCTCATCAATAACCAACAATTCCAATTCGTTGAGAAGAGTTAACTTTTCCCTGCTGTAAGAGAGCTCTGCAACCAGCGATTGGATAGAAACTATGCCAGATTGCAGGGTTTGAAGACTAATGTCTCCCGGAAAAAAAGAGCCAGGAGGTAATTGAAAAAATGAATTGATGGTTGTTCCTTTAGCATTCATCGCTGCTACCCCGGTAGGTGCAACAACAATGATCTTTTTTGTACTCTGTCCTTTGATCTTTTTAAGAAAAGTTGTCTTCCCAGTGCCAGCCTTTCCTGTTAAGAAGATATTCTGGTTAGTGTAATCTATAAAAGAAATAACTTTTTCAAATATCGTATCCGCAGTGCTAAGCTCACTCATATCGCAAATTTAACTAGAAAACATTCGGTTCCAGCGGATGTTGAAATGTAATTATCTCAACATATATTCATAATTAAAGCGCCCTAGTGGAGCCACATCTCCGTTGACTAAAAAATCTATTACGTCTTTCTGTTGTTGCATATTATCGGACCATTTAAATTGGAAACTTTGCTGATTCTCAAAGCTTAGTATTGTTTTGTTTACCTGCTGTCTACAGTCTTCGGTTATCGTTGAAAAGAAAACATCCTTCACATGCTCTGGGAGATGAATATCTCGTTAGACAAATATGTTAAGAATGCGAAATAAAAGGATTATTTAAATCGTATTGCTTTTAACGGGCTTATTTTGCTGACCAACAAGGAAGGCAAAATAAGCACGATTAAGCAAACTGCTCCCGTGCATACGTTTAAGATAACCACATCCAGCAGGTGGATTTCCATTGGAACATAGGCTAAATAATAAGAAGTTTGATCAAGCTTAAAAAGGTGTGTCTGCGTTTGCAACAATGCCAAACCGAGCCCTAAAACATTACCCAGCAACAACCCCAAACCTACGAGATATAAGGCATTGTACAAGAAGATCTTCATCACGCTGAAATCAGTCATACCAAATGCCTTAAGCATTCCGATCATATTGGTACGTTCCAAAATCATAATCAATAAAGCAGTAATCATATTGATAACGCCAACTACCATCATCAACACCAGCAGAACCTTTGTATTTACATCTAATAAAGAAAGCCAAGTGAAAATAGCAGGAAAGTATTCCTGTACAGACTCCGACTTCAGCTTAATTTCCAGACCTTCATAAATACCCGTTGAGGTAACTTTAAGTTTGCTAAAATCTTTGATACGAATCTCAATTCCGCCGATTTCGTTTGGCTTCCAGTCATTCAATCGACGAATCAAATTCAGGTCACCCAGAACAAAGTTCTTGTCAATTTCCTCAACTCCAATATTATAAATACCCACAATTGTAAATGGCCTTCTACGCGGAGGGTTTTGAACAAAGTGCATAATAAACTTATCGCCGACTTTTAATTTCAATCGGTTTGCCGTAAACTGGGAGACCATAATCTGTTTGGTCGCATCGGAGCTATCTAAAAAGTTCAACACCTTACCGCTAACCAAATGCTTCTCAATATAATCCCAGTTAAAAGTCGAATCGATACCTTTAAAATTAATACCCTCTACCTCATCGTTGGCAGATATGATAGCGGGTTTAGTAGCATATGGTTGAAAGTATTCTACCTGTGGATTCTTCTTTAGATTATTTATTGTAGCGGTCGAAGGTACAAATGGTGAAAGCTCAAACGAATTGTTTAAGTCGTATTTAAAGATCCTGATGTCGCCAATATATCCCCGTACTTTATCTTGGATCTCGGTTTTAAAACCCTTGATGATACCAATAGAAAGCATCATTACCGCAAGACTAAGCATCACTCCAATAATTGCAATCCGAACGATTAGTTTAGAAAACGTACGTTCGGATTTAATGGCAATGCGCCCGGCAATAAAATATTCTGTATTCAATACTTGCTTTTTAAGGTGACCCCGCAAAAATGCAAATAATTATTGTTTAATGTTAAGCAGATATTCTACAATATTAGAAAGGTCTTTTTCACTCAGTTGCAAGGCCGATGGCTCCGGCATGATAGAGGTGGAGAACTGTTTGCGAGCTGCAATCTGAGAAGCCTTTATGTTGTATTTCTCTCCTCCCATTCCTTTTAAAACAACGGTTTCACCGTCTGCTTGAAGGAAACCCGATACTGTTGTACCATCTTTTTTAGTGATTAGCCAAGACTCATAGCCGAAAGCCATTCCAGCACTGGGATTAACAATGGCGTCGAGTAAGCCGTTCTTTTCAAACTTTTTATTGATCAAAGTTAACTCGGGACCTATATTCGCTCCTTCGTTGCCAACCTTATGGCAGGTCATACATTTGGTCTGGAACAAAGCCCTACCTAATTTCCCATCTCCCTGTAATTTTGCAATCTTCGGAATCGAAAGTGCTACCTCTACTCCTGGCTTTTTAAAATAATCACTTGCCAACACACGGACTGTTTGATCAGGATTGTCAAAGATTACCTTACTCGCTTCAGCAATTAATTGAGCAGAAAGCTTCTTCTCTGCAGCCAGTCCGATCAACATCTCTCCACCAACCTTGTCTTTTGACATCGCATTTATTGCATCAATCTTATCCTTTGCCGAAGATGCATTGTTTTCCAGTTTCAATTTCTGAGCAAGCATTTTCTTCTGACTTTCAGCGCTGATCTCGGAAGCTGTTGCTGGTAAATCCATTTTGAAATCACTCCAGTCATTACTCTGACGATAGCGTAACCACCACATTGCCTGAGCACTAACTTTGGGATCTTTGCTAGAAAGCAAAGCCTGCATGGCATTAACCGCCTGCTGATCTTTTATGAAACCCAAACTCACAACAGCTTGCTTTCTTAATGCATCCGATAGTTTATCAGAACCTGCACGCTCCTTTAACGCAGAAACGGCCACCTTAGGATGCAACCGCCAAACAATGTCAGCAAAAGTCGAGGACCATTTTAGTGGTTCAGCTCCTATCTTCCTATTTAGCGATGCATACAAATCTTCTTCCTTACCTTCAGATGCTAAACCAAGTGCTTCCAGATAGTACCTGTCATTGCCCTGATAGGCCGTAGCCAATGATAGAATTACCTCCCCTGCAGCTGAGTATGTCTCATTCCTTAGCGAAACAGCTACCTCTCTTCTTACCGCAGCAGAAGGATCTTTACTTAACTGCAAAGCATATTTCATAAAGTCCGGTTTAACGTCCCTTAATGCCCTGAAAGCCGCAACCCTCAAATTAGGATCGTTGTCTTTTAACAGATTTTCTGCTTCTTTGATGCCAACAGGCCCCATATTAGACAGCAGCCAAATTGCTCTTGCTCTATGATATGGATTAGTGCTTGTCAGTATTTTCTTAACGTCTTTTACTGCTTTTGAACCCTGTGCTGCCAGCAAAACAAAACCTGAATTGCGAACATTTACAGCCGGACTCAAGAGTGCTTCAATTTGACCTTTTGTATTTTTAAGGTTGTATTTTGGAGTCATTAATTTCTTACCTTTTGGTGCAATTCGGTAAATCCTACCCGTTCCTGTCGTATCATTCATACGGTGACCTCCAACCATGCTGTCATACCAATCTGCAACATAAATAGCACCATCAGTACCTACAGCCACATCACTTGGACGGAACCATTTAGTCTTATCCTCATTCGAGGCAGAACTTTGTGCTGTCGCAACATCTTTATCTGGAAGGGAAGTAATAAGATTCTGTCTATTTAACTCATATCCAGCGCCTTTTGTAGCTGGATTATAAGCGAATACAACATTTCTACCCGCATCACATGCGAGCAGCATTCCGCGATATTTTTCCCCCAGTAAATCACTTTCGTTAAAGGCCACACCTGTTGGCGATCCTGCACCTGTATTGTCTCCAAATGGCAAAACTCCAGGATCCTCTTGATGCCAGTGTGCCACAGCAGTTGGCTGATCTGGTCGGCGATCTGCTTCCCACCTGCGGGTACCGTCTGCACTCGCATAACCCATATTGGCACCTTCCATTAACCAGGAAACACGCACACCCCTATTCCCATCATCGTCGTTGTCATTTTGCCACATGTTTCCATAGGAATCCACTGTAAATTCATAAGAGTTACGGAAATTATGTCCGAGTACTTTCAAGCCTGTACCGTCGGGATTAACGCGCATAGCGATTCCTCCAACCCACATTTTTCCGTCATCGCTAACTAATCCACCTTTATTACTATTGTTGTATGGAGAACCGCCATTATAATTACTACCCGAACGCAGGTTCCAACCCGCTTTATCGGTCACCATATGCGGACCAGCATTTCCAGCATTAAAGTAATACTTGCCATTAGGCCCAGATATCAGAGCATGAAGACTATGGTCATGGTCTTTACCTCCAAAGCCAGTGAGAAAAACTTCCTTTTTATCAGGCTTATCATCTCCGTTTTCATCTGTATATACGATAATCGAAGGTGCACAGGATACGATCACTTTATTGCCAATAACGGCAATACCAAGTGGGGCCAATAGGTCTTTATCCTGAACAAATACCTTGGAACTTTCTGCAACACCATCACCATCCTTGTCCTCCAATATCACGACACGATCACCTTCTGCTCTATCCTGATAGTGGGGTGCCTTGTTATTGTACTTTCTATAATTGACGGCTTCGGTTACCCATATTCTACCTTTTATGTCTACATCTATATTTGTTGGGTTGTAGAACTTAGGCGATTCCGCCCACAAGGTGGCTTCCAGATCTTCGGGTACGAATAGCTGAGTTTGTTCAGAAAGATATTTATCTTCTAGTTTTAAACTATGTTGAGTTTTAGAAGTATACCCAGACACTACGGTCAATGCCGCAGCGAAAACAAGTAATTTAGTTTTCATTGTTACTATTTGGTTTTGAAGGCTCAATATAGTAAACTCTTCGGAAAACTTTATATTTGTTATTGTATGATGTCAAATATTGTAACTATCGCAAATACTTTATTACTCGCCTTGGCTTTTCAGGCTTGTGATACACCGAAATTAGTTATTAATCCAGCTGTTCCAAATCCTTACAAAGTGAAGCCAGAGAGTATCGACCCTCCAAAGGCAACAAAACTCCTTACAGGTGCGGAACAAACTAACTTATACCTGCCTTATCTAAAAGGGAAGCGGGTTGGCATGGTTGTGAATCCTACGTCAATTATAGGTAAGGAAACATCGGTAGACAGCCTTTTAAAACTAGGAGTACAGATTGTAAAGATCTTTGGTCCGGAGCATGGATTTAGAGGAAATGCAAGTGCTGGCGTAAGCGTCTCGGACGATGTGGACACCAAAACTGGTATCAAAGCTATTTCCCTGTATGGTAAACATGCGATTCCCACCAAAGAAGATCTGGCAGATGTTGATGTCATGATCTTTGATATCCAAGACGTAGGGGTAAGATTTTATACTTACATCAACACACTACAACATGTGATGGAAGCATGTGCTGCCAATAATAAAGAAGTTTTAATCCTTGATAGGCCAAATCCCAATGGCTTTTATATCGATGGACCAATCCTGGATCCCCAGTTCAAATCAGGTATTGGATTAAAACCAATCCCCGTAGTTCACGGGCTGACCGTTGCAGAATACGCTCAAATGTTAAATGGAGAAAGTTGGTTGGATAATAAGTTGAAGTGTAAACTTAAGATTATAAAGGTAGCCAACTATACCCACGACACGCCCTATGAACTCCCTGTAAAACCTTCCCCTAATTTGAATACAGCGCAGTCGATTCTGTTGTACCCTTCTACCTGCCTATTTGAAGGAACTTATCTGAACCATGGTCGTGGCACCCAATTTCCTTTTACCGTAATTGGCTCTCCACTTCTTAAAGGCAAGTTCAGTTTCTCATTCACACCCGTTAGCATCAAGGGAATGGCGGAAACACCTTTGTTCATGAACCAGATTTGTTATGGATTAGATTTAAGGAAATACGATGTTTCCAAAATTAGGAAAGAGAAGAAATTAAATCTGAGCTGGCTGATTGAGCTGTACCGAGCATCTCCAAATAAAGCTGATTTCTTCAATACGAAGCTAAGTAACCAGATGGGCACAATTGAAAAATTGATTGGTGTAGCAGACTTCAGAACTCAAATTATCGCGGGTAAATCTGAAACTGAAATACGCGATAGTTGGGAACCCGGTTTGAGCCGATATAAAACAATGCGAAAGAAATATCTGTTGTACGAATAGAAAAACCACAACCTATGAACAGTGAACCTAAAAAAACAAACGAAACCCCCGGTAGTAACTATTGTGAAGAAACACCCAAAGGTAAGGTCCCTGAAGGAGACAAAGCGGTAAAACAGCCAGAAGATGAAGATTATAACAAAGAGGAAGCTGGCTTTAAGAATCCTGCAAAAAAACGAGAGACGGAAGAACAACCCGTTAATCCAATCAAAACTCCTCCTACAGATTAGGCACTTTTCTTTAGCAAACCTTTCCTACTTGCAGCTTTTTTGATGGTGATTTTTTTATTCTGGACAGCTTTTAAGAATGCCATGAGTACCTTTTCATCGTTTTCCATCGCGGTGTTGCTAACTGCAGGCTTGATGTTTATTTTTTTTAGGTACTTACCAAGCTGATTATTTTCAAAGGCTTCGAGCAATACAGGATATACGTAAGAACTTTTACATACTGCTCTCGTGTTACCCAACTTGCTTGCCACGAAATCTAATACCTGCACAATGGCTTTCTTTTTTGAAGTAGCCGTTTGCATGCTTTCAATGTTACATTTAGCAAGCTGACGTAAAGCTTCTAAAGTACCGCCCCAGGTCCTGAAATCTTTAGCAGTAAAGTCGCAGTCAGTGATTTCCCTTATGTAATTATTCAGTTTTCCTGAATCGATTGGACGGTGTTCGCTGCCCTCTGTATAATACTGAAAGAGATCCTGACCTGGAATCTCCATACATTTTTTAACCAATTTGGCAAGTGTTTTATCATTCAAATTTACATCTTGTTGAACTCCTTTTTTGCCTATAAACTTCAATCGCAATTGATTACCCTTTATTTTAACATGCTTATTTCTAAGGGTAGTCAACCCATGACTACCGTATAGCTCCCGGTAAGAACCGTTACCGACTCTGATTAATGTTTTAAGCATGACCTGCATACATATAGCTAGTACTTTTTGCTCATCAAAATCTTTACGACGCAAATCTTTTGCTATTCTTTTACGTGCTAGAGGCAGGGTTTTACCAAATTCCAATAACCTAAAGTATTTGCTTTCTGACCGTCTTGAAGTCCAGTCTGGATGATACCTATACTGTTTTCTTCCAGCAGCATCAACACCTGTTACCTGCAAATAAGCGCTCTTTCTATTTGCGATCCAAACCTCCGTCCATGCCGGTGGAATTACGAGTGCCTTAATCCTCTCCAGCCTCTCATCATCTTTAACTCGCTCCCCATCTTTTGTTTCATAATGAAACTTTCCAGGCTCGCCTTTTCGGTAGATCCCCGGCTGACTATCCGTCGCGTAAGTCAAGCCACTTAATTTGATTTCCTCCAGGGTCTGTACCATAAAATGTAGAAATATGCCGTAAATTTGATTGTTGTTACACATAAACATAGATTGATGAAAATAGTTTTTATGGGAACCCCTGATTTTGCCGTTGCTTCATTAAGTGCATTAGTAGAGGCTGGATTTGAAGTTGCGGGTGTGGTAACAGCGGCGGATAAACCTGCGGGAAGGGGTCAAATGCTTCAGGAAAGCGCAGTAAAACAGTACGCTGTTGCCAAGGGTATTACGGTATTGCAGCCACTCAAACTAAAAGATCCTATTTTCATTGAAGAGCTGAGAAATCTTGGTGCAGATCTTCAGGTAGTGGTAGCTTTCAGGATGTTACCTGAAATGGTGTGGGATATGCCATCGAAGGGAACTATTAACCTTCACGCTAGTTTACTTCCTCAATACCGGGGTGCAGCACCTATCAACCATGTCATCATTAATGGCGAGAAAGAAAGTGGAGCAACAACATTCTTTTTAAAGCACGAAATCGATACTGGTGATGTCATCTTTTCTGAAAAAGTGAGTATCGCTGATGATGAAACTGCAGGAGAGCTACATGATAAGCTAATGCACCTTGGTGCCGGATTGCTGGTGAAAACAGTTACAGCCATTGAAAGTGGTGATTATAAAGAACAGCCACAGCCCGAAAGTGAGGAACTAAAACATGCTCCGAAAATCTTCAAGGATGATTGTGCCATCGATTGGAACCAGCCAGCACAGGTTGTCTTTAATAGGATAAGAGGCCTGAGTCCTTACCCGACTGCCTTTACAAAACTGAACGACAAAACGCTGAAAATTTTCAAGGCAGAATTAGAAGATAAAGAGCCTGGTATCGCTGCGGGGGGCTTTTTAACTGATGGGAAGACCTTTCTTAAATTTGCAACTAAGGATGGTTTTATTAAGCTGATAGACATTCAGTATGAAGGCAAAAGAAGAATGAGTGTTGAGGAGTTCTTGAGGGGAGTAAGGTTGTAGCGCAATTTTTAACCCACACTATACTGCATTGCGCATCCATTGGGTGTAAGCTACTCCACTTTAATCTTTTGCCTGAGCGCGCCAATACCTCCATTAGATCCGATGCCTTCCATGCTAATCGTATAACTTCCTGCCACATCAGAGGTGTAGAACTTAACTTTTGCCCTGCCGTTGGCATCTGTTAATATATTGGGCGACCAATAAATGGTAGACCTTACATCAGGTTCTGCAACATCAGAAGATTTCAGTGCATACTTCGGACTATAAAACTCTTGAGGATACATTATTGGTAGCGGTCTATAGGTTACGAAATCAGGCCTGTTATTTTTAAAATATCCCGTCTTATTTTTTGTAGTGATTCCTATAACGGCAACCTCTCTTGTTCCATTTGTTAGCACATTTACTCTAGCGTCAAGATAGCCACCTCCTTTGAAGCCTACCGAATAATATGCACCACTACCTTCTTCTGGTCCGCCCCCTTCTCCGCCTTTTTCTCTTAAATCAACTTCCGATTTAACAATGGCCTGCAACGTAACGTGTCCAGCACCTGGCGGCCGGAAATAATTGCTTGTATACTTTCTACTATACATCACTTCCATGCCTTCAAACTGTGCAATTTGAAATTCACTCAGCGCTTCAAGTAAATCTCCCCTTGTTGGCGAAGAATTCAAATATAAAGGCAATCCTCCACCATCAATTTCAATAGTCACGTAATAATTGTTGAGCCTCAGCGTTGGAAGACCTGCATCCATCGTAATTCGTAACCCTGGTAACTTTTGCTTTAATAACTGATACAAATTCATTACCGCGGATTCTTTGATGTCTTTCTCATCAAATACCAGATCGGCATTACCGGGGCCATTCCTATTTTGCGATCCTTTAATAATCTTTTTTGTAGTGATATTAACCTCTTTGAGTGCAATACCTGCTTGCTTCAAACTCGTTTCATGCTGCTTAAAAGCAAACTTCTGAACATAATTTAACTGGGCTAAATCAGTATTTACGTACCAGGGCATTACTTTATTTTTTAAAGTTAGTGGTACATCAGGAGGCCTAAAACGTTCGATCTCTAAAGCTCCTGTATTCTTTGATCTTCCTTTGACTGTTCTCGCCTGGATAAAAAAAGATCCCGAGTCAATCTGCGGCAGATTCTTGAATACAAATTGTCCATTTGCATCAGTAATCACTGTATTTATAAAGCTGGGCTTTTGAGACGATATCAGTACGGGCGCTCCGTTGACAGGCTTATTAAATATATTAGTCACCCTTCCAACAATCATAAACTCTTTTTCTGCTTTGAATTTTAAAGGTTTGGGCGGACTAAAAACATCTTTCCAACTATAGCCAGACCATCCTTGAGTAAGCATTAAAAGATCAAGATCCTTAGATGTCTTTGCATCTACAGATGATAAGTAATACCCGGGCGATTCTACATTCCCTTTCAGATCGGATGTCAGCAACAGCGAACTAAGCATACTGAAATTACCACCGCTATCAGGAGTTACTTGCGAGTCGTCTGTCACGGCTATTGAGAAATTGCCTTTGGCAGGCAAACCTCCAGCGTCTTTAACCTCAATAAGTAAATCAACGCTATCTCTTTTTTTAAACTGCTTCTTATTCCCGGATACTTTGATATCAAAACCTTCCTGATGATTGATAAATATAATACGTTCATTGATCGGTTGTTTGCCCTTTAATAAGTTAAACCTAACGATTCCAGAAGGAAACTTATTTTTACTGATGGTTATTGCCTCCTGATCCTTTGCTGTAATCCGTTGAGAGAAATAAACAATACCTCTGGAAGTTCCTGTTAGATAATAGCTACTGTCTGGATGCAAAGCATTGAGCGTCCACAACACAGATATTTCTACCGATTCTTTAAGAGGATCAATATGTAAAACCGTCCCTTCGACACTTACTAGAGGCAGTTTATAAACCAGAGCTGAACCTTCAGGTTGCTTCAGCCTCGCGGTATAGGTCTCCCCAGATCGCGGCATAAGATCAAAAGATCCCATTCCATTATGCATCGTTTCAAAATTGGCTACAGCAACTCCTTTGGAATCATAAACCTCTCCTGTTACAGCGGTTGATCGCCCATCTTCTGCCAAGGCTTTTAAAGCAACCAAAGATTTAAGGCCTGCAACCAACTTTCCGCTTTCAGGCAGAAATTGCAGATCTATCTTTTGTACTCGTTTTACATTTAAAGGTACCTGCAACACCTGGTTTCCATCTGATAGATGGAGCGACTTTATTTCAGCCCGTAAATCCCGCCCATCTGCTTTTTCTC